>JBAUTZ010000238.1:0-37707 GCA_049582445.1 Burkholderiales bacterium
CCGCGGGCGTTTACGCGGTCGGCTCGAGCTTGAACCAGCCGAGTATGCGGCCGATGATGCCCGGGCGAGTTTCAGCCTTCACCAGCGGCGAGGGCGTGCGCACTGCCGGCGGTGCGGGCTGGGGGCGTGGCTCGCGCGCGGCGAGCTCGGCCGCCATCGGCGCGGGTTGCGCCGGTGTGATGCCCTTGACTACCGCTTCCTGGCGCTCTCGCTGCGGCTCTGCCTCAGCTCCGAGCTTGGGCTCCTCGGGCTGTTCGACTAGCTCATAGCTTGCGGGAACGTGCTCCATCTGGTTCAGCTCGTCGTGTCGCAGGCGCTGGACCTTGTAGTGCGGCGTTTCGAGGTGCGGGTTCGGGACGAGCACGATGTTGACCTTGAGGCGCCCTTCGAGCTTCTGGATCTCACTGCGTTTCTCGTTCAGCAGGAAACTCGCGACATCCACCGGAACCTGTGCATGCACGGCGCCGGTGTTCTCCTTCATCGCCTCCTCCTGCAGGATCCGGAGAAGGTGCAGCGCCGTCGATTCGGTGCCGCGGATGAAGCCGGTGCCGCTGCAGCGCGGGCAGTTGATGTGCGCGGTTTCCTCCAGCGAAGGCCGCAGCCGCTGGCGCGACAGCTCCATCAGGCCGAATCGCGAGATCTTGCCGATTTGCACGCGCGCGCGGTCGTGGCGCAGCGCCTCGCGGAAGCGATCTTCAACCTCGCGCTGGTTCCGCTGCGATTCCATGTCAATGAAATCGACTACGATCAGCCCGCCGAGATCGCGCAGCCGCAGTTGTCGGCCGACCTCTTCGGCGGCCTCGAGGTTGGTGCGAAACGCCGTTTCCTCGATGTCGTGGCCTTTGGTGGCACGCGCAGAGTTGACGTCAATTGCCACCAGCGCTTCGGTGTGATCGATGACCACCGAGCCTCCCGAGGGCAGGTTGACGTGCCGCGCATAGGCGCTCTCGATCTGGTGCTCGATCTGGAAGCGCGAGAAAAGAGGCACGTCATCCCGGTACAACTTGACCTTGGCCACGTTGTCGGGCATCACGATCTGCATGAACGCTCGCGCCTGATCGTAGATCTCCTCGGTATCGATCAGGATCTCGCCAATGTCCGGCTGGAAATAATCGCGGATGGCGCGGATGACCAGGCTCGACTCGAGGTAGATGAGGAACGGCTTGGCGACATACTTGCCGTCCGGGCCCGGGCTGCGGTCATTTGTCGCGGCCTCGATCGCGCGCCAAAGCTGCAGCAGGTAGTTCAGGTCCCAGTTGAGCTCCTCGGCCGAGCGGCCAATCGCCGCTGTTCGGGCGATCACGCTCATGCCTTCGGGGAGCTGCAGCTGGTCTAGGGTGTCGCGCAGTTCGTTGCGGTCCTCGCCCTCGACCCGGCGCGACACGCCGCCGCCGCGCGGGTTGTTGGGCATCAACACGAGGTAGCGACCGGCGAGGCTGATGAACGTGGTCAGCGCGGCGCCTTTGGTCCCGCGCTCGTCCTTCTCGACCTGGACGATCAGTTCCTGCCCTTCCTTTAGGGCGTCCTGGATCCTGGCCCGGCCGACATCAACGTCAGAGCGGAAGTAGCTGCGCGCCACTTCCTTGAAGGGCAGGAACCCGTGGCGCTCCTCGCCATAGTCGACGAAGGCGGCCTCGAGACTGGGCTCGATGCGGGTAATGACGCCCTTGTAGATGTTGCTCTTGCGTTGCTCCCTTGATGCAGACTCGATGTCGAGGTCGACCAGCCTTTGGCCGTCGACGATGGCGACGCGCAGTTCTTCCTGCTGCGTCGCGTTGAATAACATGCGCTTCACTTCCAATTCTCCTGCGCTTGCAGGGGAACCGGCGGTCGTCGGTCAGGATTCTCCTAGTCTGCTACCAGTAAAAGCCCTATTTCGGTTCAGCGACAGAGTATGTCGGTTAAGCGAAATGCCGGCGGCGGCCGGAATCCGTGCACCCTTCCTTAAGGGGTGCGGGCGTTTCCGTGGGAAAAAACCCACTGCGCGCGCTTCTAGTACTATCGCTACTTCCGGTGAGCGAAATTAACCGCTGCGTCAGGCCCGGCTTTCAGCAGGGCAGGAGGCGGGTTGCAGATCCTCTGGAAACGCACTGGGCGCTGACTCGGACCTGTGCCTCGCAACTCGAAGCAGTCCCGAGATCATACGGAAAATGAATGACTTAAGCAAGGCTCGGGCGACTCTGCTGGAAGTGGGGGAAGAAAGCGCAGCGCAACGCATCGATAACTTCCTCATCCGCTGCCTGAAAGGCGTACCGAAGAGCCACGTTTATCGCGTGCTGCGCCGCGGCGAGGTTCGCGTCAACAGTTCCCGGGTCAAGCCAGACTACAGGTTGCGTGCTGGCGATCGCGTCCGGGTTCCCCCCGTCCGCATCGCGGAACGCCCTACGAAGCCTGCTCCAAAACCGATCGCGCTGCCGGTGGTCTACGAGGATGCGGCTCTGCTCGTGGTCGACAAGCCGTCCGGCGTGGCGGTGCACGGTGGCAGCGGCGTTAGCTACGGTGCCATCGAGTCGCTGCGTGCGGCGCGCCCGCAGGCCCGATTTCTCGAACTCGCGCACCGCTTGGACCGTGATACGTCGGGATTGTTGATCATCGCCAAGAAGCGCAGCGCGCTCATCGAGCTTCACCGGATGCTGCGCGAAGGGGAGCTGGAAAAGGTTTACGTGGCATTGGCCGCCGGGCGCTGGCGCGGCGGCGCCCGCGAGCTGCGGGATTCGTTGCACAAGCATGTCACCTCGAGTGGTGAGCGGCGGGTGAGCGTTCGGGCCGAAGGGAAGGAGGCGGCGACGGCGGTCCGGCCGCTTCTGGTGAGCCAGGACCTAAGCTTGCTCGAGTTGCGCCTGCTGACCGGGCGCACGCACCAGATCCGCGTTCACCTGGCGCATGCGGGCCACCCCGTCATCGGCGACGACAAATATGGCGACTTCGAGCTGAATCGGGCCCTTGCAAAAGAGGGCGCGAAGCGCCTCTTCCTGCACGCCCGGCGGCTCGCCCTGCGCCATCCGGCGACCGGCGAGCGCCTGCGCCTGGCAGCGGCGCTGCCGGCGGAAATGAGAAACTTCATCGAGCGAAGGCTCGGAGCGCTCCCCGATGACGACTGAGCGGCGCTACGCACTGATCATCTTCGACTGGGACGGCACCCTGATCGACTCGGCGGCGACCATCGTCGAGTGCATCCAGCAGGCGAGTCGGGATCTCGGGCTCGCGGTGCCGGACCAGGCACGTGCGAGCCACGTGATCGGGCTTGGGCTTGAGGACTCGCTGCGGCACGCCGTGCCTGAGCTGCCACGCGAACGCTACAGGGAATTCGCCGAGAGTTATCGGCGGCATTTCCTGTCGCGCGAGGACTCGATGGCGCTGTTTCCCGGGGTGCCTCAATTGCTCGAGCGTTTGCGTGCGCGCGGGCATCGGCTCGCGGTTGCGACGGGCAAGAGCCGCAAGGGACTCGAGCGCGCGTTTGCGTCGAGCGGGTTGGGGGCCCACTTCGAGTGTTCGCGCTGTGGCGACGAGACCGATCCCAAGCCACATCCGTCGATGCTGCGCGAGCTAATGCAGGAATTGTCCATCGAGCAAGGACGCTCGCTCATGGTCGGCGACACTTCGCACGACCTGGAGATGGCGCGCCGCGCGGGCGTCGACGCGCTCGCGGTGACCTACGGCGCGCATCCCGAGGATGCACTGCGCGCGCTTGGCCCCGTAGCCTGCGTCTCGAGCGTCGGCGATCTCGACCATTGGCTGATCCGCAACGGCTGATTTGCACCTCGCGCGAGCTCGTGGACTACGGCCGCGGGGTGCGCTTTCAAGTCGAGTACTTCGGCGATACGGTGCCCGCCTTCGTGGTGCGTCACAATGGAATCGTGCGCGGCTACCTGAACCGTTGCGCCCACGTCGCGTTGGAGCTCGATTGGCGGGAGGGTGAGTTCTTCGACGCCGACGGACGCGATTTGATATGCTCGGCGCACGGCGCGGTGTACGACGCGGCGAACGGCAGATGTCTCGGCGGACCGTGCGGCGGCGCGCCGCTGGTCGCGCTCCGCATGGAGGAGCGCGAAGGCGGGGTTTACTTCCTGGGGTTTACAGATGACTGACAACGGCGGGCAGTGGGAGCGCGGGCTGATCGAGAAACTCGCCACGGCGGCATTGCGGGAGCAGCGCCGCTCGCGCATGTGGGGCATCTTTTTCAAGCTGCTTGGCTTCGCCTACCTCACCATTTTGCTGATGCTGGCGTTTGGCTGGAGCGAGAAGTCGATGGAGGTCACCGGCGGCAAGCACACAGGTCTCGTCGAGCTCGACGGCCTGATCGCACCCGGCAGCGACGCAAGCGCCGAGAAGATCGGAGCGGCGCTGCGTGCGGCATTCAAGGACAAGAATACCCAGGGGGTGGTGCTGCGTATCAATAGCCCGGGGGGCAGCCCGGTCCAAGCGCAGAACATCTACGACGAGATGCGACGCCTGCGCAAGAAATATCCGAACGTTCCTCTTTACGCGGTGGTGGAGGATATCTGCGCGTCGGGTGGATATTACGTCGCCTCCGCTGCCGACAAGATCTACGTCACGCGCTCGAGCATCGTGGGCTCGATCGGCGTGCGCATGGACGGATTCGGCGTCACCGGTCTGATGGACAAGCTCGGCGTCGAGCGCAGGCTGCTGACCGCCGGGAGGAACAAGGGCTTTCTCGACCCCTTTCTGCCCGAAGACCCGACCCAGAAGCAATTTGCCCAGGCGATGCTGGACGAAATTCACCAGCAGTTCATCAACGATGTGCGCGAAGGAAGAGGCACGCGGCTCAAGGAAACGCCCGACATGTTCAGCGGTTTGATCTGGACGGGCCAGAAGAGCGTCGAGCTGGGCCTCGCGGACGGCTTTGGCACCCTTCACTACGTTGCGCGCGACGTGATCAAGGCCGACGAAATCGTCGACTACTCGCAAAAGGAAAACCTCGCCGAGAAATTTGCGCGGCGCTTCGGCGCCGGCGCGGCGAGCGCGCTGGCCGAACTCGCGATGCACTACACGCCGACGATTCGTTAGGCCGCCTGCAGCAGGAACACCGTGGGCCGCCGCCCGAGCGACGGCGGCGCGCGGCGCCACTCTTCCACCGTCCGAACTGCGATGTTTTCACCCGGCAAGGTGAGCTCGGACGCGATGCACAGGTGCGTGGAAGGGGCGCAGTGGGCGAGCAGTGCGCTTATCAGCAGATCGCCTCGGTATGGCGTCTCGATGAAAATCTCGGTCTCGCGTTCGTTTCTCGATCTGCGCTCCAGATCCCGGATTCGACGCTCGCGGCTGTCCGCATCGCGCGGCAGGTAGCCGCAGAACGCAAAGCGCTGGCCTTCGAGCCCCGAGGCCATCAAGGCAAGCACGATCGCAGAGGGTCCGATCAGGGGGACGACGCGAAATGCCTCCCGTTGCGCAGCGGCTACCAGCGCGGCGCCGGGGTCGGCAATCGCCGGGCAGCCGGCTTCAGAGAGCAGGCCGAGCGGGCGCCCCTCGCGCAGCGGCGCGAGCAGCGCACCGATCTCCCCGATCGAAGTGTGCTCGTCCAGTCGCCGCAAGCGCAGATCGCGCAGCGGACACGGCATTTCCACCGCCGCGAGGAAAGCGCGCGCGGACTTCTCGTTCTCGACGACGAAGTCGCGCAGCAAGCGGATGGTCTGCAACGCCGGCTGCGGCAATGCGTCCGCCGGGATGCCGCCGAGAGGCGTGGGGATGGCGTAGAGCGCTGGCGGCATCAACCGAGCACGGGCAATCCAGCCTGTTCGAGCATGGTCGTGAGTGCGATCAACGGCAACCCGATGAGTGAGGTCGGGTCTTCCGTCTCGATACGCTGGATCAACGCGATGCCGAGCCCTTCGGATTTGGCACTTCCGGCGCAATCGTAGGGTTGCTCCAGGCGCAGGTACGTGTCGATCAGCCGGTCGCCCAACTCACGGAAGACTACCCGACACCGGACTACGTGCGAGCGCGCCTCTCCCGTGCGGGAATCGAGAAGGCTAACCGCGGTATGAAAATCGGCCGCCCGGCCGCTGAGACTCCTAAGCTGCGCGAAGGCGTTGTCGTGGGTCCCAGGTTTTCCCAGAAGCTTGCCGTCGCAGGCGGCGACCTGATCTGACCCGATCACCAGAGCGTCCTGATAGCGGCTGCTCACGGCGCGCGCCTTGGCGAGCGACAGGCGCAGCGCGGTATCCCACGGATATTCCTGCAGTAGAGGCGCTTCGTCCACTTCGGGGACTGCGCACTCGAAGGGCAGCGCGAGGCGCCGCAGCAGTTCCCTGCGGTAAATTGAGGTCGATGCGAGGACCAGTTGACGTCGTCCGGCCATGGCTTTGTTTTGACACGGTTTTTATGGAATGATAGCATTTCACGTTTATGCCGCATCGGCCGCTTATCAACGGCTATGACTTTGCAGCGGCCGGCGCAAAGCTCAGGGGCACGTGGGCGATCAGCGAATTCCAGCGACTGCGTGACAAGCTCGCGTCGGCCGACGGAACGATCGACTACTCGGTAGAGGGTGTGCATGACATGCTCGGGCGCCTTGCATTGCGCCTGACGCTGAACGGCATACTGCGGCTGATGTGCCAACGTTGCCTCAAGGCGCTCGATTTCCCGGTGAGCGTCGATACGACGCTGGTGCTGGCGCGGTCCGAAGGCGAGATTGATTCGCTGCCGGACGATGCTGAGGAGCCGGACCGTATCGTCGCGGGGGAGGCCATGCAGGTCGGAGAGTTGCTGGAAGATGAGCTGTTGCTTGCGGTGCCGTATGCGCCGCGCCATGAGCGATGCGATGCGCAAGGAAAACCGCGAACCGGCGGGGCGAGCTCGCCGTTTTCAGAGCTTAAAGGCATGCTGGGCACAAGGGGTGCCCGGCAGCGGAAGACTTAAATGAGAGGAGTTTCAACATGGCAGTTCAGCAGAACAAGAAATCCCCGTCCAGGCGCGGCATGCGCCGCGCGCACGATTTTCTCGCGCAACCTACAGTTGCGGTGGAGCCGACGACCGGCGAGGTGCATCTACGCCACCACGTGAGCCCGACGGGCCATTATCGCGGCAAGAAGGTCGTACAGACCAAGGGCGAATAGGTTCGTCGCCACGCATCGCGCCCGCTGCGGGCGCGGTGCCGGTGCGTCCAGCGCCTGATGGAAATCACTGTAGCAGTTGACTGCATGGGAGGCGATCACGGGCCTCACGTGACGGTACCGGCTGCACTCGAATTCCAGCGGCGCCATGGGGATGTCGATGTGTTGCTGGTGGGGCCGCGGGACGCCATCGAGGCGGAGCTCTCGGCCCGTCGCGCGGCCGCTACTCCACGACTACGCGTCCACCACGCAAGCGAGGTGGTCGCCATGGACGAGCCGCCGACCACGGCCCTGCGCTACAAGAAAGATTCGTCGATGCGGGTCGCGATCAACCTGGTCCGGAGCGGCGAGGCGCACGCTTGTGTGAGCGCCGGGAACACCGGGGCCTTGATGGCGATTTCACGCTTCGTACTGAGAACGCTCCCGGGAATCGATCGTCCCGCCATCGCGACCGTGCTACCGAACATGCGGGGCACCCATACCTATGTCCTCGATCTTGGAGCGAACGTCGACTGCACGCCCCAGCACCTGCTGCAGTTCGCGATCATGGGAGCCATGCTGGTCGCGGCCGTCGAGCACAAGGAGCGGCCCACCGTCGGCCTGCTGAATATCGGGGCCGAGGACATCAAGGGAAATGAAGCGGTGAAACGGGCCGCCGAGCTGCTGCGGACAAGCGGCCTCAATTTCCACGGCAACGTCGAAGGCGACGACATCTATAAGGGCACCACAGACGTCGTCGCGTGTGACGGCTTTGTCGGAAATGTGGCCCTCAAGGCATCGGAGGGAGTCGCCCAGATGATCACTGCGGCGCTGCGGGAGGAGTTCAAGCGCAATTTCGTGACGAGGCTGGGAGCCGTCTTCGCGCTTCCAGTAGTTCGATCGTTCAGACGTCGCATGGACCACAGGCGCTACAATGGGGCAAGCCTTCTCGGCCTACGCGGCATCGTGATCAAGAGCCACGGCTCTGCAGATGTATTCGCATTCGAGCAGGCCATAGGACGCGCGGTCGAAGAAGTGCGCAACAACGTACCGCATCGCATCGCCCAACGAATGGCTCAGCTGCATCCATCGATTTCGCCCGACCAGTACCAATCCGCAAGCGAATGATCTATTCCCGCATCGTCGGCACCGGGAGCTATCTGCCCCCGAGGATCGTTACCAACGATGAATTCGCCGCACGCCTGGATACCAGCGATCAATGGATCCGGGAGCGAACCGGGATCGTGCAGCGTCACATCGCCAACGAGTCCCAGACGTCCAGCGATCTCGCGCTCGAGGCAAGTCGTCATGCCCTGCAGGCTGCGGGCATCCCAGCGTCCGACATCGATCTGATCATACTTGCGACCTCGACGCCCGATTACATTTTTCCTAGTACGGCGTGCCTGCTGCAGGCCAAGCTCGGGATCAAGGACTGCCCGGCATTCGACATTCAGGCCGTGTGCAGCGGCTTCGTATACGCGCTCGCCACGGCTGATTGCTTCATCCGGGCAGGAACGTACAAGCGTGCCCTCGTCGTGGGCGCGGAGGTGTTTTCGCGCATCCTCGATTGGAACGACCGCGGCACCTGCGTGCTGTTCGGCGATGGCGCTGGCGCAGTCGTGCTTGCCCGAGATGAGCGCCCTGGCGTGCATGCGACGGTGCTGCACGCCGACGGGAGCCATGCGGACATCCTGTCGGTGCCGGGCAACGTCTGCGGGGGACGCATCGTGGGATCACCTTACCTTCAGATGGCCGGCAACCAGGTGTTCCGCCTCGCCGTGAAGGTGCTGGACGAGTCGGCACGTGAGGCAGTGGCCTTGGCGGGGATGCGACTCGAAGACATCGATTGGCTCATTCCGCATCAGGCAAACGTGCGGATCCTCGACGCGACGACAAAGAAACTTGGCCTGCCGACCGATCGGCTGGTCGTAACCGTGGACCACCACGGCAACACTTCCGCCGCATCCGTGCCGCTCGCGCTCGACGAGTGGGTGCGGGCCGGCAAGATCCTCCCGGGGCATCGCGTCCTGATGCAGGGGGTCGGCGGCGGCTTCACCTGGGGCGCCGCCGTGGTGACGATGTGAGAGTTCGGGATCGATGAAGCTCGCAATGGTCTTCCCAGGACAGGGATCGCAGGCGGTAGGCATGATGAAAGCCTATGCGGGGCTGCCCGGGATCGAGCGGGTGCTCGGCGAGGCGGCCGAAGTGCTCGGTGCGGAATTCCTGAAACTACTGGACGAAGGCCCGGCGGAATCGCTCAACCTCACGATCAATACCCAGCCTGCCATGGTGGCAGTCGGCTATGCGGCGTACACCGGGTGGCTCGCGCTTGGGGGCCCGCAACCGGAGGTTGTCGCAGGTCATAGTCTGGGGGAGTACACCGCCTTGGTCGCTACCGGCGCAATCGCGTTTCGCGACTGCCTACCGCTGGTCAGGTTTCGCGCCCAAGCCATGCAGGAAGCCGTGCCGGAAGGACAAGGTGCAATGGCGGCGATTCTCAATTTGGACGACGACAATGTGCGTGCAGCCTGCGCGGACGCCTCCCAGGGTGAAATCGTGCAGGCGGTCAATTTCAATGCGCCGGGACAGGTCGTGATTGCAGGGCACCGCGAAGCCGTGTCGCGCGCGATCGAGGCCTGCAAGGCGAGGGGGGCGAAGCGCGCCATGCCGTTGCCGGTGAGCGCCCCTTTCCATTCGAGCCTGATGCAGCCAGCGGCAGAAAGGCTGCGCGGATACCTCGACAAACTTGACGTCCGCTCGCCATCCGTGCCTCTGATCAACAACGTCGATGTGGCGCTGCCGCAGGACCCGGCGGCGATCAAGGAGTCGCTGGTGCGACAGGCGGCCTCGCCCGTGCGCTGGGCCGAGATCATTCGCCGCATGGCGGAAATGGGCGTGACGCATGTATTCGAATGCGGTCCGGGCAAGGTCCTGACGGGCCTGGTCAAGCGTATCGACGGCAGCCTGCAAGCAGCCTCGCTCGCCGACCGAGGGTCGATAGAGCAGGCGCTCGCAAGCCTGAAGGGGGCGTGAGCATGCTTGGCGGGAGAGTTGCTTTGGTCACCGGCGCTACGCGCGGGATCGGACACGCCATCGCGCTGGAGCTGGCCAAGAACGGCGCGACGGTGGTAGGGACCGCAACCAGTGAGGCGGGTGCCGCCACGATCGGTGAGGCGCTGGCCAGGCCGGGAACGAAGAACGCAGGCCGCGTTCTGAACGTACGCGAGTCGGAGCAATGCGATGCGCTCGTTGATGCCATACAGAAAGAGTTCGGCGACATCCTGATTCTGGTCAACAATGCCGCCGTCGTGAGGGACAACCTCGCCCTGCGCATGAAGGATGCCGAGTGGGACGAAGTGATCGAAACCGACCTACGGGCAGTATTCAGGCTCTCGCGGGCGGTGATGCGCGGCATGATGAAGGCTCGCTGGGGACGCATCATCAATATCACTTCGGTCGTCGGCGCAGCCGGGAACCCCGGGCAGGCGAATTACGCGGCCGCGAAGGCCGGCGTTGTCGGAATGACGAAATCCCTCGCGCGTGAGCTCGGCAGCCGCAATATCACCGTGAACTGCGTTGCGCCGGGATTCATCGATACAGATATGACCCGGGCGCTGACCGAGGAGCAACGCAGTGCCCTTCTGCAACAGATCCCCCTCGGCAGGTTGGGGCGCCCTGAAGACGTGGCAGCAGCAGTCGCGTATCTGGCGTCGGCCGCTGGCGACTATCTAACCGGGACCGTCTTGCACGTAAACGGCGGCATGTATATGTAGCGAAAGCGTTTTCCCGTCGCAGGGGGAAACGATCCTTTTGGTAGAATACGGGCCCGCTTGGCCCCATAGGGAAGGAGCAGCAGATGGAAAATATCGAACAACGTGTCAAGAAAATCATCGCCGAGCAACTCGGCGTCAACGAGGCCGAGATCAAGAACGAGTCGTCGTTCGTCGACGACCTGGGCGCCGACTCCCTCGATACGGTCGAGCTGGTGATGGCGCTGGAGGAGGAGTTCGAGACCGAAATTCCGGACGAAGAAGCGGAGAAGATTACGACCGTCCAGCAGGCCGTCGATTACATCAAAGGCCACCAGAAAGGCTAAGTATCCCCATTGAGGAACCGGGGGTGCGTGCGATTCGGGTGCGCGTCTCCCGCTAGGAGCGAAGGTGTCTCGTCGCAGAGTCGTCGTCACCGGGCTCGGGATTGTCTCGCCGGTAGGTATCACCGTATCGGAAGCCTGGAGCAACGTGCTTGCCGGAAAGTCCGGCATCACTCGCATCACTCGATTCGATCCGTCACGCCTGGCGAGCCAGATCGCCGGCGAAGTCAAGGGATTCGATGTGTCGCAGTACCTGTCGCCGAAGGAAGCGCGGCGCATGGACACGTTCATTCATTACGGCATGGCGGCCGGACTGCAGGCATGGCGCGATGCGGGTATCGCGTTGACGCCCGACGGCGCCGAGCGCGCCGGCGTGAACTTCGGCTCCGGTATCGGCGGGCTGCCGATGATCGAAGCTACCCACGACGAATTGCTAAAGAGCGGGCCTCGACGCATTTCGCCGTTCTTCATTCCGGGCACGATCATCAACATGATTGCCGGCCATCTCTCGATCATGCTTGGACTCAAGGGGCCGAATCTCGCGATCGTGACGGCGTGCACCACGTCAACGCATTGCATTGGCGAAGCGGCCAAGTCGATTCGCTACGGCGACGCAGACGTCATGATTGCTGGGGGCGCCGAGTCGACGGTAACGGAACTTGCGGTAGGAGGATTCGCCTCCGCGCGCGCTCTCTCGACGCGTAACGACGATCCCTCCGCGGCAAGCCGGCCGTGGGACAAGGATCGAGACGGCTTCGTCCTCGGCGAGGGCGCGGGCGCGATGGTGCTCGAAGAATATGAGCACGCCAAGGCACGCGGAGCAAAGATCTACTGTGAGCTCGTTGGCTACGGCGTTTCGGCCGATGCGTACCACATGACTGCGCCCTGCGAAGATGGAGACGGCGCGTACCGTTGCATGCGCAACGCCCTCAAGGACGCGGGAGTCGAAGCAGGCAGGGTCGATTACATCAACGCCCACGGCACCTCAACGCCGCTCGGAGACGTCGCCGAGACCGTCGCCATCAAGCGTCTGCTCGGGGAGCACGCCGCCAAAGTCGCCGTGAACTCGACAAAATCCATGACTGGCCACCTGCTTGGCGCCGCCGGGGGTGTGGAGGCGGTGTTCACGGCGCTTGCCATGTTGAACCAGGTTTCCCCGCCAACGATCAACCTTGAGCATCCCGATCCCCAGTGCGACCTGGACTACGTGCCGAAGGTGTCGCGCAATTTGCCCATCCGGATCGCGCTTTCCAATTCGTTCGGATTCGGCGGCACCAACGGCACTCTCGTTTTCGCACGCAGTTGAGCGACGAGCGGACGCTTCGGCTCGATCTTTCGCCATCGCCGGAGTTTGCGTTGCTCGTGGTCGCTGTGCATGTCGCCGCCGCGTGCTGCGTTGCGATGGTCCTGCCGGGCTTGGCGGGGACGGCGATCGCCGCACTCTTGGTGGGCTTGGGGGGGGCCACAGCCTGGGATCGCGCATTGCTGCGTCACCGGGATTCCATTCGTAGCCTGCTGATCGAAGGGCCGCAAACGATGCGTCTAATCACGCGAAACGGAGCTGAAGCGGCAGTGCAGGTTGCCGCCCGTCGATACGTCAGCCGCCTCGCGGTGATCCTTTCCATGCGCCACGGGACGCGGCGCACCATCGTGGTCGCGTGCAACATGCTCGACGTGGAATCGTTCCGCAGGCTCAGGCTATGGGCCATGTGGGGTCGGGTCCTCGGCGTGGCGCCGGAGCAACTGCGGACGTGACGAAATCGGCATTGATGCGCCGAACTATTTGCAAAGGCAATTGTCTGTGGCACATAGACGTAGCGATTGGGTGGCGGGGTGGGGTGCAGCCCGCCGGTCGGAATCCTCGGCAATAGGTGCCGAAGCATGACCGGGCGGGACATTGACCGGGAGCTTGTGGCGCGGGCCCAGCGCGGCGACAAACGCGCGTTTGGGCTACTAGTCGAAAAGTACCAACGCAAGCTGGCGCGACTGCTGTCCCGGTTCGTACGCGATCCGGCGGAGGTAGAAGACGTGACGCAGGAAGCGTTCATCAAGGCCTACCGGGCGCTGCCGGCCTTTCGGGGCGACAGCGCGTTCTACACATGGCTGTACCGGATCGGGATCAATACGGCCAAGAACTACCTCATGGCGCTGGGAAGGCGAGCACCGACGTCTACCGAAATCGAGGCAGACGGGGCAGAGGGATATGAGGATGCAGAGCAGTTGCGGGACATCAATACGCCGGAAAGCTTGTTGCTGTCCAATGAAATCGGCGCGACGGTAAACGCAACGATTGCAGAATTGCCGGAGGAGTTGCGTACCGCAATTGAGCTGCGAGAGATCGAAGGAATGAGCTACGAGGATATTGCGCGGATCATGGATTGCCCGATAGGCACCGTGAGGTCCAGGATCTTCCGTGCACGTGAGGCGATCGCGGAACGGCTTCGGCCGCTGCTCGATACCGGCAAGGAAAAGAGGTGGTAGAGCCATGAAAGCAAAAATCTCGGCATTGATGGACGGCGAGTTCGACGAGCACGAACTTTCGAATTCGCTGAGCGACCTCGCACGTGACGACGAAGCGCTGCATTGTTGGCGGATCTATCACCTGATCGGTGATGCAATGCACGATTGTTGCGTGCTGTCGAAGGACTTCAACACCCGCTTGGCCGAGCGCCTCGCGGGAGAGCCGACCGTGCTTGCCCCCGCGCGCACCGCGAGCCGGTGGGAGCGTGGCCGCTGGCTGAGCCTTGCCGCGGCTGCCGGCGTCGCCGCGGTGTCTTTGGTGGGATGGCTCGAGTATGCCCCGAGAGACGCGGTCGCGCCGGCCGGTCCGGCAGCGGTCACCGCACAGGTGTCGCCTTCGGCAGGGCCTGTGGTCGTTGCGGCGAAGGCGCAGGTTCCACCACCCCCCCGGATACCGCTCCCAAGCGCGACGAATGACTACCTCCTGGCGCACCAGGCGTATTCGCCGCGTATTACCTTGCAGGGGATGGCCCCGTACGTACGCACGGTTTCAGACGAGGCCGTTGGAGGCGCGAACCGATGAGCCGGAGGCTCGCCTGGAAGGTGCTGGCACCGACGTTCTTTGTTCTGGTCGCCGGCGCGGGCGGGGCAGCACAGGCGCAGAGTTCACCGGAAGCCTTGGATTGGCTTCGGAAAATCTACCAAGCAACGCAGGATCTGTCCTACACCGGGACTTTTGTCTACCAGCAAGGCGATCACAGCGAAACTTCCCGAATCACGCGCCTCGCCGATCCGCGCGGAAACATTGAAAAACTCGAGGTGCTCGATGGCGTCCCGCGAGAGATCCTGCGGACGGATGATGCCGTCAGGTGCTATCTCCCGAATAGCCAAACGGTAAAGGTGGATCGGCGTCCTGGTCGACGCAGCTTCCCGGCGGTGCTTAGAGGCGAAATCAGCGACCTTGCCGCGAACTATACGGTGATGCAGGGAGAGAGTCGGCGTATTGCCGGCTATGAATGCCAGGCGATAGTGCTCACCCCCAAGGACAACCTGCGATACGGGTACCGTCTATGGGCCGACGCGAAGACCGGCATGTTGCTCAAGGCGCTTACCTTCGACGACAAGGGCGAGACCGTCGAGCAGTTCACGTTCACTGAGCTTACGATCGGTCACGTGACGCGCGACAAGGTCAAGCCGTGGCCCACCACGCGCAGCTGGCATGTGGAAGACACCGACGTGAAACCGGCCAATCTCGAGCAGCAAGGCTGGATCATCGAGGCCAGCTTGCCAGGGTTTCGAAAAATCGTGGAGGTCACGACGCTGCACAAGTCGTTGCCCATGGAACAGGTCGTTTATTCGGATGGCCTTGCGGCCGTGTCGGTGTTCATCGAGCCCGTCGGGCAGCGCGACAAGCCCGTCCAGACCGGGCTGGCGAATGTCGGGGCCATCAATATCTTCACGCGCGAGGTGGCAAACCACCTCATCACCGTAGTCGGCGAGGCACCGGCAACCAGTGTTCAACGCATTGCCGAGACCGTAAAGTACGTCAGGCCCGTTGAGCCGAAACAATCCGTCTCGAATCCACAAAGTCGGTAAGGAAGGCGATGCGAATGCAAGTGCTGAAAGGCGCGATTGCGCTGTGCATACTCGTTGCAGCAGGGCAGGGATTTGCGCAGGCGCGCGAACTCCCCGACTTCACGCGATTGGTGGAAAACCAGGGGCCCGCCGTCGTCAATATCAGCACCAAGCAGGCAATCCGGAGCGCCAGCTTGCCGCAGATTCCGGGCGTCGAGGACGAGGAGCTGCTCGAATTCTTCCGTCGCTTCATGCCGCACCGCTCCCCTCCGGGCCCGGGACCTCGGACGGAGAGCCGCTCCTTGGGCTCCGGTTTCATCATTAGCCAGGACGGATACATCCTGACCAATGCACACGTCATCGAAGGCGCGGATGAGATCGACGTGCGGTTCACTGACAAGCGCGAGTTTCAGGCACGCGTGATCGGCGCGGACAAGCGTACGGACGTTGCGCTGATCAAGGTGGACGCGTCCGGGCTTCCGATCGTCCAGTTCGGCGACCCGGCACGCCTCAAGGTTGGCGAGTGGGTGGTGGCAATCGGCTCGCCGTTCGGATTCGACAACACGGTCACCGCCGGGATCGTTTCCGCCAAAGGGCGGTCGCTTCCTGACGAAAGCTTTGTTCCGTTCATCCAAACGGACGTCGCGATCAATCCCGGCAATTCTGGCGGGCCCCTGTTCAACATGCGTGGCGAAGTAGTGGGAATCAACTCGCAGATCTATAGCCGGACCGGCGGCTTCATGGGGCTGTCATTTGCCATTCCGATCGACGTCGCGCTAGACGTGCAGAAGCAGTTGCGTGAGAAGGGACGGGTATCGCGCGGAAGAATCGGCGTCATGATCCAGGAGGTCACCCGGGATCTGGCGACCTCCTTCGGCCTGGACCGGGCACGCGGCGCGCTCGTGAATTCGGTGGAGAAGGGCGGTCCGGCGTCACGAGCCGGCATTGAGGCGACCGACATCATCCTCGCGTTTGATGGCAAACCGGTTGAATCCTCTATCGACTTGCCGCGCATCGTCGCCGCCACGCCGCCGGGTTCGAAGGTCTCGCTCGATGTCTGGCGCAAGGGCGCGAACAAGCGGCTCTCGATCACCGTGGGAGAGCTGAAGGACGAGCGCCTTGCGACGGCGGGGGCACCACCCGCGCCGAAGCCGGCCGAGGTCGCGGCCAACCGGCTCGGAATCGTGGTCACCGAGCTGTCTCCAGAGCAGGGAAGGGAGCTCGGACTAAAGCACGGCCTGGTGGTGGCGGAGGTGCGCGCCGATGCACGCGCGGAGGTCCAACGCGGCGACGTGCTGCTGACCCTGGTGCATGGCGGAAAACAGACACCGCTGAAGTCCGTTTCGCAGCTCAATGCGTTGCTCGACGGCCTGGAGAAGAACGCGGTCATCACCCTGCAGGTGCGGCGCGGAAGCAGTACGGCCTTCGTTACGGTATCGGGGCTGTCGGAGCAAGGCTAGCCGGAACGGCTGACGTGCGCCTTACGCTCTATGGGCGCCGCTATTGCCACCTCTGCGAGGACATGGAGCAGGCGCTTGCGCGGCTCGGTCACGAGCTTGGTTTCACCTTGGAGATCGTCGATGTCGATCGCGACCCCGAGCTGGAGCGACGCTACGGGGAGCATGTCCCGGTTCTTGTCGGACCCGACGGCCGCGAAATCTGCCACTATTTCCTCGACATACAGGCTCTGTCGGATCACCTTGCTGTAAAATAGCGCCCGTTCTTCAGAAGGGTGCCCGCGGCACCCTTTTTCATAATGGCGCAGCGCCACATCCGCAATTTCTCCGTTATCGCGCATATCGACCATGGCAAGTCGACGCTCGCCGACCGGTTCATTCAGATCTGCGGTGGTCTGTCCGAACGTGAGATGGCCGAACAGGTGCTCGATTCGATGGATCTGGAGCGGGAGCGTGGAATCACCATCAAGGCGCAAACTGCCGCGCTCGAGTACCGGGCGCGAGATGGTGAAACCTATTTGCTGAACCTGATCGACACGCCCGGGCACGTCGATTTTTCCTACGAAGTCAGCCGGTCGCTGGCGGCATGCGAGGGAGCGCTGCTGGTCGTCGACGCGACGCAGGGTGTCGAGGCCCAGACGGTGGCCAACTGCTACACGGCAATCGAGCAGGGCGTCGAGGTCATTCCAGTGCTAAATAAAATCGATCTTCCTTCTGCGGATCCCGACAAGGCGATCCAGGAGATCGAGGACGTGATCGGTCTTGATGCTCACGACGCGATCCGCGCGAGTGCCAAGACCGGTGAGAAAGTGGAGGATATTCTGGAGGCCATCATCGCGCGGGTACCGGCCCCTGCGGGCCGGCCCGACCAACCGCTGAAGGCGCTGGTGATCGACTCGTGGTTCGACAATTACGTCGGCGTAGTGATGCTGGTGAGAGTGGTCGACGGGATCCTTCGTCCGAAGGACAAGATTCTGCTGATGAGCACTCAGGCGTCGCACCTGTGCGAACAGGTCGGGGTGTTCACCCCCAAGGCGAGAGATCGCGAGCAGCTTGAGACCGGAGAAGTTGGTTTCGTCGTGGCCGGCATCAAGGAGTTGCGCGCAGCAAAAGTCGGCGACACGCTGACGCATGCCGACAAGCCTGCCTCCAGGCCGCTGCCGGGATTCAAGGAGGTCAAACCACAGGTGTTCGCCGGACTGTACCCCGTCGAAGCGAACCAGTATGAAGCGCTCCGCGACGCGCTCGAAAAGCTTCACCTGAACGACGCGTCCTTCCACTATGAACCGGAGGTTTCCCAGGCTCTCGGCTTCGGCTTCCGGTGCGGTTTTCTCGGTTTGCTTCACATGGATATCGTGCAGGAGCGCCTGGAGCGTGAGTACGGGATGAGCCTGATTACCACGGCGCCCTCCGTCGTATACGAGGTTCTGATGCAGGATGGATCAGTTGAGCAGGTATCCAATCCCGCCAAGCTTCCGGACCCGTCCAAAATCGCCGAGATTCGCGAGCCGGTTATCTCGACCACGATCTTCGTGCCGCAGGAGTACGTCGGACCGGTGATTGTGCTTTGCGAGCAAAAGCGCGGCACGCAGACCAACATGCACTATTCACCGCGCCACGTCGTGCTTTCCTACGATTTGCCGCTGAACGAGGTCGTGCTCGATTTCTTCGACCGCCTCAAGTCTCTCACCAGGGGTTACGGCTCCCTCGATTACGACTTCAAGGAATATCGCGCAGCGGACATGGTGAGGCTCGACGTCCTGGTCAATGGCGAGCGGGTCGATGCCCTGTCGAGCATGGTGCACCGCGCGAGCGCGCAAACCCGCGGCCGGGATCTGGTGACGCGGCTTCGTGGCCTGATTCCACGACAGATGTTCGACGTTGCGATACAGGCTGCCATCGGCTCGCACATCATCGCGCGCGAGAACGTCAAGGCATTGCGAAAGAATGTTCTGTCCAAGTGCTACGGCGGCGACATCACGCGCAAGAAGAAATTGCTCGAAAAGCAAAAAGAAGGGAAAAAACGGATGAAACAGGTTGGATCGGTCGAGATACCGCAGGAAGCATTTCTCGCGGTACTGCAGATGGGTGACAAGTGATCTTCGCCCTGTTCTTATTCGTGCTACTGGTCGTGACGGGAGCAGTGTGGGGACTGGAGGTCGCTTGGCTGCGCAAGAGACGGTCAGCCGAGGTTCACCAACCGTGGTGGATCGAATACTCGGTCAGTTTCTTCCCCGTCATACTGGTTGTGTTCCTGCTGCGGTCGTTCATCGTCGAGCCCTTCAAGATTCCTTCGGGGTCGATGATCCCGACGCTTCTGATCGGGGACTTCATACTGGTCAACAAGTTCACCTACGGAATCCGCCTCCCGATCGTCAATCAGGAGGTCATCCGGATTAGCAGCCCGCATCGCGGCGATGTGATGGTGTTCCGCTATCCCGAGGATCCCTCCCTCGATTACATCAAGCGGGTCGTGGGTCTACCCGGCGATCGGATCGAATATCGTGACAAGCGCCTCATCATCAACGGCCATCTCGTGCCCGTCCGCCAGATGAGCGACTATCTTTCCCGCGATACGATGCAGTACTCCAAGCGCTATTTGGAGAATCTCGGAGGGGTGGAGCACCAGATCCTGATCGACGAGGACGCGCCGGCCTTCGTGCCACAGGTTCGCACGTTCCCTTACTCTCAGGATTGCAACTACAATGTGGACGGTCTGGTGTGCAAGGTGCCACCCGGCCACTATTTCGTGATGGGCGACAACCGGGACAATTCGAGTGACAGCCGGGTGTGGGGTTTCGTTCCCGACGAAAATATCGTGGGCAGGGCGTTCTTCATTTGGCTGAACCTGAATGACCTAAAGCGATTCGGAACGTTCCAATAATGCTCGAGCTAGGAGGACACATGCGCCATAGACAATTCGGTCTGAGCCTAGGTGGACTGCTGTTCGGCTCTATCGTGCTGATCCTGGTTGCGCTGGTTGGATTCAAGCTGGTGCCCGAGTACTTGGATTACTTCACGGCGGTGAAGGCGATCAATGCGATCGCGCAGGAGAACCCGGGGGCAACGCCTGCTGAAGTCCGAAAGTCCTTCGACGCCCGCCAGGCGATCGACAACATCCCGCAGCTCAAGCCGAGTGACCTGGACATTACCAGCGAAGGCGGCCAGACGGTGATCGGGTTTGCCTATCGCAAGGACATTCCGCTGTTCGCCAACGTCGGCATCTACATCGACTTCCAGGCGACTACAAGGGGGCGATAGTCTCCCTTGGCCCGGAGCACTTCGTTCGAGAGCCGACTGGGCTACCGCTTTCATCGCGCCGCGCTGCTGCAGCAGGCGCTCACGCACCGCAGTTACGGGACACCTCATAACGAGCGCCTAGAGTTCCTCGGCGATGGCGTCCTCGGATGCGTGATCGCACAGGAACTGTTCAGTCGCTTTCCGGAGATCCCAGAGGGCCAGCTCACGCGTCTGCGTGCCAGCCTGGTGCGCGAGGAAGCGCTCTCCGCGCTTGCGCGTGAACTCGGTCTGCCCGAGGCCCTGCTTCTCGGGGATGCCGAGCTGGCTGTGGGTCGGGACGCACGGCCGTCAATCCTCGCCGACGGCCTAGAGGCGGTCTTTGGCGCCGTCTTCCTCGATGGCGGCTACGACGCCGCCCGTGAACTGATACTGCGCACCTACAATGAGGCGATAGTAAGCCTCCGGCCGGAGGCGACTGCCAAGGATGCGAAAAGCCGGCTACAGGAGCTGATGCAGGCTAGGCATCGGTCACTGCCCGAATATCGTGTCGTCGCCACCCACGGTGCCGCCCACAAGCAGGTGTTCGAGGTGGAATGCGTGTTGCCGGAGATTGAACTGCGGGCAACCGGCACTGGCACCAGCCGCCAGCGGGCCGAGCAGCGGGCCGCTGAGGCTTTGCTCGCGGATCTCTTGAAATGAAGGGATTTCGCTGCGGAACGGTCGCCGTCGTAGGACGCCCCAACACGGGCAAGTCGACGCTCCTCAACCGTCTGGTTGGCCAGAGACTCTCCATCGTCTCGCCGAAGGCGCAGACAACTAGGCACATGGTCACGGGTATCCTCAACGAAGAAGGCTGCCAATTCGTCTTTCTCGACACCCCTGGCTTGCAGAAGCGCGAGCGGGAGGTCCTGCACCGGATGCTCAACCGCCGCGCCATGGAGGCGCTGCGTCAATCCGATGTCGTGGCGCTAGTCGTCGAAGCGCTTCGTTTCGGCGCCGAAGACCGCGATGTGCTCGCGCAGATTCCGTCCGGACATCCGGTGGTCGCGGTGGTGAACAAGGTGGACCGGGTGAAGCGTTCGGGCGAGCTGTTGCCGTTCCTGGATCGACTCGCCAAGGAGCGAGATTTCCGTGCCATCGTTCCGGTAAGTGCCAGGACAGGCAAGAATCTTCCGGAGTTACTGCGGGTGCTGCGCGAGGCGCTGCCCGAGGCGCCTCCAATGTATCCGCAGGATCAGCTCACGGACCGCGATGAACGCTTCTTTGCCGCCGAACTCGTGCGAGAAAAGCTGTTCCAGCAGCTGGGACAGGAGCTGCCGTACCGCTGCGAAGTGCTGATTGAGAGCTTCCGCCAAGAAGGCAAACTGCGGCGCATCGAAGCGACGATACTGGTCGACAAGGAGAGCCAAAAGGGCATCGTGGTCGGCGCGAAGGGCGCGCGTCTGAAGCGCATCGCCGAAGCGGCGCGCAAGGATATGGAGCAGCTTTTTGGCGGAAAGGTGTATCTCGGGGTCTGGGTCAAGGTGCGACAGGGCTGGAGCGACGACGTGCGCATTCTGCGTCAACTCGGCTATGAACAACATTGAGCGATGAGCAGGCGGCGCGCAGAGCACGAAGCGGGCTTTGTCCTGCATACCTACGCTTACAAGGAGACCAGCCTAATCGTGGAAGCGTTTACCCGAGGCCACGGGCGCATCGCGCTGCTGGCAAGGGGGGCGCGGCGTCCTCGTTCGGCGATGCGTGGACTGCTTCTGGCGTTTCATCCCCTGCGCCTGAGCTGGAGCGTGGCGACGGAGCTGGGTACGCTTACCTCCGTCGAATGGTCGGGAGGCACGACGTTTCTGCAAGGGGTCGGACTCATGTGCGGGTTCTACCTGAACGAACTTTTGCTCCGGCTGCTGCCACGCGACGACCCGCATGAGCGCCTTTTTGACGCCTACGCGGAAAGCCTGTCCAGCCTCGCCTACGGTGCGCAGCAGGCGTCGACCTTGCGCTGTTTCGAGCGTCGCCTGCTCACCGAACTCGGGTATGCTCCGATGCTCGAGCGCGACGCCGAGAGCGGTGCGCCGATCGAGCCGATGAGGCGCTACGTTTACGAATTCGATCGCGGCCCGGTTCCGGCAAATGAGACGTTACCCCGGAGGGCAGCGGATTCCGACCTGGTGGTGAGCGGCCGTACGTTGCTCGATGTCGCGCGCGACGACTATGACCGCCCGGAGACACGGGAGGAGGCTCGCGCGCTGTTGCGTGCCTTGGTCGGGCAGCGCCTGGGCGGACAATCGCTGCACACGCGAATGGTGTTGATGGAACTGCAGGACTTATGATCGAGCTGGGCGTAAACGTCGACCATGTGGCGACTGTGCGCCAATCGCGGCGTACCTACGAGCCCGATCCCGTGTGGGCGGCCGTCGAGGCGCACTTGGGAGGCGCTGACGGCATCACCGTGCATCTGAGGGAGGATCGCCGACACATTCAGGACGAGGACGTTCGCCGACTGCGCGAACTCACCCACATCAAGCTCAATCTCGAAATGGCTGCGACCGACGAGATGATCGGTATCGCGCGCAGGATCCGACCCGAGATGGCCATGCTCGTACCTGAGGGGCGACATGAAATCACCACGGAAGGGGGACTCGATATCTCGTCCCAGGAGGGAACGCTCAAAGGCGCCGTGGCAAGGCTCGCCGACTCCGGAATCATGGTTTCTGTATTCGTCGATGCTGATTTACGGCAGATCGAAGCCGCAGCCCGGATCGGCGCCGCGGTGTGCGAGGTGCACACGGGACCTTATGCAAACGCGTTTCACGCCAAGGGCCGGGATGCAGAGAGCCCGGCGGTCGTGGTGGAACTCGACAAGCTGAGGAAGGCCGGTGAATCCATCCGGACGCTCGGCATGCGCTTCAATGCAGGCCACGCTCTGAACTATTTCAACGTCGAGCCAGTGGCCAGGCTTCCCGGGGTGCGGGAGTTACACATCGGGCATGCGATCGTGAGCCGAGCGGTGTTCGTCGGAATGCGCGAGGCGGTTCGCGAGATGAAGCGGCTTATCGTAGACGCCTCGCGAGCGGTTGCCAGGTGATATACGGCATCGGCACGGACATCGTAGAAATTGCTCGTATCGAGCGCGTCTTGGTGCGCTACGGCGAGCGCTTCGCGGAGCGGATCCTGTGTGGGCCAGAGTTGCTGCGTTTCCGTGAGCATCGAAAGCCGACCGCGTATCTCGCGAAACGGTTCGCCGCAAAGGAGGCCTTCACCAAGGCTCTCGGTACCGGCATTCGCGCGCCTGCGACCTGGCACGGCCTGTGGGTCGTGAATCTTCGATCGGGCCAGCCGACGCTGGAGTTCACCGCCGCGTTACAGGCGCTATTGCAGGCGCGCGGAGTCGGCCGTACCCACGTCTCGCTGTCGGACGAGCGCGATTTTGCGAGCGCCACCGTAATCTTGGAGCGTCAGATTTGACCGCAGGCGCTGGGGCGGCGTTCATCGATGTGGAAGGCATCGCACTGACGCACACGGACCGAGCTCACTTGCGACATCCCGCAGTCGGCGGGGTGATCCTGTTCAGCCGCAACTATCACAATCCCGCCCAACTACTCGAGCTCGTCGCAGAAATCCGCAGCTTGCGTCCGGATGTGTTGCTGGGCGTCGATCACGAGGGTGGCAGAGTACAGCGCTTCCGCGAAGGCTTCACTGCGCTACCCCCCATGCGGCATATTGGCGCGCTCTGGGATAGAGACCCCGATGCGGCCCGGGCGACCGCGCGCGCGGCCGGCGTGGTAATTGCCGCCGAGTTGGCCGGCCACGGGATCGACTTCAGCTTCGCACCGGTACTCGATCTGGACTACGGTACCAGCGCGGTGATCGGCAACCGTGCCTTTCACAGTGATCCGATGGCTGTGGGCGGATTGGCCGTCGCGTTCATTGCTGGGCTCGCGGATTGCGGAATGGCCGCGGTTGGGAAGCACTTTCCCGGCCATGGCTATGTCGCGGCCGACTCACATGTCGACGTGCCTCGGGACGATCGTTCAGTCGACGAAATCATGACGCGCGACGTGGCGCCGTATCGGCAGGCCATCGCGGGCGGTCTTGCGGCAGTGATGCCGGCGCATGTCATTTACACCAAGGCCGATCCGCAGCCGGCCGGCTACTCCAGGTTCTGGCTGCAAGAGATACTGCGCCGTCGGCTGGGCTTCGACGGTTTGATTTTCAGCGATGACCTGTCGATGACGGGCGCAGCAACGGTGGGTTCCATCGCGGACCGCGCCAGGCTCGCGCTTGAAGCAGGCTGCGACATGATCCTCTTATGCAACGATCCCAAAGGGCAGGAGGAGCTGCTCGAGGCTCTTCGTGGCGCAAGCCCCGTGGCGACCCAGAGGTTCGCCCGCATGCGCGCCACAGCCGAAAAGCGGCAATCGATCGACGCAGCTTACCGCGAGGCGACCGAGGCGATTCGCCGGCTCGTGTGAAGCCGGCGCTCCAGTCCACAGTTAGGCGCGCTCAACGTACGTGCCGTCGTTCGTGTTGACCTTGATCTTCTCGCCCTGGTTCACGAAGGGCGGGACCTGTACCGTGATGCCGGTCTCCATCATTGCCGGCTTGAACGTCGTGGTCGCAGTCGCGTTCTTGATGCTCGGTTCGGTCTCGGTGACCTTCAGGACGACGGAGGGCGGCAGCTCGATCCCTATGGCGCGACCTCCGTAGAAGTTGATCTGGACGTCCGTATTCGGCAACAGAAAGCCCGATTGGCCCTCCAGAAATTCGGGCGAGAGCGACAATTGCTCATAGCTCTGCTTGTCCATGAAGACGAAACTGTCGCCATCCCTGTAAAGATATTCCATTTCGCGTGGCTCGACGAAGGCCCGCTCGACCTTATCTTCGGTGCGGAACCGTTGATTGGTCTTGGTGCCCGATTCGATATCCTTCATCTCCACCTGCATGAAGGCGCCGCCGCGGCCGCCGACGTGTACGTGGTAGCACTTGAGGACGCGCCAAACCCGCTTTTCCCATTCGATGAGATTGCCGACCCGGATGTCGACCGCCGAAACTTTTGCCATGGCAAGTTGCCCAAATTCAAAAGGCCAGAATTTTATACGAAATCATAGGCATGGCGCTACAATTTCAACCTAGCCCGTTACCGGACGTGATGAGCGAGCATTTCGATCCCAAGACGTTTGTAGCAGGCCTTCCTAACCTGCCGGGCGTCTATCGGATGCTCGGTTCGGCCGGCGAGGTACTTTACGTCGGCAAGGCCCGTGATCTGAAGAGGCGAGTCGGTTCGTATTTCCTGAAGCAGGTCGCAAGCCCGCGGATCCAGATGATGCTTTCGCAGGTTGCATCGATCGAGGTCACCGCGACGCGATCCGAGGGCGAGGCGCTACTCCTCGAAAACAATTTCATCAAGAGTCTATCGCCTCGCTACAACATCCTATTCCGCGATGACAAGTCCTATCCGTACCTGATGATTACGGGGCATGAGATACCCAGAATCGGCTTTCACCGCGGCGCTCGCGACCGCAACAATCGATATTTCGGTCCATTTCCTCATGCTCACGCTGTTCGCGAAGCGATTCAGCTGCTGCAACGCGTCTTCCGGCTGAGGACTTGCGACGACACGGTGTTCGAGAATCGTTCACGTCCCTGCCTTTTGTACCAGATCCGCCGCTGCACGGCGCCTTGCACGGGTCTTGTCGATATCCAGCAATATGCGCAGGACGTACGCAATGCTGAACTTTTCCTCGAAGGCGGGGAGGATGACGTCGTTCGCTCCCTGACGGAAAAAATGGATGCGGCCGCTGCCGATCGGCGCTACGAGGACGCCGCGATTTATCGCGATCAGATCCGTGCGCTGTCGCGCGTGCAGGCGCGTCAATACGTGGAAAGCGAGCGCGGAGTCGACGCCGATGTGGTGGCCTGCGTCCTGGAAGGCGGGGTTGTCTGCCTCAACCTGGTGATGATTCGCGGAGGCAGGCATGTGGGAGACAGGAGCTTCTTTCCGCAAAACGCGGAGGGCGCCAGCGTCGGCGAGGTGCTCACGGCTTTCCTTCGGCAACATTATCTGGAACAGCCTGTGCCGCCCCTCATCCTGACGAGCGACGAGATTGATCGGGACGCGCTCGGCGACGTCGTTGCGGAAAGCTCCGGCCGCCGCGCCCAGGTCCTCTCGCCGACCTACGGCGAGCGTCGTGTCTGGCTGGATATGGCAAGCAAGAATGCACGGCTCGCGCTCGCCCACCGGCAGCGTGAGCGAACCACGCAGGAGTCTCGCATCGTCGCGTTGCGGGACGCGCTCGCGCTGCCGGATTCTGTACAGCGAATCGAATGCTTCGACGTGAGCCACACGATGGGCGAGGCCGCGGTGGCGTCGTGTGTCGTGTACGATCACCACATGCTGCAACATGGAGAATATCGGCGTTTTAACATCCGCGACATCACGCCCGGCGACGACTACGCCGCGATGCGCCAGGCGCTCGCCCGGCGCTACGAGCGCGTAACGGGGGAGGGCGGCAAGATTCCGGACCTGATTCTGATTGACGGCGGCAAGGGACAGGTCCGCGCTGCCAAATTGGCGCTGATCGAGTTGGGACTGAACGACGTCAGCGTCGTCGGCGTCGCCAAGGGCCCCGAGCGCAAACCCGGACTAGAGGAACTCATTATCGAAGCGGAGAACCAGGTGCTCACATTGCCGCCCAACCACCCGGGACTGCACCTCATTCAGAGCGTGCGCGACGAGGCGCATCGCTTCGCCATCGTCGGGCATCGGGCGCGTCGCGGCAAGGCACGCGTGACTTCTTCGCTCAGCGCTATACCTGGCATTGGGTCGAAGCGGCGCCAGCGCTTGCTCGCCCATTTCGGTGGATTGAGAGAGGTCAAGGCGGCGGCAGTCGATGAGCTGTGCAATGTCCAGGGAATCAGCCGAGCCCTGGCCGAACAGATCTACCGCCATCTTCACGAGCCAGCGGGGCGCTGATGCCCTTGAACCTGCCCAACTTGATCACTTGGCTGAGGATCCTGCTGATCCCGCTGATCGTAGGTGTGTTTTATCTCCCGGACGCTTGGCTGACGATGGACGGCAAGAACATCGCGGCCACCGCAATCTTCATTTTTGCCGCCGTTACGGACTGGCTGGACGGATACCTGGCCCGCGCCCTCAATCAGACGTCCGCGTTCGGCGCATTTCTGGATCCAGTAGCCGACAAGCTGATGGTGGCGGGCGCGCTCATCGTGCTGTTGCAGCTGGACCGGGTGGAGTCCGTCGTCGCCCTGATCATCATAGGCCGGGAGATCGCCATCTCGGCGCTGCGCGAATGGATGGCCAGCCTTGGAAAATCGAAGAGCGTGGCAGTGGCTTTTGTCGGCAAGATCAAGACCGTGAGCCAAATGATCGCCGTACCCCTGCTGCTGTACCACAACGACCTGTTTGGGGTCGTCAACTGCCAGGTGTTGGGCACCATCCTGATCAACGTGGCCGCGGTCCTGACGGTGATCTCAATGCTCTACTACCTGCGTCGCGCCCTTCCGGAGGCGATGGCTGGTTGAGCAAGAGCGGCGGAAGGACTTATAATCTGCCCCTCATTGACGCGGGAATAGCTCAGTTGGTAGAGCGCAACCTTGCCAAGGTTGAGGTCGGGAGTTCGAGACTCCTTTCCCGCTCCAGTTTCAAAGGGAAGGTGGCTTGCCACCTTCCCTTTTTAGTTCCGGGCCCGCGCTGATATCGGGCGCCTCCCGATGGCGGGATGGCAGAGTGGTCATGCAGCGGCCTGCAAAGCCGTGTACGCCGGTTCGATTCCGACTCCCGCCTCCAGTTTTCCGCGACAATCGTGCATGGCCCGGGTGGTGAAACTGGTAGACACAGGGGACTTAAAATCCCCAGGCCGAAAGGCCGTGCCGGTTCGACTCCGGCCCCGGGCACTACCCAATTCAACGGCCGTCACGCGGCGGCCAGTTGCACCCGTACGCAGTTGCGGCCAAACACGTAGGCATATTCGCGAGATGCGGCCATTCCCTTGGCCAGCAACAGGCCGAGACCTCCGATAGGGCGGTGCTCAAGGGTGGCCGCGAGCGGGGCGTCCGCGACTGCAAAGGGGTTGAATGGAGGCGCGGTATCCTCGAAATTGATCGCCACTGCGGACTTGTCGCCCGTCAGGGTTACCCAGACCGGGGCACTGCAGTCACCACGATGCCCGTGCCGTACGCAATTCGTGAACAATTCCTCCAATATAAGGTTGAGCCGGAGGCAATTGTCCCGCCCCAGGTCCACTTCTTTACAAAATGTCCCGAGGAACTCGCGTACGCTTTGCAGTGAGTCCAGGCGAGCCGGAAACATCGAGGAGCGCGTGGTCATCGCCGTTGCATTATAGAATGTCCCACGGTTACGGTCCGAAGGAGGGCTTTATGCGAGTCGCAGCGATACTGACCACCCTGGCTTTGGCGTTCCCGGCTTATGCCGCCGAGTACGTCGGGCAAGTCAAGACGGCTCATGGCGACGTCCATCTGCAGCGCGCCGGACAGTCGATCGTCGTCACCCCGGGGATGGGCGTGCAGCAGTCCGACACCATCCGTACCGGCGCCGATGGCGCGGTAGGCGTCACTTTTACCGACAATAGCCTGCTGTCGGCGGGCCCGAACACGGTTCTTGCGATCGACCGCTACGCATTCAACAGTACGACTCATGCGGGGCAATTCGACGCATCGGTTCACCAGGGCACTGTGGCGGTCGTATCGGGCAACATCGTCAAGCAAACGCCCGAGGCAATGCGTATACACACGCCGGCCTCGATCATGGGCGTGCGTGGAACCGAGTTCGTGGTGCGGGTGAACGACAGCGGCAACTGATGGGCGCCGCAATCCTAGCGGCGCTGTTCGCCGTCTTTGTCGTTTTCGGCAAGGAGGCGCCACGGAAATACGACGAAACAGTCATCGTTCTGCCCCCCCAGCCGGGGAAGCATATCGGTGGCGTGGTGGTGAGGCGGGAAGGGCAGGAGCAGGTCCTGGCTGCGCCGTATGCCTCGAGCCAAATTCGCGGAAGCGGCGAATTGCACGCCGCGGCGGCGTCGGAAGAGGAAGTCAAGAAATCCTACTCGGAGGTGATCGCGGCGCTGCCGCCGCGCCCCGCCAAGTTCATGCTGTATTTCATCAGCGGCACGGACGAACTCACTGACGAGTCGAAGATCGAACTTCAGCGCGTGCTCGACGAGATGCGTAAGCGTCCGGTTCCAGATGTACTCGTCATCGGCCATACCGACACGCAAGGTAGCCTCGAGTCGAACGATCAACTTTCTCTGCAGCGCGCCGAAACGATGAAAGGGTACTTGGTTGGCATCGGCATATCGCCGGAGCGGATCCGTGTCGCAGGTCGCGGCGAGCGTGAGCTGCTCGTGCCAACCCCGGATAACGTCGACGAGCCCCGAAATCGCCGCGTGGAGATCAACGTCCGCTGAGCGGCTGACCGTACCACTTCAGGCATAGGAGCGTGAGATCGTCGGACGGGTCTGCTCCGTCGACGAAGCGTGCCACCGCATCACGCACTTCCGTCACGATCTGCTCCGGAGTGGAATCCGGTGTCATGGCGTCGAGCACCCCTTCAAGGCGCTTGGTCCCGAACATCTCCCCCGGCGAGCTCATCGCTTCCGTCACGCCGTCGGTCAATACGCAGAGCCATTCGTTTGGTGCAAACGACCTGTAGCGCGTCCGATACGAATAGTCCGCCAAGACGCATAACGGCGGCCCATCTGCCAGTTCGAAACGCTGCACGCGATCGTTCAGGCGCTTGGAGTAAGGGGGCTGATGGCCCGCATTGCAGTATTCGAGCGTTCCGGTGTGCGCGTCGAAAATTCCCGCGAACAGGGACACGAACAATGCTTCCGGATTTTCGCGGCCGATCTCTGCGCTGGCCCGGCCGAGGATACTGCCGATGTCCGTCGGCGGGCGCAATGCGGCGCTCTTGAGGAGCGTCTTCGAGAGCGCCATGAATAGGCTCGCCGGGAGGCCTTTGCCGGAGACGTCGGCGACGACGAAGAACAACCTGTCAGCATCGAGCATGAAGCAATCGTAGAAATCGCCGCCAACGGTACGCGCCGGCTCGAGCAGCGCAGATAGGGCGAAACGCTCGTCGCGCCCGAAAATCTCGCCTGGAACGGGAAGCAGGCCCATCTGGATGCGACGCGCCGCCTGCAACTCGCCTTCCATGCGCTCGGCCGCATCGCGCAAGGCGCGACGTTGTCGATCGGCTTCAGAGAGAGTCGCGGCCAAAACCGTCCCGTACACGAGCGTCGCGCCGACCGCGGCGGAGGCAATGTCGATCAGCGATCCAAAATGGAAAGACCCCAGGCCGATCGCGGCAAGCGCAAGCACTACCGATACGAACAAGACGGCCGAGGCCCAGGCGCGGAGGATCGGCACGAAGATGATCATCAGTGCTCCCGCCGCAAGCAGGAGAGCGGCCTCGATGGACCGCGCGTGCACGGGTCTGACCAGATAGCTTCCGTCGACGATCTGCTCCAGCAACTGCTGGTGCAGCTCCACTCCGGGAACCGATTCCCCTCGAGGCGTGGGCTTTTGGTCGAGTAGCCCGAGGCCTGTCAGTCCGACCAGGACTACCTTACCCTGCAAGCGCTCGCGAGCGACTCGCCCTTCCAGAACTGCTTCCGCCGAGATGTGACGTCCCGCTTCGTGTGGGCTGAAATGCAGCCAGATGCTTCCGTCCCGCTGCATGGGGATCGAGAAGTTCGCGAACCGCAGCGCAAGCAGACCGTCGTCGCGGCTTGCCACCCGAAGCTCGGGGACTCCGTGCGCCACGCGCAGTAGCTCGACCCCGAGGGCAGGAACGTAGGTACCGCTCACGCGCGCGACCAGCGGCACGCGTCGAACGACCCGACCGCCACTATCGGAATTCAAAAGGCCGTGTCCCGCCGCTGCCTCGTCGATTTTCGGCAGGCTCTGCAAGTGGCCTTGGAAGTCTTGCAAGGCGTGCGGGGGCGGTACGGTCCACAGGAATGGCGGGGCATTCGGTCGTGCCGGGCCGGTCGCTTGGCGCTCGGGAATGCCAGCGACGCCCAGCACGACCTTCCCACCAGTCATCGCGCGTGCCAAAGCCGCATCACCGGAGCCGTCCGTCGCGAAGTCGGCGAACAGCACATCGACCCCGATCGCCGCAGGACCGAGCTCTTCGATCCGTTGCAACAGTCGTCCGGTGAGCGCTCGAGGCCATGGCCACTGGCCGCGGGCCGCCAACGCAGCTTCGTCGATGGCAACGACCACCGCCGGATGGCTTCTAGGCAATCGGGGCAAAACCCGTTGATAGCCGTCGAAGAGGACGTTTCGCAGCGCTCGCACCGGCAAGGGGTCCAGCGCGAACAGCACTACGAGAACGAGCAATAGCCCGGCTCCCGCGTACCGCCGCGCGCCGAGCAGCTTCAGAGATCGATCTCCAGGCCATCGTACGCCGCAATGACCTCGAGCCGGTGGTCTGCGCGCGTCAACTCCTCGAAGCGCTTCGTCTCAGCGAAGATTCGCTCCACGGCCATGTCATCGTACGCCGGTTCATGATGAAAGAGCGCAAGGCGCTTGGCTCTCGCCATCTGGCACAACTCGACACCGATTACGTTGCTCGAATGTCCCCAGTCCGCTTTGACCGAAACGGCGTCGGCGAGTGAATACATCGCGTCGAACACCACAAGGTCGGCGCTGCGGAAGAATTGCACGAATTCGTCCGTCTGGTAGCGTTCCTCGAGTTTGTGTTCGGAATCGGTGGTGTAGATCAGCGCCTTGCCGTTCGCCTCAAAGCGATAACCGTAAGAGGCACCGGAATGTTGCTGCAGCTTTGGCGTCACCCGCACGCCCGATACCGTCGCAGTCTCGCCCGGGGTGAGTAGGATGAACTCGACATCCGCCGCGAGCTGGTCGAAGGTCACGGGAAAGCAGGGCGGATCCTGCTGCAGCCGGAAGGCGTGCTCGAGTACCGCATGGCAGCCGTGAACCCTGATCGTAGTTCCCGGGACGTATGCCGGCCCGAGAAACGGGAACCCCATAATGTGGTCCCAATGCATATGCGACATGAACACGTTGATAATTGCTGGCCGTCCGGCCTGGCGCGCGAGGACATGAGCCCCGAAGGCTCGCGCGCCGCTTCCCATGTCGCACACGAAATATTCGTCGCTGCCGGGCTCGAATTCCACGCAGGCGGAGTGTCCGCCGAACGTGCGCGAAAGCGAAAAGCCCAGGTGCTGATCGGCGAACGCGCACGCCTTCTCGAACGTATCCAGCGACCTTCCATTGGCCGCGACCAGCGCCTGAGCAAGTCGATCGCGGACATCGCGCCAAGTGAGGGATACCGGAATCGATCCGCGCGTACCCCAAAACCGGACGCGCACGTCAGTCCCGCCCGTAGGCGGCGGCCGATTCGGGAGAAAGCGCGTTCAGCGCCTCGCGCACCGTCGGAAACGTGTCAAACACGAGGTTGAACCGACTGATTTGGAAGATCTCGGCCACGACGGGCTGCATCGCGGCGATGAGAATCGTGCTCCCCAGCGTCTTGGCTTCCTTTGCCGCAATCATCAGGCAGCGCAAGCCCGCGCTTGATACGTATTCAAGGGTCGAAAGATCGAATACGATGCCACCCCCCGATTCGCCACCCTCCTGCAGGTACGGCTGGAGTGCTTCCCGGAAGGCCTCGCAATTGTCGTGGTCAAGCCGGCCCGTCGGGGTCAGGACCATCGCCGAAGCATAGTTGCGGCGCGTTAGGTTCACGTTCGTCATCATGAGCTAAGTCGCATTTTAACCGGCTAGCCCGCGCCCAGCATTCGTTTCAAGTCGCGCTTCTGAACCTTGCCCAAGGCGTTCTTGGGCAAGGCGTCGACGAACACGATACGCCGCGGGTGCTTGTAGCGGGCAAGCCGGTCCTTAAACAGCGCCAGAACGTCGCCTTCGGCAATTTGCGCGCCGCGGCGGCGTACGATGCAGGCGCAGGCCGCTTCCCCCCACTTCGGATCCTCAATTCCGATGACGGCCGACTCGGCAACGCCGGGGCATTCCGCGAGCACGTTCTCAAGCTCGGCCGGGTAGATGTTCTCTCCGCCAGAGATGATCACGTCCTTCGAGCGGCCGGCAATCCAGAAGAAACCGTTGTGATCGCGCCGAGCCAGGTCCCCGGTCCTGAACCAACCACCGCGAAACACGTCCCGGTCGGCCGCCGGATTGTTCCAGTACCCGCGCATGACGTTCGGGCCCCGGACCCAGACCTCGCCGACAACGCCGGGTGCAGCTTCCTCTCCGGACTCATCCTCGACCACTTTCACCTCGCAATGCAGCGCGGGCTTGCCCGCGCTTCCGACCATGGCCATCGCGTCCTCTCTGAGGAGAACGGTCGCGATGGGCGCGGTTTCAGTGCAACCATAGATCTGACCGACGGGAACGCCGCGCCCATGGAACGCGCGAATCATAAATTCGGGTACGACCATGGATCCCGTATTGATCATCTTCAGCGACGACAAATCCGTGTTACGCCACGCCGCATGGGAGATCACGGCCTGCATTGCGGCGGGCACCAGCAGGCTGATCGTCGGCCGATGCGCGGCGACGTCGGCGAGCCACTGGCCAGGCTCGAACCGTTGCTCGAGCGTCACCGTGGCCCCGGCAAGCAGGGCGGGGAGGGTCTGGTTGTTCAGCCCGCCGACGTGGAACATGGGTAGGGGACTCAGCACGTGGTCGGCTTGGCCAAGGTTGTGTGCATGGATCGAATTGAAGCCGTTCCAGAGCAGGGCGCTTTGCCTGAGCACCGCGCCCTTCGGCTGGCCCGTGGTTCCAGAGGTGTAGACCAGCAGCGCATCGTCGTCGTCATCACCGGCAAGCTGCGGCCTGGCATCGCCCTCGCGCCAAGTGCCATCGAAGATCACGACCTCTGCTCCGAGCCCCTGCGCATGCGCCGCGAATTCCGGCTCTGCGTACAGCAGCTTTGGCGCGCAATCGGCGATCATCGCCTTGTGCTCGGTGGGGGTTAGACGCCAGTTGAGCGGAGCCAGGATGCCACCGATTCGGGCGAGCGCAAAAAGCAGTACCAACATCTCCGGGTTGTTGTAACCGAGGAACGCGACGCGGTCTCCACGCCCGACTCCACGGAATGCCAGCGCCCGGGTCGCCTCCTCGATTCGCTCCCAGAGGCGCGCGTAGGAGTAGTCGGTATCGCGATAGCGAATGGCGACCTTTGACGGACAGTGCTCCGCCCAGCGCTCGACGATGCGCGATAGGTTCACCTCAGTCGTCCGTCTCGCCCGGCTCGTAGAGTGCCTCGCGGCCGATGCGGTCGAGGCACAGCTCCGCTGTCCAGGGCAGCATGAGCGCTCCGCATCTGGAATCGCGATACAGCCGCTCTAGCGGCAATGACTTGAGCATGGACTGTCCGCCGCAAGTCCGGATCGCAAGGCGACATAAGTCGTTGGCGTTTTCCATGATGGTGTATTGGGTGGCGTAGGCACGCAGGCGCGCGTCTTTCGGCGGGTCGACACGCGCATCGTCGAGCATGCGCAGGAATAGCGCCCGGGTCTGCTCGAGCTTCACATGCATCTCGGCAACCGCGATCTGCTTGGTCGGGTACATGCGGCGCTTGACCGGCGGCATACCTGGAATCTCGCCGCGCAAATACTTGACCGTGAACTCGTACGCCGCGCAAGCGATGCCAAAATACGTGGGCGAGAGCGTGGTGAACATATGCGGCCAGCGGCTGGCGGCCTGAAAGTAGACGCCGCGCGGCATCATCTGGGCGTCGTCGGGCACAAATACGTCGTTGAACACCAGAGTCCGGGAAACGGTGCCGCGCATGCCCAGGGGATCCCAATCGCCCGTGACGCTTAGCCCCGGCGCATCGCCAGGGACCGCCAGGTACAGCGTGTCCCGCACGCTGCGATCGGGCTTGTCCTCGGTGCATAGCACGCCGTAGTAATGCGCGGCGCCAGCGAGGGAAGCAAATATCTTCTTCCCATTGATCGACCAGCCGCCTTCCATCTTGGTGGCCAATGTGCCGAACGGCGCCTTGCCGGCTGCCGCGGCGCTGCCTTCCGAGAACGGCTGCGCGTAGATCGCACCGTGCTTGACCACGCGCTCGAAGTGAAGCGCACGATGCTGCTCATGCTCCTTCCTCTGCGTCGCCGTCATGTCGAGGTCGTCGGCCAGGATCCCCGGCCACAGCGTCGAGCAGGCGTGCATGTTGAAGGTGAGGGCGGTGGCGCCGCAATACCTGCCCAGGGTCGCAGAAACGATGGCATAGGTGCGCAGGTCCGCGCCCTTGCCGCCGAAATTCTCGGGCACGCAGAGGGCAAGCAAGCCGGCCTGCCGCAGGTCGTCATAGTTTTCAAACGGGAAGCTCGCATCCCGGTCGTAGCGTTCCGCACGCGCCGCGAATCTCGGTCCGAGGGATTCGGCGATCTCCAAGAGCTCGCGCTGTTTCGCGTCGAGCGGGTAGCTCGAGCCGGTCACCGAGTAGCGCGCATCGATAAGGCTCGTCTTGATTGCATTCATCGCTCGCCTCGGTGCACGCGGCGCTCGAGGAAGCTGCCGAGTGCCTGGTTGAATTCATCGGGTTGATCCATCGGCCCCAGATGTCCGCAATCCGGCAGGACCGCGTACTCGGCACCCGGGATCAGTTGCGCCATGCGCTGCATGACGGAAGCGGGTGCAGTGCGGTCATCGGCACCCGCTAGGACCAGCGTCGGCACCGTGATGCGCGGCAGAAGCTCTCGCCGGTCGAAGGTAGTGAGCAGCGCGACCGCCTTGCGGTAGGTAGCTGCAGGGACGTTCGCCATGACCCGCTCGGCGTGATCCAGGCCGCCAGCTTTCGATCTGGCGCCACGCATCGTCGGCATCAGCCTGGCCGCGATGTCGGCCATGCTCTTACCTTCGTCGAGCGGAGCGATGCGTGAGGCGATGAACTGGCGCTGGAACTCTCCGCCGCTGCCGCCGAACGCGGGGCTGGTGAACGCCAGAACCAAGGCCTTGACCAGGTGGGGGTAGCGACCATAGGCCTCCTGCGCGACGAATCCGCCCATGCTGTGTCCGACCAGCACCGCCGGAGGTCCGCCAAGCTCCTCCAGCAGCCTGCGCAGCCCGCCGGCCACGTGCTCGAAATCGTAGGGATCCACCATCGGGCTCGCGCCGTAGCCTGGCTGGTCCCAGGCGACCGCGCGGTACCCGCAGGTGCCGAAATAGGGCAACTGATCTTTCCAGGCGGCATGCCCGCCGCCGAGGCCATGCAAGAATACAAGGGTCGTGTCGCCAGAGCCTTGTTCGACGTATGCCGGGGTCGTCACGCGAGCTCGCCCTGCAGCTTGCCACCATCGACGATGGTCTCGCCGTCCAGGCGGATCGTGCAGTGGCGCAATGGCAAATCATAGTGGCCGAGGGTGTAGCGGCCTGCGACCTCGTTCGCACCCGTCGAGTAGAGAAAATTGCCTGCGAAGGCACGCTGCTCGGTACCGTTCACGTCGCGATGGTCGTACATCACCAGCGCATCCCAGCGAGCGCGTGGATTCATGCCCCAGCCCACGTGCGAGACTGCGTAAGCGTCCCGCTCTCCCCAGGCGGCGAAATACTCCCGCATCAACTCGGCATCGAGCGAATCGCCCTCGATCGCCACCACATAGTCATTCTCGATGGTCAACCGCACCTGCGATTCGAGATAGCGCTTGAAAGTCAGATTCAGATCGCCCGGCGCCATCACCAGGGTGCCGTTGACGCTCCCGGATCGCGGAAAGCAAAGGCACAGGCCGCCAGGCCAGTGCGACAGGGTGCCGGGCTTCTCCGTGTAGCCCCATACTCCCCCCACTCGCGCGCCTTCGACGCGGACGCTGAGCCGTGTGCCGACTGGGGAGGTCACGTCCATGGCTCGCGCCTCACGCAGGCGCCGCATGCCCGCCCTCACCTTCTGCTCGTCGGTGGGGGAGGGGACAAGGCGCTCGAGGGCCTCGGGGTGCTCGTTCGAGATGTAGAGCACGCGTGCGCCGCCCTTAAGGACCTGGGGCAGCTCCGGAGCGTGCATGAGGCCCTCGAGCGTGCAGTCGGCGACGAACACGCTTGCGCTAAGCGCTTGAATGGCCGCGCCGAACCCTTGAAGGACGTTCGAAGCACCGGTCGAGCGGATCGGCACGGGGGCGGTCTGGCGCGGCGTCGGCACCACGACGTGAAACGGCTTCGCGCCAAGCCGCAGCAGCGCGAGCTCGGCGAGCCGCACATTCAGGGCGCGGGACTGGGACTCGGACAACACCGCGCACTGATCACCGGCCGCAACCTTGCACTGCGCGAAAACTTCCGCGAACAGGTCGATCCACTTTCCCTCGATTCGATCGGCGAACATTTCCTTCCCGTGCGATGGCGGTGGTGCAGGGCGATAGTACCTTCACTACCTGCTAAGATCGCCTACATGATCGTGTTCGATTTGCTGTGCGGGCAGGGGCACCGGTTCGAAGGGTGGTTTGGCTCGGCGGAGGATTTCGGTTCTCAGCGCCAGGGCGGGCTCCTGAGTTGCCCGAAGTGCGGCTCGGCGAGCGTCGAGCGCGTCCCTTCTCCGACCCGGATCAACACACGTTCCGCGGAGCCTGAAAAGAGTCCGCTCTCGACATCGGACCGGGATTTGGCAGGGAAGAATCCTTTCGCGATCGCCCAAGTGCTCTATTCGCGCCTGCTTGACGAGATCCTCTCCAAGACCGATGACGTGGGAATCGAATTTCCGGCCGAGGCGCGGCGCATTCATTACGAAGAGGCTCCGGCACGCGCCATTCGCGGCAAGGCTAGCGCAGAGGAGCATGACGCCCTGGTTGACGAGGGCATCCCCGTTGCGCGGCTGCCG
>JBAUTZ010000239.1:0-5725 GCA_049582445.1 Burkholderiales bacterium
CGGCCGCCGTGCACGGCGCGGCGCGCGCCGAGGCCTACGCCGCGAGCAAGGGCGCGATGATCGCGCTGGTGCGCGCGCTGGCGGTGGAGCTCGCGCGCTACAAGGTGACGGCGAACGCCATCCTGCCCGGCTGGATCGAGACGGAAATGACCGCGCGCGCCATGGGCGACGAGAAGTTCGCCGGCGCAGTGATGCCGCGCATCCCGCTCCGGCGCTGGGGGCGCAAGGAGGATTTCGCCGGCATCGCCGCCTACCTGATGAGCGACGCCAGCGGCTACCACACCGGCGACAGCTTCGTCATCGACGGCGCCTACACCATCTTCTGAGCTACTGGCGGTAGTCGATGCCCCGGCGCTCGAGCATGCGCAGCAGCGCCGGCCAGTCCTTGTGCAGCGAGGGCCGGTCCTCGCGATGGAACTGCCGGTCGGCGGTGGTTGCCGCGCCGCCCGACATCAGCTGCACGTTCTGCATGCCGCCGGCCATGGCATCGATCTGGATCTGGCAGGCGCAGTCGAGGTAGTACATCACCTCGACGGCCTCGCGCACGGTCTCGCCGAGCGCGAGCAGGCCGTGGTTCCGGAGGATCATGGCCTTGGAGGTCTTGCCGAGGTCGTGCGCGAGGCGCGTCTGCTCGTCCATCTCGAGCGCGATGCCCTCGTAGTCGTGATAGGTGACCTCGGCCTGCACGCGCATCGCGTGCTGGCTGATCGGCAGCAGGCCGCACTTCATGGCGGAGACCGCGACCCCGGCGCGGGTGTGCGTATGGATCACGCAGTTGATCTCGGGGCGCGCCTTGTGCACGCAGCTGTGGATCACGTAGCCGGCCTCGTTGATGCCGTAATCGAGCGGATCGTCGAGAATGTTGCCCTCGAGATCGATCCTGACCAGATTCGAGGCGGTGATCTCGTCGAACATCAGCCCATAGGCGTTGATCAGGATGTCCTCGGTGCCGGGAACGCGTGCCGAGAAATGGGTATAGATCAGGTCGGTCCAGCGGAACTGGGCCGCAATCTGGTAGGCCGCGGCGAGGTCGACGCGCACCTGCCACTCTTCCTTGCTCACGCGGTCGCGAACCGAAGTCGACTTGACGGGTTTCAGCTTGGCGGTCACGGTGTTCTCCCCGGCTAAGGTTGATTCGCGGCCATCATACTCGCGCTCAGGCGGCCTGTTCCAGGCGCTCGTCGACCGATTCGAGCGCCTCGCCGATCAAGCGCGCGTCGTTGCGGGCCAGGCGGGCCGGGTCCGACAGCATGCGTCGCCACAGGCGCGCGCGCGGCACGTGGTGATACAGGCCGAGCATGTGACGCGTCACGTGGCGCAGCGCGGTCCCCGCGGCGACCTGGCGCGCGGCGTAGGACTGCATGGCGGCGGCCACTTCGGCGCGACTCTGCGGCAGCTCGCCGTCGCCGTAGATGCGGGCATCGGCTTCTGCCAGCAGCCAGGGCTGGTGGTAGGCGGCGCGGCCGAGCATCACGCCGTCGACCCGCGCGAGCTCGCGCTCGATGATTTCCCAGCCCGTGAGACCGCCATTGAGCACGAATTCGAGAGCCGGGAAGTCGCGCTTCAGGCGGTGCACTACCTCGTAACGAAGTGGCGGGATCTCGCGGTTTTCCTTGGGCGAGAGGCCCTTCAGCACGGCGTTGCGCGCGTGCACGATGAACGTCCTGCAGCCGGCTTCGGAAACGGCGCCGACGAAGTCCCTGACGAAGCCGTAGGACTCGACCCGGTCTATGCCGATGCGGTGCTTCACGGTGACCGGAATCGACACCGCCTCGCGCATCGCGCGCACGCAATCTGCGACGAGCGCGGGCTCGGCCATCAGGCAGGCGCCAAAGGCGCCTTGCCGGACACGCTCGCTCGGACAGCCCACGTTGAGGTTCACCTCGTCATAGCCCCAGGACTCGACCATCCTGGCGCAGGCAGCGAGCGCGTCGGGCTCGCTGCCGCCGAGCTGGGCCGCGACCGGGTGCTCGGCCGGATCGAAGTCGAGATGCCGTGCGACGTCGCCGTGCAGCAGCGCGCCGGTGGTGATCATTTCCGTATACAGCCACGCATGCGGCGCACACTGGCGCAGGAAATACCGGCAATGCCGGTCCGTCCAGTCCATCATCGGCGCCGCGCACAATCGGTGGGGGTTGCGGAGCGGGGTAACTTCAGCCATATGGGATCATAATTCGTATCGGGAGGATGGATCATGGATACGGTCGAGCGCGTGCGGGTCTTCTGGCAGCCGGGCTGCACCAGCTGCCTGAAAACGAAGGAGTTCCTCAGCAAGCACGGGGTCGACTACGAGTCGATCAACGTGCACGGCAACCCCGCCGCCATGGAGGAGCTGCGCAAGCTCGGCGCGCGCAGCGTGCCGGTCGTCGCGCGCGGCGGCGAATTCGTGTTCGCGCAGTCGCTCGCCGACGTGGTGCGGTTCCTCAGGCTCGACATACGGCTGCACGACAAGCTCGCGCCGACGCGGCTCGTCGACAAGCTCGATCTCGTGCTCAACGCCGCGGCACGCTACGTGCGGCAGATCCCGGCCGAATGGCTGGACCGGCCGTTCCGCAATCGCAACCGGCCGATCCGCCAGCTCGCGCACCACGTGTTCCGCATTCCCGAGGCGTTCCTCGAGTCGATGCAAGACGGCCGCGAGCTGACCTACGAGCGGATCATGCAGCCGCCCGGAGAAGCCATGCGCGCGACCGATGAAATCGCGCGCTACGGCCTCGGCGTGCTCGACCGGTTCCACGGCTGGTGGGACGGCTACGCGGACCCTTCCTGCCAGCAGATGATGGATACCTACTTCGGCCGGCACCGCGTGCACGACGTCCTCGAGCGCAGCGTCTGGCATCCCACACAGCACACGCGCCAGCTCATGCTGCTCCTCGAGGAGCTGGGAATCGAGCCGCAGCGCCGGCTCACGGCGGAGGACCTCGCCGGCCTGCCGCTGCCGGAGAAGGCCTGGGACGACTGATCGCGCGCCGCTCGCCTAGCGGCGCAGGTCGGCCGCGCGCAGGCGCGACAGCTCGATCAGGCATGCGAGACGCACGTCGTCCGCGTCCTTGGCTCGACTCGCCTCGAGGCTGCGGCGTGCGCACTCGGCGTTGCGGTACTCGAGCCAGGCCTTGTTCGAGCGGCTGTAGGCTTCGTAGGCCTGGCCCTGGCCCGTGGCGGCGTCCCGCTCGCGCGCCCTCTGCAGCTCCATGGCGTAGACCTGGGTGAGCTCGCGCTCCTCGATCTGCAGCAAGCCCTCAAGGCAGGGCTTCGGCCCCGCGCGCAGCGCCTCGCTGCGGGTGCACTGCACGAGCGCCGAGCGGTCGCGGCGCGGCAGCCAGTAGAAAAAGACCGGCTTGCTTTCGCTCGCGAGCAGGCACACGAACGACAGCTCGACGCTGGGGGTCTCCTCGTAGACCACGGCGCCGTGGCCGGACAGGATCGAGCCGATCATTTGACTGCCGACCTTGCGCGCGTAGCGCTCGAAGAGCAGGTCGCGGTCGACGTCGAAGGCGACGTCCTTGATGCGCGCGCCGTCACGCTTGAGCTCGCGCACGGCGAAGGCCCGGCACGCGTCGAGCGCGGGCCCGGAATATTCGGCGAGCGCCGCCGCGGGCAGCGCGAAGAAGGCCAGCGCGAGGAAGGACGGCATCCACCGCGCCTTCATGCGCGGGTTCTCAGGTACTGTCCGCTCACGTCAGCGCGCACGCGGATCAGGCCCATCAGGCTCTCGGTGAAAGGCGCCGCAACGCGCGCGTGGCGCGCGATCTCGAGCGTGCCCGCGAGCAGGCCGTCGATCTCGAGCGCCTTGCCGGCCTCCATGTCCTGCAGCATCGAGGTCTTGAACGGGCCGAGTATGCGCGCCATGTCGATGCGCGCCTCGGGATCGATGTCCGCGTCGACACCGATCTTGCGTCCGATCTCCAGCACTTCGCGCATGATTGCGACCATGTAGCCCTTGACGTAGGGATCCTCGATCAAATGGTCGGCGGTGGAAAGCGTCAGCGCCGATACCGGGTTGAAGCTCACGTTGCCGAGCAGCTTCACCCAGAAGTCCCTCTCGATGAAGCCGCTGCGCTGGACTTCGAAGCCGGCGCCTTCGAGTGCTTCGGCGATGGCTTGCGTGCGCGCGGTGTTCGTTCCACCGGGTTCGCCGACGATCAGCCTGTTGCCCATGTTGTGGCTGACGAGTCCCGGCTCGGGGGTCGAGGCGGCGAGGTGAACGACGCAGCCGACGATGCGTTCGGTGGGCATGGCGCGGGACAGCCTGGCGCCCGGGTCGAGGCTCTCGAGGCGCAGCTTGCCGCCCGCGAATTTCAGGCGGTCGAAGAACCACCATGGCACGCCGTTCATCGCGGTGACGATTCCGGTGCCCGCGCCGACGAGCGGTCCGATCCCCGCCGCCACGTCGGGCAGGCTGTGGCCCTTTACGGCGACGACGACGTAGTCCTGCGCGCCGAGCTTCGCCGGGTCGCTCTCGGCGCGTGGCCGCGCCACCTGCAGCTCGCCGCTCGTGCGCGAGCGGACTCGCAGGCCGTCGCGCCGGATCGCATCCAGTGCGCCGCCGCGGGCAACCACCGACACCTCGTGACCGGCGCGCGACAGCCACGCGGCCATCATGCCGCCGACCGCGCCCGCGCCGTAAACGCAGATTTTCATTCCGGGATGGGAAACCCTGGGGACTCGGTCGAACGTACAATAAACGCTTGGTGCGCGCAATAAATGGGATCTGACCCCATTTTCCGGAGGATGGGATGTTCTCGTTCATGAAGAAACTAAAGTCGCTGTTGCCTGCTGAGAGCACGCTCCCGGGCCGCGCGGCGGCGATACCGGTGCCGGCGACGCATTTCGTCAACGGCCACCCTCTCCAGGCGCCGTTCCCCGCGGGCCTGCAGACCGCGGTGTTCGGCATGGGCTGCTTCTGGGGTGCAGAGCGCCTGTTCTGGAAGATACCCGGCGTCTACTCCACGGCGGTGGGCTACGCCGGCGGCAATACGCCGAATCCCACCTACGAAGAGGTCTGCAGCGGATTCACCAACCATGCCGAAGTGGTGCAGGTGGTGTTCGACCCGAAGCTCGTCGGCTACGAGCAGTTGCTCAAGGTGTTCTGGGAGGGGCACGACCCGACGCAGGGCATGCGCCAGGGCAACGACGCGGGCACGCAGTACCGCTCGGCGGTCTACGCCTACGGGGAGTCGCAGCTGAAAGCGGCTCTCGCCTCAAAGGAAATCTTCGAAGAAGAACTGTCCAAGAAGGGATACGGCAAGATTACGACGGAGATCCGCGCTGCACCCGAGTTCTACTATGCCGAGGACTACCACCAGCAATACCTCGGCAAGAACCCGAACGGCTATTGCGGTCTGGGTGGCACCGGCGTGTCGTGCCCGGCGGGAGCGCTTGCCGCCTGATGCGGCTCGACAAGTGGCTGTGGGCGGCGCGCTTCTTCAAGACGCGCTCGCTCGCCCAGGAGGCGATCGAAGCGGGCCGGGTGAGGCTCGAGGGCGAGCGCACCAAGCCGTCGAAGGAAGTGAAGCCCGGCGACCGGCTGTCGATCCGCGTCGGGGATTCCGTGTGGGAGGTAACGCTGCGCGGGCTCGCCGATAAGCGAGGGCCGGCCGCTGCCGCGCGCCTGCTGTACGAAGAGCTCGAGGAAAGCCGGCTGCGCCGCGAGGCGCAGCATGCGCAAGGCCGCCTCGCGCGCGAGCCGGCGCTGGAGCTGCACGGCCGTCCGACCAAGCAGGAC
>JBAUTZ010000240.1:0-6454 GCA_049582445.1 Burkholderiales bacterium
ACTTCTTCTCCACGTTGCCGTTCGGCTCCGTTGCGTATCGCGTGCACCTCACGAGCGCGTTCTTCGGCGGTCTTTCCGGCGCCGCCGCCTGGCTGTGCGCGAGAAGGCTGATTCCCGGGCGGCTGCCGGCCTACCTGGTCGCATTCGGGCTTGGCTTTTCGCCCGTCTTCTGGTCGCAGGCGATCATCGCCGAGGTCTACACCCTCAATACCTTCTTCTTCCTGGTCCTGGTCTACCTCGGGTTGCGTGCCTGCCCGCCGGGCGCGCCGCCGGATCCCGCAGACAGGCGCGTCCTGCCGCTAATGGCGTTCCTATTCGGGCTAAGCCTGTCCAACCATTGGCCGCTAATGCTGCTGGCAGCGCCGGGGCTTCTGATCCTCGTGTGGCCGAGGCGGATGGAAATCCTCAAGCGGCTGCCGCTCCTGCTCGCCCTCATCGCGCTCGGGCTGCTCCCGTACGTATGGATGGTTTTCCTGTCTTGGACTCCGCTGCCGATCGCCTTCGACGGGCCGCTGCAGTCGCTGAGAGAGGTCTGGTACTTCATCAGCCGGGCCGGGTACCGCGCGGTCGACATCGACCCCGCGGCAAGCTGGATCGATCGGATCAAATTCTTCGGCTTCGCAGGATCCCAGGCGCTGGCGCAGTTCGCCGTGCTCGGCACCCTGCTCGCTGGCCTGGGCCTCTGGTTCCAGCGGCGGATTCTCGGCGACCGGATTACGGTCTTTCTCGTGGCCGCGTTTCTCGGTCCCACTGCGCTGCTGCTGCTCTTGCTCGGCTTCGAGTACGACTCCGTGTCCAAGCACGTATTCCAGGTTTATCCGCTGCCGGCCTACGCCGTGCTCGCGCTCTGGATGGGGCTTGGTTTCGCCTGGCTGCGGGACCGGTTTGCCCTTGCGATCGCGCCGGCGGCGGGCGGCGGCGCCGCCGTGCTGGCAATCATCCTATTTTTCGGAGCGCGCGCCAACCTGCTCGAAAACTACGACTGGGCGTCGAAGTACGCGCATGCGGTACTGCGGGCGTTGCCGCCGAACGCGATCCTGTTCCTCAGCGGCGACGTGGACCTGGGACCGATCGGTTACTACCACATGATCGAGGGCGAGCGGCCGGACATCACGCTGTACCAGTGGAAGGGGCTCGTTCTCGGCAACCGGCTGTACCATCCTTTGCGCACCAGCGAGGAAATGGCACAGCGGAAATTGCGCGAATTCATCGAAAAAGCGCGAGAACCGGTCGAAATGTCGATGATCTTGTTCGGTGGCTACGGTCAACGCGATCACTGGCTATTCGTAGAGGTCGACAAGTCGACGCGGGACAACAAGCACGTCACGGTCGACATCCCCGAGGAAGTGAGGCAGTTTTTCGAGCAATCGATCCTGCACACCCACGACAGCAATGCCTGGATCGCCTTTCACCAGGATGAGTTTCGCCGCCGGTACGCCGAGCTTATCGGGCGCAGCCTTCGGCGCGGTCAGCCGCTCGACGCGCGCACCAAGAGCGACCTCGAGGCTCTGTCAAACGATTATTACGGCGCGCTCGGCCTGGCGCAGGGCATGATGCTGAACCCGAATGGTTTCGCGGCAGGGGAGGTGGTCGCGCTCCTCGACCAGGCGCGCAAGCTGATGCCGTCCGACATTCCCAAGGCTTACCTGTCGAAGTACTTTGCCATCCGGGGCATCTTGCGGGCCAATCTGCATGACCGGCCAGGCGCGATCGACGATCTTGAAACCGCGCTCTCGGTCTGGCCTTCTCCGGACAATATCGCGGTGCGCTCTCTGGAGGAGATCTACAGCAACGCAGGCGACGAACGCGCGCTGAGCGCCTTGCGGGAGCGGATGAAGCGCCTCAAGCGCAAGCCCTGATTCAGCGGGCGCATATGGGACGGTCCTTGCGGGTACTGGTCTTCGGCGCGCCGGCCGTCGCTTGCGCCCTCTGGACCGTCTACGCCGGCAAGGACGTCAATTGGGATCTCCTCAACTATCACTATTACCTGCCGTACGAGCTGCTCGGCGGCCGGCTCGGGCAGGACTACTTCGCCGCGAGCGCGCAGAGCTACCTCAATCCGGTCGGCTATCTGCCCTTCTATCTTATGGTGTCCTCGGGCTGGCACAGCGTGTGCGCGTCGATCGCGCTTGCCGCCGTGCATAGCCTGAGCATCGCGCTCCTCTTTCTTATTTCGTGGCGATTGTTCGCGCATTTGCCACGCGGCGAGCGCGCGACCTTCTCTTTGCTCGCGGCCGGGCTCGGGAGCGCGACCGCCGTTTACTGGCAGACGGTAGGCACCTCATTTCTTGACCCGTTGCTCGTCCCGCCGATGCTTGCGGGCTTGCTTTTGCTCCTTGTAGAAGATGCCCGTCATGCGCTGCGCCGCGCGGGGTTTGCGGGTGTGCTGTTTGGCCTTTCTGCGGCGCTCAAGTACTCGAACGCCGTATTCGCGCTGGCGGCGCTGCCCCTCGCGTTCGCCATACCGGGGGTGCGCGGGGCGGTGCGGTGGCGGGCCGGCCTTGCCTACGCCACCGGCGGGGCCCTTGCGGTCATACTGCTGGCTGGACCGTGGCTCGTGATGCTCTGGCGCGAGTTCGGCAACCCGGTCTTTCCGCTCATGAACGGCTGGTTCCGTTCGCCGGATGCGCTGCCGGTGAATATGGTTGGTGCACGCTTCACTCCGGATGGATTGATCGCGGCGCTCGCCTTTCCGTTCCGGATGATTGCACTCGGCAGTTCGCTGTATTCGGAGAATTTCGCGCCTGATCTGCGGTTCGCGGCGCTACTCGTGGCGACCGTCGCGATGCTTGTTGCGGGAGCGCTGGGCTTCGCGCCCCGGGGACGACCTCTGCGAGGCCCGGACTGGAGAGTGCTGGGTTATTTCGCTGGTGGCCTCGCGCTGTGGCTCGCGACCTCCGCTAATGGGCGCTACGGTTTGGTCGTACTCCTTCTTGCGGGAGTTTGTCTCACGCGGCTCGCCGAACGCTTGCTGCCGTTCGCTGCAGCACGGGTGGTTCTCGCTGTGCTGCTTGCCGTCCAGGTCGGCATGACCGTCCTGTCCTCGCCGGCGCGCTGGTTCGTGGCCGAGCCCTGGTCGAAGCGCTGGTTTCCTTACGAGGTACCCGAACGCGCATTGAAGCAGCCCGCCCTCTACCTTACGGTCGAAGTGCTTCCGATGGCAGTGGTCGCGCCGCTGGTGAGTCCGGCGTCGGCATTCGTGAATTTCAGAGGCCAGTACAGCATTTCGCCCGACTCGCCGAGACTGCTCGCGCTGCTCGCTCGCTATCCCGGGAAGGTGCGCACCCTCGGCCGTGCGCTCGAGCTCGTGGATGGCAGGCCGACGCCGGAGGCGGTATTGCCCTATGACGTGACTTTGCGGCGCATTGGCTATCGCGTTGACTCGGGCGATTGCTTCGAGATTCCGTGGCGTCCGAAGAGCGCTGACTGGCTGTCGCGCACGGCCAACCGGCTGGCTGGCCAGCTTCCGGTCCACGAGCCGCTCTCGGCGGTGAGCTGCGCGCTGCGCCCGGCGGCGCGAGCTGTCGCCGATATCGAGCAGGAGCGCAGGTTTTCGGCCCTGTTCGACCGGATGGAGAAGTCCTGTCCCAAGGTGTTTCGCGGCCAGACGGCAGTGACCGAGCCGCTGGGCAGCGGTTGGTCGCGAAACTACAATGGCCTTGATGCCAGGCTCGAGACAGACGGCCGCAAAGTGGTGCTTGACCGCTACCGTGTCGCCATAGCCGTCGATCTCGGCACCGTCACCGAATGGGAAAGACCGCAGGTGCAGCTTCCGCCAGCGTGCCGGTAGTGTTCGTGGGCCCGGGACACAGCATGAGCGGCGCATTGTTCCTCGTCGCGCTGAGCACCGTCATGTTCGAGGTGCTGCTCACGCGCGTATTCTCGGTCACGCTCTGGTACCACTTCGCCTTCATGGCGATCTCGGTCGCCATGTTCGGCATGGCGGTTGGCGCGCAGGTCGTGTTCTTGCGTCCCTTCGCGTGGTCCCAAGAGGATTTGCGTGAGGCGATGGCCAAGTGCGCGCTTCTCCTCGCGTTGACGATGGTCGCCGCCGTATTCCTCCACGTGTACCTGTTCGCGCCGCATCCGTACGCGCTGCCGGTGATGTGGACGTTCATCGCGACCGCAGTGCCGTTTCTTTTCAGCGGCATCTTCGTGAGCCTCGCGCTGACGCGCTTTCCATCGAGCATCGGGCAGCTCTACGCGGTCGACCTGGCCGGCGCCGGCATCGGCTGCCTGATGGTCTTTGCGTCGTTGCGCTGGCTGGACGGCATCGGCGCGGTGCTCGGTTGCGCGGGGATAGCCGCCGCAGGCGCGCTGCTTCTTGCCCGCGACCGGACGAAAGCCGTTGCGGCGCTCGTCGCTGCCGCGCTCGGTGCCCTGACGCTCTGGTCCGGGGTACGCCTCGCCCGCGATCAGGTAGCGGCATTTGGAATTCCGTACGTGAAGGGCGAGCGGGACGTCCAGTACGACTACGAGCGCTGGAACTCATTTTCGCGCATCGTCGTGACCGCGCCCGACAAGAGCGACGCCAACGCGACCGCCTGGAGCTTGAGCGCGGCCTACAAGGAGCCCCTCAGGGTGCCGAAGCGCTGGCTGCAGATCGACGCCGGCGCTGGCACGCAACTGCTCGAGTTCGACGGCAATCTGCGCAAGCTGGACTTTCTGCGCTGGGATCTGACGAACTTCGTTCACCATCTGCGTCAAGGGGTGAGCGTGTGCATCGTTGGTTCGGGGGGAGGCCGAGATATTCTGGCGGCCCGGGTGTTCGGCCAAGGTCACGTCACGGCCGCGGAGATCAACCCGAACATACTGGGGGTCGCAAACGGGCGCTTCGGCGATTTTACCGGGCACCTGGACCGTGCCTCGGGCGTGACGCTGGTCAATGACGAGGCGCGGAGCTACTTCGCGCGATCGAAGGACCGATGCGGAATCCTGCAGCTCACCTTCATCGATACCTGGGCGGCAACTGCCGCCGGCGCGTTCGCGCTCACCGAGAACACGCTCTACACCGTGGAGGCCTGGAAAATCTTCCTGTCGCGCCTCGACGACCATGGGGTGCTGGCGGTGGCCCGGGGGGCGACGCCCGAGCTGGCCAGACTGGTCTCTCTGGGGCGCGAAGCGCTGCGCCAGAGCGGGGTCGCCCAGCCGCAGCGGCACATGATCTTGGTAGTGAACAAGCGGGCGCGGCCGCCGCGCTCGGTCGGCCCGATGGGACTGTTGCTGGTTAGCAAGGCCCCGTTCACCGAAAAGGAGATCGCGACGGTCCACCGTCGAGCGGCCGAGATGCAGTTCGACGTCGAGCTTGAACCCGAAGGTTCGCCTTCGCAGTTGCTGCGCGCCATGGCCACCGGGCGCAGCGTCGAGGCGGCCGCTGCGCCGAGCGGCCTGAACTACGATCCGCCGACCGACGAGAAGCCCTTCTTCTTCAACATGGAGCGCATGAGCGTCGCAACTCTGATGGACGGCGGATCGAGTCCGGCCGGACTGCTGATGAGGCTGCTGCTGGGCGTTGTGGCGCTGACGCTCGTTTGCATCGTCCTGCCGCTTGCCATGAGCACGACTGCGCTAGTGCGCGACGATGCGAGCCTGCTGGTTTTTTTCGCGGCGATCGGAGCCGGGTTCATGCTGATCGAGATCTCGATGCTGCAGCGCTTTACGGTGTTCCTTGGCCATCCGACCTATAGCCTGACGGTGATCCTGTTTGTCCTGCTGCTCGCCGGTGGGCTCGGCAGCCGGATTTCCGCGCGCGTGCCGGACGCGCGCCTGCTGCGCGGCGGGGTTCGGGTACTCACTGCCCTGATTGCGGTGCTTGTGGGGGCGGGGTTTGCTACGGTCCCTCTGGTTGATGCTTTCCAGGCTTCGCCGACCCCGCTGCGCGTCGGAGTTACCGCGGCCATGCTGGCGGCCATCGGAATATTTATGGGAGCGGCGTTCCCGCTCGGGATGCGAATCGCGATGCGCTCGCGTCCGGAGCTCGGGCCTTGGCTCTGGGGCATCAACGGCGCGACGTCGGTTCTCGCGTCGGTATTGGCGGTCGTAATCGCAATGGCGTTCGGAATTTCGGCGAGCTTCTGGACCGGCGTCGCATGTTACTTAGTCGCCGTGGCCGCGTTCCCGTGGGCGGGGCGGCGCATGCGCGCCTAATCCCGGAGCCGCCAGACTTCGCCGCGCAGATCGCGGGTGACGAGTTGGGCACCTGGAAACCGACGTTGCATGAGCTCGGCGTCGTATTTCGGGCCGTAGCTCGCCATGTACCATATCTTGTCGCGCAGGAACGGGTCGTTCTGCACCAGGTCGGCGGTGTAGCCTCGGCGGTCGATGTGCACGAACACGATCTGGCGCTCGTTGGCGAGCGCCGGCGGCCGGTCGGCGAGCTGTAAGTCGACGTAGTCCCGGATCTGCACTGCGCGCAATGCCGTGGCGAGCAGCAGGCTCAGGACGGCAGCAAGCG
>JBAUTZ010000241.1:0-6716 GCA_049582445.1 Burkholderiales bacterium
TCGCTCACCGTGCCCTGGGGCGGTCCAAGCTGCGCGGGCGCGGCGTCGACGTCGCCGTAGTCGCGCTCGAGAATCGGGTTCTACATGAGGAGGCGCTCGATTTCCTGATTTAGCTCGACGGTGGAAAGCTGCAACAGCTTGATGGACTGCTGCAGCTGAGGCGTGAGCGTCAGGTGCTGCGACAGCCGGAACTGCAGGGTGGGCTTCATGACGGAAACGCAGCGCGATGCGCGCTACATGCGGAAATTCTCGCCGAGATAGACTCGGCGAACGCTGTCATTATAGACAATTTCCTCCGGATGGCCCGAGGCGAGAACCTCTCCCTCGTTGATGATGTAGGCGCGATCGCAGATGCCGAGCGTCTCGCGCACGTTGTGATCGGTGATCAGCACGCCGATGTTCCGCTCCTTGAGGAAGCGGATGATGCGCTGGATGTCGAGCACGGCGATCGGGTCCACGCCGGCGAACGGCTCATCGAGCAGAATGAACGACGGCCGGGTGCCCAGCGCGCGCGCGATCTCCAGGCGCCGGCGTTCGCCGCCGGAGAGCGACAGCGCCGTGTGCTTGCGCAGGTGCGCGATGTTGAGGTCCTTCAGAAGGTCGGTCAGGCGCGGCTCGATCTCGCCGGGCCCGAGACCCTGCAGCTCGAGGATCGCCTGGACGTTTTCCTCGACTGTGAGCTTGCGGAATACGGAGTTTTCCTGCGGCAGGTAGGAGATTCCCAGCCGTGCGCGGCGGTGGATCGGCAGGTGCGTCAGGTCGCGTCCGTCGAGCTCGATGCGGCCTTCGTCGGCAGCCGCAAGGCCGACGATCATGTAGAAGCAAGTGGTCTTTCCCGCGCCGTTCGGGCCGAGCAGTCCGACGACTTCGCCGCTCGATACTTCCAGCGAAACGTCGTGCACGACCGTGCGCGACTTGTAGCGCTTGCGCAGGCTGTCGGCGTGGAGCAGGCTCATCGCGCGGCGGGGGGCGGGGTTTTCGATGGTTGCGCGGGCACGGCAGGCTGCGCCTTGGGCTGGATCACGGCGCGCACCCTTCCTTCCTGCGCCTGGGTGCCGCCGCTCACCGAGAACGACTCGGCGCGCTGGTCGAGCGAGATGTGCTCGCCGCGCACCTCGTCACGGTCGCGCGTCACGCGCGCCTTGTCGTACAGATCGACCTTCTCGTCGCGCTCGTCGATCTCGATGCGCTGCGCCTCGCCCTCGATCCATACTCCGGGATTGGCCCCGCTCGGGTCGGTCCTTTGCTTGAACCGGACCGGGTTGCCGGTGGCGGTGATATGGCGCATGCCGTCGGCATCCTGGTGCACCACGATGCGGTCCGCGCGAACCGAGATGGTTCCCTGCGTCACGACCACGTTGCCGTCGAAGATCGTGAGCTGCCGGGCATCCTCCGAGGTCATGCGATCCGATTCGATGTTCGCCGGCTTGTCGCGGTCTGCTTTCTCGGCCCGCGCCGGAAGCGCAAGGCAAAGCATCCCGATGGCCACGCAGGCGGCGAAGAGCGGAGCGAGCAGACGTGCCTTGTCGGTCATTTGCCGATTTTCCCGGATTCGATGCGCGCGTGCACGTCGTGATGCAGGTGCAGCAGGCCAAGCTCGTTGTTGTAGTCCATCCCCCGCCCGGTAATCACGCGGTGGTCGTCTTCGAGCGTGACCTCGCGGTCGGTCAGTGCCAGCGATTGCGCGGTGACGACGTGCAGGAAGGTCGTGCGCAGGCGCATTTCCGGCTGCTTCGCTTCAGCGTCCCGCACCAGCGTGACGTTGCCGAACAGAAACACCTCGTCCCCGCTGTGCGACAGGGTTCCCCGGTCGGCCGTCAGCGTCATGCGGGGCTGGCCCGGCTTGGTCTGCACGACACGCGGCGCGATGAGGTCGGTCGAGTCGTCGTCTGGGTAATGTAGCATTTTCGCCGCGGAGAGCGTGGATTCCGCTATGCCCTTAGCGTCAAAGCTGGTGATCTCGAAGTTGTCGACGATGTAATCGGGATCATGCCGCCTGATCGTGCTTTGCGGCTGCTCCTCGCGTACCGTGCGCTCGAGCCAGAACGTCAATAGCGCGAGCGACAGCATGAGCAGCAGGGGAAAGAGACTGGTTGTCGGGAATCTCACGCCAGGTATTTGGCAAGGGATGCGTCCAGAGTGCCCTGCGCGCGCATCAGCAGCTCGCACAGTTCGCGCACCGCGCCGTGGCCCGCCGCCGAGCTGCATACGTAGTGCACCCGCTCGCGCACCGCGGCTGGCGCTTCCCGCGGCGCACAGGCGAACCCGCAGCGCAGCAGCACGGGGAGATCCATCACGTCGTCGCCGGCATAGCCGGTCGCAGCGGCCTCCACCCCGAGCCTGGCGATCAGGCCCTCGTAGGCCGCGCGCTTGTCCTCGATTCCCTGTAGAACGTGCGCTATGCCCAGCTCGGCGGCGCGCCGCTCGACCGCGGCCGAGCGGCGCCCGCTCAGGATGGCGCTCGGCACCCCGCTCGCCGAAAGCATCTTGACGCCGTGGCCATCGAGGGAATGGAAGGCCTTGAGGGCCTCGCCGTCCGGCCCGTACCAGAGCCGCCCGTCGGTCATCACCCCGTCGACGTCGAAGATCATGAGGCGCACGCGCCGGGCGCGATCCAGCGCATCGCTCGATATTGCCGCCATCGGATCAGATGACTTTGGCGCGGAACAGATCGTGCATGTTGAGCGCGCCGACGATCCGCTCCTCCTCGTCAATGACGAGGAGCTGGTTGATTTTGTGGCGTTCCATCAACTGCACTGCCTCCGCCGCAAGCGCCTGGGGGCGGATGGTGCGCGGCGCGGGCGTCATGACGTCGACCACCATGGCGGCGGTGAAGTCCTTGACCTTGTCGAGGGCGCGGCGCAGGTCGCCGTCGGTGAAAACACCCCGCAGGCGCTCCGCGGCATCGACCACCGCGGTCATGCCCATCCTGCCGCGCGACATTTCGAGCACCGCCTGGCGCAGCGTCGCGGTGTCGGATACGCTCGGCACGTCGGCGCCGCGTCGCATGACGTCGGACACGTGAGTGAGCAGGCGCCGGCCGAGCGCGCCGCCCGGATGGGAGCGGGCGAAGTCGTCGGCGGAAAACCCGCGCGCATCGAGCAACGCCACGGCGAGCGCATCACCCATCGCGAGCGCGGCGGTGGTGCTTGCGGTGGGGGCGAGGTTTAGCGGGCAAGCCTCCTGCGCGACGCCCGCGTCGAGGTGCACGTCGGCTTCGCGTGCGAGGGTGGATCGCGAGTCGCCGGTAAGGGCGATCAGTTTCGCGCCCTGGCGCTTGATCAACGGAACGATCGCGAGCAATTCCTCGCTCTCGCCCGAATGGGAGATGCCGATGAAAACATCCTCGGCCTGGATCATGCCGAGGTCCCCGTGGCTTGCCTCGGCCGGGTGCACGAAGTAGGCGGGGGTGCCGGTGCTCGCGAGCGTGGAAGCGATCTTGCGCGCGATGTGCCCGGACTTGCCGATGCCGCTCACGACGACGCGCCCGCGGCGCCCCAGGATGAGCGATACCGCGGCGAGAAATCGTTCGTCGATGCGCTCTATCAGCGCACGAACCGCATCGGCCTCTATTGCGAGCACGCGACGCGCCACTTCGAGCGCGGCGGGCGTGGCAACAGCGTGAGGGGATTTCGACTCAGCGGCCGGTCCGCCCTGTCCCGGCGTTGGCGCTGCGCTTATCATAGGCAAGAAGTATAGCCCAAGCACCTCCCGCACTCTTCGGTCTCGAATGCACGACGTAGGCGCTGCCCTGCTGCCGGTTCTGGTGCTGCTCGCGAGCAGCGTGCTTGCGGTTACCGCTTGCCGCAGACTTTCGCTGCCGCCGATCATCGGGTACCTGGTCACCGGACTCGTCGTGGGCCCGCGGGCCCTCGGGCTGATAGAGGACATCGACGAAACCCGGCGCCTCGCCGAATTCGGGGTCGTATTCCTGATGTTCTCGATCGGCTTGGAATTCAGCATGCCGAAGCTGATGGTGATGCGGCGCGTGGTGTTCGGGCTAGGGCTCGCGCAAGTGCTCGCGACGATTTCGCTCGGCGTTGGCGCCGCGATCGCGCTCGGCGGCTCCTGGCAGGCTGGCGTCGCACTGGGAGGTGCGGCGGCGATGTCATCGACCGCAATTGTGTCGAAGCTGCTGGCCGAGCGCATGGAGCTCGATACGGCGCACGGCCGCGAAATCATCGGCGTATTGCTGTTCCAGGACCTCGTCGTCGTCCCGCTACTGATCCTCATTCCGGCGCTCGGGCAGCCCGGGAGCGAGGTCGGCATGGCGATTGCGCTGGCACTCGCCAAGGCGGCGCTCGCCCTCGCCGTGCTGGTGGTGGTCGGACCCAAGGCGATGCGGGCCTGGCTCGGCGTCGTGGCGAGGCGGCGCTCGACCGAGCTGTTTGTGCTCAACGTACTGCTCATCACCCTCGCTTTGGCGTTCGTCACGGGCCTGGCGGGCTTGTCGCTCGCGCTCGGGGCGTTCCTCGCAGGGATGCTTATCTCGGAAACCGAGTACCGCTACCAGGTCGAGGAAGACATCAAGCCATTTCGCGACGTGCTGCTCGGGCTGTTCTTTGTCACCGTGGGCATGATGCTGGACACGCACCTGGTGCTAGGCCGGCCGGGACTGGTGCTGTTGCTGCTCGGGGTGCTGACAGCAGCGAAGTTCGCGCTGATCGCGCTGCTATCGCGCGCCTTCGGCAGCTCGCCCGGAACCGCGCTGCGCGTGGGGCTGGCGCTTGCCCAGGGCGGCGAGTTCGGCTTTGTCCTGCTGGCGCTGGCGTACCGTCACGACGTGGCGCCAGAGCCGATCGTGCAGGCGCTGCTCGCGGCGATGATCCTGTCGATGCTCGCGACTCCGTTCGTGATCGCCGCCAGCAACCGCATCGTCATGCGCCTGGCGCATTCCGAGTGGATGATGCGCTCGCTGGAGCTGCACCGCATCGCGGTGCAGTCGATCGAGTCGGAACGCCACGTCATCATCCTCGGCTACGGCAGGAACGGCCAGCGGCTGGCCCGGATGCTCGATGCGGAAAAGGTTCGCTACGTTGCGCTCGACCTCGATCCGGAGCGCGTGCGCGAGGCCGCGCTGGCGGGGGACACCGTGGTGTTCGCCGATTGCGCGCGGCGCGAGTCGCTGATCGCCGCGGGAATCTCGCGCGCGGCCGCGGTCGTCATCACCTTCGCCGACGCCTCCGCGGCGGTGCGGGTGCTCGCGAACATCCACGATCTCAATCCGTCGGTGCCGGTCATCGTGCGCGCCCAGGAGGAGCGCGATATCGGGAAGCTCACCGCGGCGGGCGCCTCCGAGGTGGTGCCCGAGGCCTTCGAATCCGGGCTCATGCTCGCCTCGCACACGCTGGTTTGGGTCGGCGTGCCGCTCAACCGCGTGGTGCGGCGCGTGCGCCAGGTGCGCGACCAGCAGTACGGCCTGCTGCGCGGCCTGTTCCATGGCGTGAGCGACGAGCCGGAAAGCGGGGAAGATCTCGCCCCGCGCCTGCATGCGGTCACGCTCGGCGCGGGTGCTTACGCGATCGGCCGGCCGCTGGAGGAGTTGAACCTCCAGGACACCGGGGTCGAGGTCAAGGCGGTGCGGCGCCCCGGCGCAGGGGCAAAACTGTCCCCCGCGGATGTGGGCCTACTCGAGACGGGCGACGTCGTGGTGCTGCTGGGCGTGCCCGAGATGATCGCGCTCGCCGAGACGCGCCTGCTGCAGGGCTGAGACGTAGCCCGAAAAGGAAAGGCCGGCTTGCGCCGGCCTCTCTCTCCCCTGGAGCCCCGCTGTTACAGCGTGCGGCAGAGCGTGTACAGATTGCTGCCCGTTTCCGCGTATGACGTTGCTGCCGTGGCACTGGCGTCGATGGGCGGATTGGTCGTGGTTTGGGCCGTCGACGAGCGCACGCTACCCGTGTTCGGCGAGCCGTCGTCCATCTGCGTGTCGGTCGCGATCGCGATCTTGTCGGGCAGGTTGGCCGAGCACATGACCAGCCCCGGCAATCCGCCCAGGGCCGCCCCGCCCGCGGAGTTGCCGTTCTGCACGCCGACAAAGCCGTTGGCGGCATTCAAGGGCTGCTGGTCACCGGTACCCGTGATGAATCCGGAGCGCCGCAGGTGGTCCCACCACTTGCGCGACTCGTCCGTGCTCAAGGCGCTGTTGTAGGCCCCGCCGAGTTGGCCGTCGCCGTCGCCCGCAACCGCCCCAGCCCATCTGGTCGCTGCATTCGGGTCATCGCCCGGCGTCGCGCGATAACGGTCCTGGTAGCCGTGGTAGGCCGCCGAGACGCCGGAGAAGTCGGCGATGACGTTCTTGATTTTCGCCTGGGTGATCATTTCCTGACCCTTCAGGATGCCGCCGAGCAGCAACCCGATGATCACGAGCACGATCGCGATTTCTACCAGCGTGAAGCCTTTCTGCATGCGTTTCATGGTCTTACCCCCAAGTAATCGGACTGGGCGATTACAACTTGCAAGCTCCATGCCTGCGATTTGGCCTATTAAACAGGGGAAAAGTGAGCCGAGCGGGCTAAAAACCGTCGGATTTTCGACAAAGCTGACAGGGCCGCAACATGCCACAGCCGCTAGCGCGGCTTGGGGCCAGGCCTGGTTTTCGCCTCGAGTTCTTCGAGGTGGTGCTTCAGGAACCGCAATTCCGCTGGGTCCTTGATCGCACCGCTTTCCAGCAGCCCCCCCAGGACGACCTTGGCGGCCTGCAACTCGTTCATGTCTTC
>JBAUTZ010000242.1:0-1844 GCA_049582445.1 Burkholderiales bacterium
CCCTGGCGCGCCTGCGCGCGAACCGCGCACTCGCGCTGATCGGCTGGGATGCTCTGCGCCTCACGCGCGAGGAAACGCGCGACATCGTTGCGCGGCGCCATCCGGGCCTGTCCGACGCGGAGCTCGAGGAGCTGTATGCCCGCACCGAGGGCTGGGCAGCGGGGCTGGTGCTGCTGCTCGAGCAGTCGCGCCGTGGTGGCTCGCTCGCCGCCGCGCCCGACCTCGCCACGCGCCAGCTCCTATTCGACTACCTCGCGGGGGAGATCTTCCAGAAGTCCGATCCGCGCACCCAGGCGTTCCTGATGCGCACCGCGTATGCGACGCAGATGACCGCTGCGATCGCGGAGGCGGTGAGCGGCGAGCCCGACGCAGGCCGCATCCTGTCCGGGCTGCATCGCGACAACTACTTTGCCACGCTGCGCCAGGCCGGGCCGGACGCGGTCTACCAGTACCACCCCATGTTCCGCGAGTTCCTGCTGGCGCGCGCGGCCGAGTCGATGCCCAAGGAGCAGCGCCGCGCCCTGCAGCGGATCTGTGCCGAGCAGATGGAAGGCGCCGGCCAGATCGAGGACGCGTTCGCGCTCTATGCCGAAAGCCACGAGTGGCGCGAGATGGCGCGGGTCATCGGCCGGCACGGCGCGCGCATGCTCGCTCAGGGGCGCGGCGAAACGGTGGTGCGCTGGGTCGAAGAGCTGCCGCCCGAGGCGCAACAGGCCGAGCCCTGGACCGTGTACTGGGCGGCGGCCAGCTACCTGCCTTCGGCGCCGCGCGAGGCGCGGCTGCTCTTCGAGCGGGCCTATGACCTGTTCCGCGGCGCGTCACTGCGTGATCCCGAGGGCGTGATCCGCGCCGCCGCCGGGGCGATCGACGCCATCCTCTACGAGCTCGACGACTTTTCGCTGCTCGACCGCTGGATCGCGGTGCTCGACGAGGCGGGGCTCGCGGCCGCGCAGTTCTCGTCGCCCGGCATCGAGGCGCGCGTCGCGTGCAGCATGTTCATCGCGCTCACGGTGCGCCAGCCCCAGCGGCGCGACATCGAGCGGTGGATCGAACGCGCCTTCGCCTGCTCGAAGGACGATTCCGATCCGAACCTGCGGATGTTCGTCGGCCTGTTCGCCGCGCTCACGCTCATGTGGACCGGCATGTTCGAGAAGGCTGCGGGCATCATCGAAGCGATGCGCCGCGTCGCGGCGGGGCCCGGCGTGTCGCCGTTCTCGCTCACGACCCTGAAGAACATCGAGACCATGCTCTACATGCTGCGAGCCGAGCGCGAGCCCTGCCTCAAGGCGATGCGCGAGGGGCTGGAGATCGCGCGCGCGACCGGGGTCCGCACCTGGACGTTCCAGACGCTGGTCTACGGCTACGGCGGTGCGCTCGCCGGACAGGACCTCGAGGGAGCGGCGCGCCTGCGCAAGGAGCTGGAGGCGGAGGCCGGCAGCGCCAGCCGATTCAATCTCGCCTGCTTCCACCATTACGCATCGTGGGAGTCGATGCTGCGCAAGGACCTGATGCGCGCGCTGCACGAGGCGCGCACCGCGCTGCGCATGGCGACCGAGGTCGGCTGCCCCTATTTCGAGGCGCTGTGCCGGCTCGCCCTGGCGCGCGTGCTGGCCGACTGCAACGACGAGCGCAAGTGCGCCGTGCAGCTGCACCAGATGCGCATGATCGTGAGCCCGATCGAGAACCGCCACCTCGAGTACGCCTGCCTGGCCGTGTTCGCCGCGATCGCGCTCGATCACGGGCGAAGCCGCGCCGGACTGAACGCGCTGCGGCGCGCCTTCGCGCTAGGGCGCGAATACGGCTACACGCACTTCCAGTGGTGGCTTCCGGAAGACATGGGCCGC
>JBAUTZ010000243.1:0-1945 GCA_049582445.1 Burkholderiales bacterium
GCGCCGATCGGCGAGGCGGCCACGCCCGCCGCCCAGATGACCGTCTTCGCGGCGAGGCGCTCTTCGCTCATGCGCACGCCCTCGGCATCGATGCCGCTCACCTTGCGCCCGAGCCACACCGTGACGCCGAGCCGCTCGAGCTGGAGCTTCGCCTTCGCCGAGAGGTCGGCGGGGTAGGAGGGCAGCACGCGGTCGCCGGCTTCCAGCAGCACCACGCGCGCGTTGTGCGGATCGAAGCGGCGGAACTCGCCGCGCAGCGTGTGCCGTGCGATCTCGGCGAGCGTGCCCGCCATCTCGACGCCGGTCGCTCCGGCGCCGACCACCACGAAGGTGAGCCAGGCGCCGCGCCGCGCCGGATCCGGCTCGCGCTCGGCGCGCTCGAAGGCGAGCAGGATGCGCTCGCGGATCTCGAACGCGTCGGCGAGCGTCTTCAGCCCAGGCGCGTGCCGCGCCCAATCGTCGTGGCCGAAGTAGCTGTGCGTCGCGCCGGTCGCGACAATCAGGTGGTCGTAGCCGACTTCGCTGCCGTCTTCCAGCACCACCGCGCGGCGCGCGGGATCGATGCGCTCGGCCTCGCCGTAGAGCACGGTCGCGTTCCGCTGGTGAGCCAGGATCTGCCGGATCGGCGCCGCGATCGCGGGCGCGGCGAGGCCCGCGGTCGCGACCTGGTACAGCAGCGGCTGGAAAAGATGGTGGTTGGTGCGGTCGATCACCGTCACTTCGAGGCTCGCCCGCGCCAGTGCGCGCGCGGCGAACAGTCCGCCGAAGCCGCAGCCGAGGATCACGACGCGCGGGAGATTCGTCTGCACGGGCGTATTTTGCGTCAGAATGGCCGCGCCATGGATCCCGCGCATCTGTTGCAGGCCTGGGGCTACCCGGCCGTCCTGGTCGGGACGTTCCTCGAAGGCGAGACGGTGCTGTTGCTGGCGGGTTTCGCGGCGCATGCCGGCTACCTGGAGCTGCCGTGGGTGATCGCGGCGGCGTTCACAGGCAGCACGCTCGGCGAGCAGTTCTACTTTCTTCTCGGACGGCGCTACGGCGAGCGGCTGCTCGCGCGCTTTCCGCGCCTGCAGCGCCGGGCCGGGCGCGTGCGCGAGCTTCTCGCGCGGCACCAAACTGGCGCGATCCTGTCGATGCGCTTTCTCTACGGCCTGCGCACGGTGGGGCCGATGGCGATCGGCGCGAGCGGTGTGCCCTGGCTGCGCTTTAGCGCGATAGACTCCGTGGCCGCGCTCGCCTGGGCGGGCGCGATCGCCTCGGCCGGCTACGTCTTCGGACGAGGCGTCGAGCTGTGGCTGGGTGAGCTGAGGAAGATCGAAGGCGCACTCGCGGCGACGCTGATCGCCGCCGGCGCGTGCATGTGGTGGCTGCGGCTGCGCAAGCTGCGTTCCTGAGGAAGAAGACGATGGATTTTCCCGCAGCGCTGAAACCGGGTCTCGTCGGCCATGCCGAGCTTATCGTGGGCGAGCAGCACACCGCGCCGCGCGTCGGCAGCGGCAAGGTGCACGTGCTCGCGACGCCGGTGATGATCAACCTGTTCGAGGCCGCGGCGCTCGCCGCCTGCGAGCACCTGCTGCCCGCCGGCTACCAGAGCCTGGGCACGTTGCTCGAGGTGCGCCACATCGCCGCGACGCCGGTCGGCATGAAGGTGGTGGCCACCGCGGAGGTGACGAAGGTCGAGGGCCGCACCATCAGCTTCCGCCTCGAGGCGCGTGACGAGCGGGAGCTCATCGGCGACGGCAGCCACGAGCGGGTGGTGGTCAACGTCGAGAAATTCGACCAGCGCGTGCAGCGCAAGCTCGCCGCGCCCGGCTCCTGAGGCTCAGGCGGCGCTGCGCCGCCACTTGGCCGGCGGCGCGCCGAACTCGCGCTTGAAGGCGCGGTTGAACGCGGCCTCCGAGTCGTAGCCGATGCGCTCGGCGATGCGCCCGACCGGCTCACCGCC
>JBAUTZ010000244.1:0-6003 GCA_049582445.1 Burkholderiales bacterium
CGGGATACCCGCAGATCGAGAAGCGAGAGGGCGGCAGCGAGCAAGCGCTCGAATTCAGTGCCACGTTCGAGGTGTACCCGGAATTCAAGCCAGGCGACGTTTCGGCCGCCACCATCGAGCGGCCGCACATAGAGGTAAGCGACGCCGAGGTCGACAAGACCATCGAGATCCTGCGTAAGCAGCGCACCCAGCACGTGACCGTCGGGCGCGCGGCGCACGACGGCGATCGCCTGACGGTGGACTTCGAGGGCCGGATCGATGGCCAGGAGTTCGACGGCGGCAAGGCAAGCGGCTTCAGCTTCGTGCTCGGGGAGGGCCGCATGCTGCCCGAGTTCGAACAGGCCGCGCGCGGCGTGGCCGCCGGCGAATCCAAGGTCTTCGATCTCGCGTTCCCGGCCGACTACATGGGCAAGGAAGTCGCTGGCAAGACCGCCTCCTTCTCGCTTATGGTCAAGCAGGTCGACGAGCCGCGCCTGCCGGAGCTGGACGCCGCGTTCGCCAAGAGCCTGGGCGTGGCGGACGGCGATCTGACCAAGATGCGGGCCGAGATCCGCGCGAACGTCGAGCGCGAGGTGAAGAAGCGCATCGAGGCACGCATGAAGGGCCAGGCGCTGCAGACGCTGCTCGATACGACCAAGCTCGAGCTGCCCAAGTCGCTGGTGCAGATGGAGGCGCAGCAGCTGCTCGAGCGCGCGGTGGCGGACTTGCAGGCGCGCGGCGTCAAGCCCGAGCAGGTGCCACTGGAACCGAAGGCGTTCGAGGAAGCGGCCCGACGGCGCGTCGCGCTTGGTCTGATCATCGGCGAGCTCGCGCGTGCCGAGGGCCTGCAGCCGAAGCCGGCGGACGTGCGCGTGCTGATCGAGCAGGAGGCGCAGACCTACGAGAACCCTGCCGAGGTGGTAAAATGGTTTTACATGCAGCCGCAGCGTTTGTCCGAGATGGAAGGCCTCGCACTCGAGGCCAACGTCGTCAACTGGGTGCTGTCCAAGGCCAAGGTTGTCGAGAAGGCGGTTTCCTTCGACGAACTCATGGGTAGCGGCACATGATCTGGCAGAAATCAGCGCCCGAGACGCAGAGCCTCGGGCTCATCCCGATGGTGATCGAGCAGTCGGGGCGCGGCGAGCGCGCCTACGACATCTACTCGCGCCTGCTCAAGGAGCGAGTCGTGTTCCTGGTGGGTCCCGTGACGGAGGTCACCGCCAATCTGATCGTGGCGCAACTGCTGTTTCTCGAGTCGGAGAATCCCGACAAGGACATCTTCTTCTACATCAACTCGCCCGGCGGCTCGGTTTCGGCCGGCCTGGCGATATACGACACCATGCAATTCATCAAGCCCGACGTGAGCACGCTGTGCATCGGGCAGGCGGCGAGCATGGGCGCGCTGCTGCTCGCAGCGGGCGAGAAGGGCAAGCGCTATTGCTTGCCCAACTCGCGCGTCATGATCCACCAGCCCCTGGGCGGCTTCCAGGGCCAGGCCTCGGACGTCGAAATTCACGCGCGCGAAATCCTGTACATCAAGCAACGGCTGAACGAGATTCTCGCCAAGCACACGGGTCAGCCGATGGACAAGATCGCGAAGGATACCGACCGCGACAATTTTCTGTCGGGTGACGAGGCGGTACAGTACGGTCTGGTAGACAAGGTGCTGACGTCGAGGGAAAACAACTAGGAGCGCGTTCAATGTCGGACAAGACCTCCTCGAGCGAAAAACTGTTGTACTGCTCGTTCTGCGGCAAGAGCCAGCACGAAGTGCGCAAGCTCATCGCGGGACCGTCGGTGTTCATCTGCGACGAGTGCATCGAGCTTTGCAACGACATCATTCGCGAGGAGACTGCCACCGACAAGACGGGCAAGGGCGTCAAGTCCGACTTGCCGACGCCACGCGAGATCCGCCAGATCCTGGACCAGTACGTCATCGGCCAGGATCAGGCGAAGAGGATCCTTTCGGTCGCCGTCTACAACCACTACAAGCGGCTAAAGCACCTGTCGAAGAACGACGAGGTCGAGCTCGCCAAGTCCAACATCCTGCTGATCGGCCCGACGGGCTCGGGCAAGACGCTGCTCGCGCAGACGCTGGCGCGGCTGTTAAACGTGCCTTTCGTCATCGCGGACGCCACGACGCTCACCGAGGCGGGCTATGTGGGTGAAGACGTCGAGAACATCATCCAGAAGCTGCTGCAGAACTGCGACTACGACGTCGACAAGGCGAAGCGCGGCATCGTCTACATCGACGAGATCGACAAGATCTCCCGCAAGTCGGACAACCCTTCCATCACCAGGGACGTTTCCGGCGAGGGCGTGCAGCAGGCGCTGTTGAAGCTGATCGAGGGCACCATCGCCTCGGTGCCGCCGCAAGGCGGTCGCAAGCATCCGAACCAGGATTTTGTCCAGGTGGACACGACGAACATTCTGTTCATCTGCGGTGGCGCGTTCGACGGCCTGGAACGGATCGTCCGCAACCGCACCGAGAAAACCGGCATCGGCTTCGGCGCGGAAGTGCGCAGCCCGAAGAACGCCAAGGCGACTTTCGACATCCTGAAGGGCGTCGAGCCCGAAGACCTGATCAAGTACGGCCTCATTCCGGAGTTCGTCGGCCGCCTGCCGGTCGTCGCGGCCCTGGAAGAACTCGACGAGAGCGCGCTGATGCAGATCCTGACGGAGCCGAAAAACGCACTCGTCAAGCAATACCAGAAACTGTTCAGTATGGAAGGGGTCGAGCTCGAGATCCGCGCGGCCGCGCTCGTTGCCGTGGCGAAAAAGGCCCTGGCGCGCAGGACGGGCGCCCGTGGTCTGCGCTCGATCCTCGAGAACGTGCTGCTCGACACGATGTACGAGCTGCCGACCCTGGAGAACGTCAGCAAGGTGGTCGTCGACGAGTCGATGATTTCGGCCGACGGCCGGCCGCTGCTGATTTACTCAGACCAGCAGAAAGTCGTCGGCAGCTCCGCCGGCTAGGCTCGCCCGGCGGCGCGCCTGAAGCGCCGCAACCAACGCGGCGCAAATCTGTCAGATTGGACGCTGGGGGCGCTTGCGTGTAGGCTAATCGCGGCGCTGATTGCCGTTTTTTCCCATTGATTTGGCGCAGGAAGACCTCATCTAGACCGGGTCCCCCACGCCGCAACAGAGGCCGTAAATGTCCGACGCACCCGAAACGCCTGCCCGCGACTCCCAATATCCGCTGCTCCCCTTGCGCGACGTGGTGGTGTTTCCGCACATGGTGATCCCGCTGTTCGTCGGGCGCCCGAAATCGATCAAGGCCATGGAGACGGCAATGGAGGCCGGCAAGTCGATCCTTCTGGTTGCCCAGAAATCGGCGGCCAAGGACGACCCCGGGCCCGAGGACATGTACCAGATCGGCTGCGTGTCGAGCATCCTGCAGATGCTCAAGCTCCCCGACGGCACGGTGAAGGTGCTGGTCGAAGGCGGCAGCCGCGCCCACATCCGCAACATCGTCGACCTTAAGACGCACTGGGTGGCCGACGCGGCCCCGATCGGGCCCGAAGCCGCGCCCGGTCCCGAGGTGGAGGCGATGCGCCGCGCGCTGCTCTCGACGTTCGACCAGTACGTAAAGCTGAACAAGAAGATCCCGCCCGAGATCCTCACCTCGTTGCAGGGCATCGACGAGGCGGGGCGCCTCGCAGATACGGTCGCGGCACATCTTCCGCTCAAGCTCGAGCAGAAGCAGCAGGTGCTCGAGATGTTCGACGTCAAGCTGCGGCTAGAGCACCTGATGTCGCAGCTCGAGACTGAAATCGACATCCTCCAGGTCGAAAAGCGCATCCGCGGCCGCGTAAAGCGGCAGATGGAGAAGAGCCAGCGCGAGTATTACCTCAACGAGCAGGTCAAGGCGATCCAGAAAGAGCTCGGCGAGGGGGAGGAGGGTGCCGATCTCGAGGAGATGGAGAAGCGCATCCGCCGCGCGCACATGCCGAAGGACGCGCGCAAGAAGGTCGATTCGGAGATGAAGAAGCTCAAGCTCATGTCGCCGATGTCGGCCGAGGCCACGGTGGTCCGTAACTACATCGAGACCCTGGTCAACCTGCCCTGGAAGAAGAAGTCCAAGATCTCGCGCGACATCGAGCTGGCGCAGGAGATCCTGGACAAGGACCACTACGGCCTGGAGAAGGTCAAGGAGCGCATCGTCGAGTACCTGGCCGTCCAGAGCCGCGTCGACAAGATGAAAGCGCCGATCCTGTGCCTGGTCGGTCCCCCGGGCGTAGGCAAGACCTCCCTCGGGCAATCGGTGGCCAAGGCGACCAACCGCAAGTTCGTTCGCATGTCGCTCGGCGGCGTGCGCGACGAGGCCGAGATCAGGGGGCATCGCCGCACCTACATCGGTTCGATGCCGGGCAAGATCCTGCAGAACATGACCAAGGTGGGTGTTAGGAACCCGCTGTTCCTCCTCGACGAAGTAGACAAGATGGGCATGGACTGGCGCGGCGACCCGTCCTCGGCGTTGCTCGAAGTGCTCGACCCGGAGCAGAACCATACCTTCGTCGACCACTACGTCGAGGTCGAGTACGACCTCTCCGAAGTGATGTTCGTCGCGACTGCGAACACGCTAAACATTCCGCCTGCGCTCGCCGACCGGATGGAAGTGATCCGGCTGTCGGGCTATACCGAAGACGAGAAGCTGAACATCGCGGTGAAGTACCTGCTGCCCAAGCAGATGAAGAGCAATGGCCTGGCGCAAGGCGAGCTGTCGGTGAACGACGCGGCGATCCGCGATATCGTGCGCTACTACACCCGCGAGGCGGGCGTGCGCAGCCTTGAGCGTGAGGTGTCCAAGATCTGCCGCAAGGCGGTCAAGCAGCTCATGACGGCCAAGAGCGAGGGCGGCGAGAAGCCCAAGCGCATCCTGGTGACGCCGCGCAACCTGGACAAGTTCCTGGGCGTTCGCCGTTACACCTTCGGCATGGCGGAGAAGCAGAACCAGGTCGGCCAGGTCACGGGGCTCGCCTGGACCGAGGTCGGCGGCGAGTTGCTCACGATCGAGACGGTGGTGATGCCCGGCAAAGGCAAGGCGATCACCACCGGCAAGCTCGGTGACGTGATGCAGGAGTCAATCCAGGCGGCGTTGTCGGTCGTGCGCAGCCGCTCGCGCAAGCTCGGCGTGAAGGACGATTTCTACCAGAAGAACGACATTCACATCCACCTGCCCGAGGGCGCGACGCCCAAGGACGGGCCGAGCGCCGGCATAGGCATCGTCACCGCGATGGTCTCCGTGCTCACGGGCATTCCGGTGCGCGCCGATGTGGCCATGACCGGCGAGATCACGCTGCGCGGCGAAGTACTGCCGATCGGCGGGCTCAAGGAGAAGCTGCTCGCCGCGCACCGCGGCGGCATCAAGACCGTGCTGATCCCGGAAGAGAACGTAAAGGATCTCGCCGACATCGCCGAGAACGTCAAGAACCGTCTCGAGATCACGCCGGTGAGGTGGATCGACAAGGTGCTGGAAATCGCGCTCGAGCGCATGCCCGAGCCGCTTCCAGTGACCGAAGAGGTGGCGCCACTGCCAGGTACCGGGGACGACAAGACCGGATCGAGCCTGACGACCCACTGATACGAGGAGGCGTACGTGAACAAGGGGGAAATGATCGAGCACATCGCGCAGGCCGCGGAGATCTCCAAATCCGCCGCCGAGCGGGCGGTGGACGCCATGGTGGCGGCGATCAAGTCGAGCCTCAAGAAGGGCGACATGGTGACGCTGGTCGGCTTCGGCAGCTTCTACGTCAGCGATCGCGCCGCGCGCACCGGGCGCAATCCGCGCACGGGCGAGGAGGTCAAGATCGCGGCGGCACGCGTGCCCAAGTTCCGTTCTGGAAAAGCCCTGAAGGATGCGATAAACTAGCGCGCTTTTCGCGGACTGCATGTGGGCCGCAGGGTGACGGAGGGGTGCTTAGCTCAGTGGTAGAGCGTCGCCCTTACAAGGCGAATGTCGGGAGTTCGACCCTCTCAGCACCCACCAGCGCTGGAGTGGTAGTTCAGTTGGTTAGAATACCG
>JBAUTZ010000245.1:0-2409 GCA_049582445.1 Burkholderiales bacterium
TCGTATGCGTGTTGTAGCTGAGGCCCGGATCCGCCACTACCTCGAGCCTCGTGCGATCGAAGCCGATCCCGGCGAGCGACAACACGGCCGCGATGTTCACGTTCTGAGGAAAGTGCGGCACGCCTGCACGGGCCGATCCGTCGAACAGCGTCACGGCGGAGCGGAGCGCGCCGAGGTCGATGCCGAGCGCCTCGACGTACGGAATGTTCCGCCAAGCCGCCGGCGGCTTGGCGACGCGAATCGAGACCTCGTCTACGCCCGCGGCACACGCGCCCTTCAGCGCATCGAGCCCGCCGATGCCACCGGAAGGCACGTAGAGCAGCGCGCCCGAAACTCCGGCGGCGCGCTCGGCGGATTCTCGCAGGGAATCGTCGGCCAATGCGCCGGCCGAGAGCACGATCACCGAAGCCCCTGCAGAAAGCAGCGGCACGAGATGCGCGCGCACCGCCGCGTGCGATGCCGCCTCGAGCACCACTCCCGGTTTCGCAGCCAACAGTGCATCGGCGCCGAGCACATACGGCACGCCGAATTCGGCGGCGAGCGCGACGCCGCGTGAACTCTTACTTCGCCCCGCGATGGCGACAACTTCGGCGCCCGGAAGCCGGCCCGCACGCAGGTGCTCCATTACCAGGCGCGCGATCGTTCCGCCGCCGAGAATCGCAATTCGCATAAGTCGGGACCGTGGGAAGCGGCGATTCTCCCACAATCGGAATTTCCTTCGCGCGCCAGCGGCATTATCATTGCGTGCGGGGGAGGCTGCTCCGAATACTTGGGAGAGAGACTTGCGAATCGCGATTCTGGAAGACGATCCTGATCAGCTGGCGCTGCTCAGGCGCTGGCTCACCGATGCCGGGCACGACGTGCACGGCTACAACGCCGGCCGCGAGACCATGAAGCACGCAGGACGCGAGAGCTTCGACCTATACGTGCTCGACTGGCAGGTCCCCGACGTCTCCGGCGACGAGGTCCTCAAATGGATCCGGGCCAACGTTTCGAAAACGGTTCCGATCCTGTTCGTCACGGTGCGCGACTCGGAGGAAGACATCGTGTTCGCTCTTGAGAGCGGCGCCGACGACTACATGGTCAAGCCGGCCCGCCGCCAGGAGCTGCTGGCGCGCGTCGGCGCGCTGCTGCGGCGGGCCTACCCGCGTGAGGACGAGACACGCTTGTCGTTCCCGCCGTTCGCGATCGACACGCAGCGAGGGGAAATCACGCGCGACGGCACGCGCATCGCGCTGACGCCCAAGGAATTCGAGCTCGCGGTGGTGCTGTTCCGCAACATGGGGCGGCTGATGTCGCGCGGACACCTGCAGGAATCCGTGTGGGGCCGCACCGGCGATCTGGCGACGCGCACCGTTGACACGCACGTCAGTCAGGTCAGGAAGAAGCTCGATCTGCGTCCCGAGACCGGGTACCGCGTGGTTCCGATCTACAACTACGGCTACCGCCTGGAGCGCTTCGAGCCCACCGAACACGCCTGAGTTACGATGCCCAAAGCATTCGCCTCTCGGGCCGATCTACAGCCGAAGAAAGTCACCTTCGGAAAGTTATCGCGCAGCTGCTACGCCTTCACCGCCGAGGGTGATCCGAACACCGGCGTCATCGTCGGCGATGACAGCGTCATGGTGATCGATGCGCAGGCCACCCCTGCCATGGCCCGCGAAGTGATCCGTCGCATCCGCAAGGTCACCTCCAAACCGATCAGGTACGTGGTGCTGAGCCACTACCATGCGGTGCGCGTACTCGGCGCCTCCGCCTACAAGGCCGGGAACGTCATCGCCAGCCAGGCGACGCTTGACCTCATCCGCGAACGCGGCAGGCAGGACATGAGAAGCGAGATCGGGCGCTTTCCGCGGCTGTTCCGCGGCGCACGATCGATCCCCGGCCTGACCTGGCCGACGATCACCTTCGGCAACGAGATGACGGTGATGATGGGCCGGCTGGAAGTGAGGATCATCCATCCGGGGGCCGGGCACACCGCAGGCGACACCATCGTCTGGGTGCCTTCGCAGCGCGTGCTGTTCTCGGGCGACCTGGTGGAGTACCAGGCCGGGATCTACGCGGGCGATGCGCACCTCGAGGCCTGGCCGCTGACCCTCGCCCGCCTGCGCGCGCTGAAACCGAAGGCGCTCATCCCGGGTCGGGGCGCCGCGCTCACCACCCCCGCGCAGTGCGAAAAGGCGTTCCGCTACACACGGGATTTCGTGAAGGACCTGTATGCGAACGCGAAGCGTGGGGTGGCTTCACGCATGAACCTGAAGCGGACCTACGACATGACGCGCCGGCGAATGGACCCGAAGTACGCCGGCTACCCGATCTACGAGCACTGCATTCCGTTCGACGTCTCGCGCGCCTACGACGAGGCGCGCGGCATCAGGCACCCGCGCATCTGGACCGCGCGGCGTGACC
>JBAUTZ010000246.1:0-5923 GCA_049582445.1 Burkholderiales bacterium
AGATCGCTGGCGGCAAGATGGCGCAGTTCCAGAAGCAGGCGCTCGAATCGACCTGGAACCTCGTTCCCATCCACCCCGGCCTCGCCAAGTACATGAAGGCGCGTGGCGTGTGGGACAGCAAGTGGGATTCCAACGTCGCCAAGTTTTGAGCGCGTAGTCGGGCCCTCGTCATGACGCCCGCCGTGCCAGCAGGCCGCGCGCAATCTGCACTCAGTTGGGTGTATTACGCGAGCGCGATCGCGTTCCTCGGCTACATGCTGGTCTACTACTGGACCGGATCCGGCGGGCCCACGCTGCTCGCCATGACGATGATCCCCATCGCCTACGCCCTGTTCGTTCTTCAGTCGCTGCGCCAGAACGATCTCTATCCCAGGCTGCCGCTTGGCGCGAACTACGCGATCGCCGCGGCGTTCTGCGCTTTCTCGCTTTACTGCGCCTGGTACATGCACACCAACTACATGGCGCTGGGCGAGGAGCGCGCCGGCATGTGGAACGCCGCCGACGTGACGATCGGCGGCGTGATGACGCTGCTCATCATGGAATATTCGCGCAAGCGGCACATGCCGCTTTTTATCCTCAACATCGTGTTCATCCTTTACGCCGTCTACGGCTACATGGTGCCCGGCATGTTCTACCATTCCGGGTTGCCTTGGCACCGCGTCATCACCGCGAGCAGCGTCGAGATGGCGACCGGCATCTTCTCCCGCCTGCCGCAAATCGCGCTTACGACGATAGGGTCGTTCCTGCTGGTGCTCAGCCTGCTGCAGGGCTACGGCTGCATCGATTCGCTCCTGCGCGCGACCAAGCGCGTCGCCATCCGCTCGCCGCACGCCATTCCGCAGTCGGCGGTGGTCGGCTCGATGTGCATCGGGACCGTAAGCGGCAGCGGCGCCGCCAACTCCATCACCGTCGGCTCGGCCACCATCCCGGCGATGATCAACGCCGGCCTGCCTCCGCCGACCGCGGCGGCGATCGAGACCGCGTCGTCGCTGGGCGGGCAACTCATGCCGCCGGTAATGGGCATCGCCGCCTTCCTCATGACAGAATTCCTCGGCGTCGACTATTTCGACGTCGTGGCGCGCGGCTGGGTACCGGCCTTCATCTACTACATCACGGTCGCGGTCTCGGTCTACCTGCTCGCGGTCCAGTACCGGACCCATCTCGTGGTCGACTCCGGCGCCAAGGCCCTGGGCTGGCGCGACAAGGTCAATCTCGGCGCGTTCGTGTTCGTGGTCGGCGGCCTGGTGACGCTGATGGCGGCGATCTTTCTCACGCCGATGTTCGCGGCGCTGTACATGTTCTACACCGCCGGCGCCGCATTGCTCGTGATCAACCTCGTCCCGCTGCTGCGGCCGGGCCACTGGTCGGTCGACCAGTTCGTCGCGCCGCTGCGGCGCTTCCTCGATTCGTACGTCGACATGATCACCGACATCGCGCTGCTCCTGGCGACGCTGTCGATCATGACCGGCGCGCTCGTGATCACCGGCGTACCCACCAAGATCGGCACGCTGCTGATGGACGCCGCAGGCGTGAACATGTTCGCCATGGTGGTCATGGCGTTCATATTCGGCGCGATTCTCGGCATGGGGCTGCCCCCGGCGCCGACCTACATTCTGGTTGCGATCGTCATCGTGCCGCCGTTCATCAAGTTGGGCGTCAATCCCTGGGTGATTCATTTCTTCGCATTCTTCCTCGCGGTGTTTGGCGAGCTGACACCGCCCACGTCGGTGACCGCGGCGATTACCTCGAAGATCGCCAACACTTCGTTCTATACGACGCTGTTCCGCTCGATACAGATCTGCGTATCCCTGTTCACCCTGATGGCCGGGGTGTTCGTGCATCCGGAGCTGGTGATCAAGCCCGGCGCGGCGCAGCTGGGCGCCGGGTTGCTGATCCTGATTTCGACCCTCGGCATCACCTTCAGCCTGCAGGCCCGCTTCTCCGACCGGCGACCCGTCGACGTCGCCGTGCGCATCGTGCTCGCGGCCATCGCCCTCGTCGCCCTGTTCGATTCCGATGACACCGTGGCGATTCTCGCCTGCGTGCCGGTGGTGCTGGCGATCGGCTACTGGCTGGTCGTGCGCCGCCTCCTGCCACACGCCACGCAAGCGGAGCCTGCTCCGGCGACCCCGGTGCTGGAGCGCACCTAGGGCCCCTCACACCGAGAGCATCGAGCGAACGCTGTCCCGGTCCATGTCCTCGCCGCGGCCGCGGGCGATGATCTCGCCGCGCTCCATTACCAGGTACTGGTCGGCGAGCGAGCGCGCGAAGTCGTAGTACTGCTCTACCAGCAGGATCGCCATCTCGCCGCGCACGGCGAGCGCGCGGATGACGCGCTCGATGTCCTTGATGATCGAGGGCTGGATCCCCTCGGTCGGCTCGTCGAGGATCAGCAGCCGGGGCGCCATGGCGAGAGCGCGGCCGATCGCGAGTTGCTGCTGCTGGCCGCCGGACAGATCCCCCCCGCGACGGCCGAGCATGGTCTTGAGCACCGGAAACAGCTCGAAGATGCGGGAGGGCACGCGGGGCGCCGCCATGAGCAAGTTCTCCTCCACCGTGAGGCGGGGAAAGATTTCGCGTCCCTGCGGCACGTAGCCGATTCCGGCGCGCGCACGCTCATAGGGCTTGGCCTGGGTGAGGTTTCGCTCCTCGAACACGATCTTGCCGGTCCTCGCCGGGACCAGCCCCATCAACGTCCTGAGCAGGGTCGTCTTGCCGACTCCGTTGCGGCCGAGCAGCGTGGTCACTTTGCCCGCGGGCACCTCGAAAGAGAGGTTCCTCAGGATGTGACTGCCGCCGTAGTACTGGTCGAGGTTCGAGATCGAAAGCATGCTCACCTGCCCAGGTAAACCTCGATCACGCGCGGGTCGTTCTGCACCTGTTCGTACGGACCCTCCGCGAGCACACCGCCCTCGTGCAGCACCGTCACCTTGCGCGCGATGCGCGCGATGAACGCCATGTCGTGCTCGACCACTACAAGCGAGTGACTGCCGGCGAGCGAGAGGAACAGCTCGGCGGTGCGCTCGGTCTCGTCGTCGCTCATACCCGCGACCGGCTCGTCGAGCAGGAGCAGCCTTGGCTCCTGCATCAGGAGCATCCCGATTTCGAGCCACTGCTTCTGGCCGTGCGAGAGCAGGCCGGCGGTGCGGTCCGCGGCGCTGGCAAGGCCGACCCGCCCGATCATCGCTGCGATGCGGTCGCGCTCCTCCGACGACAGGCGCGCGAACAGCGTGCGGCGCACGCGCTTATCGGCCTTCATCGCGAGCTCGAGGTTCTCGAACACCGTGTGCCGCTCGAAAATGGTCGGCTTCTGGAACTTGCGCCCGATGCCCGCCTGCGCGATCTCGGCCTCCGACAGGCGCGTGAGGTCGATGGTCTGGCCGAAATAGACGCTGCCCGCGTCGGGCTGCGTCTTGCCCGTGATCACGTCCATCATGGTGGTCTTGCCGGCGCCGTTCGGCCCGATTACGCAGCGCAGCTCGCCGTCGTCGATCGCGAGCGAGAGCGCATTCAGCGCCTTGAAGCCGTCGAAGCTGACGCTGATGTCCTGCAGGTAGAGTACGACGCCGTGCGTGGCGTCCAGCTGCTGCGCGGCGATGTGCCCAAGCGACGCGTCGCTCATGCCGGCTTCTCCCGCGCCAGCAGCCCCATCACCCCGCGCGGCATGAACAGCGTCACCAGGATAAACAGCAGCCCGAGGAAGTACAGCCACACTTCCGGGAAGGCCTGCGTGAAGAAGCTCTTGGCGCCATTGACCGCCGCGGCGCCGACCAGCGCGCCCGCCAGCGTGCCGCGGCCGCCGACCGCGACCCAGATCGCGATCTCGATCGAGTTCGCGGGCGACATCTCGCTCGGATTGATAATGCCCACCTGGGGCACGTACAGGGCTCCGGCAAGCCCGCACAGCACCGCCGACAGCGTCCATATGAACAGCTTGTAGTGCTCGGTGTTGTAGCCGCAAAACATGACGCGCTGCTCGGCGTCGCGTATCGCGGAGAGCACGCGGCCGAATTTCGATGTGACCAGCCAGCGGCCGAGCAGCAGCGTGACGAGCAGCGTCACCGCGCTTAGCACGAACAGCGCGACGCGCATGCCGGGCGTCGCGATCGGAATGCCTAGGATGCGCTTGAAGTCCGTGAAGCCGTTGTTGCCGCCGAAGCCCGTCTCGTTCCTGAAGAACAGCAGCATCGCCGCATAGGTGAGCGCCTGGGTGATGATCGAGAAGTACACGCCCTTGATGCGCGAGCGGAACGCGAACCAGCCGAACACATAGGCGAGCAGCCCCGGCACGGCCACCGCCAGCACCAGCGCCCACAGGAAATGTTCGCTGCCCCACCATTGCCACGGGAACGATTTCCAGTCGAGGAATACCATGAAGTCCGGCAGCGTGCTGTGGTAGACGCCGTCGGCGCCGATCTGGCGCATCAGGTACATGCCCATGGCGTAGCCGCCGAGCGCGAAGAACAGCCCGTGCCCGAGCGAGAGGATCCCCGCGTAGCCCCACACCAGGTCCATCGCCAGCGCGACGATCGCGTAGCACACGATCTTGCCGGCGAGGCTCACCCAGTATTCCGACAGGTGCAGCGGGCTGCCAGCGGGAAAGAGCAGTGAGGCGACCGGTACGGCGACGAGCAACGCCAGGGCGAACGCGACGAACGCGATCCAGCCGCGCCTGCGATACGCAGTCATCATGCTTCGATTGCCCGGCCCTTGAGGGCGAACAAGCCCTGCGGGCGCTTCTGGATGAAGATGATGATGAACACCAGCACCGCGATCTTCGCCAGCACCGCACCCGACCAGGACTCCAGCAGCTTGTTCACCAGCCCGAGGCCGATTCCGGCGTAGACGGTGCCGGCGAGCTGGCCGACGCCGCCCAGCACCACCACCATGAACGAGTCGACGATGTAGCCTTGGCCGAGCGCCGGACCGACGTTGCCGACCTGCGACAGCGCGCAGCCGGCCAGCCCGGCGATGGCGCAGCCCAGGCCGAAGGCGAGCGTGTCAACGCGCGCGGTCGGCACGCCCACGCAGGAGGCCATGGCGCGGTTTTGCGTCACCCCGCGAACGAAGAGCCCGAGGCGCGTCCGCGTGAGCAGCAGCCAGATTCCCGCGACCACCGCGGCGGCGAACAGGATGATTGCGATCCGGTTGTACGGCAGCACCAGGTTGGGCAGCGCCTGCACCCCGCCCGACATCCAGCTTGGGTTGTCGACCTGGACGTTCTGCGCCCCGAACAGCGAGCGTACGCCCTGCATCAGCATCAGACTGATGCCCCAGGTGGCGAGCAGCGTCTCGAGCGGCCGGCCGTAGAGCCAGCGGATCACCGTGCGCTCGAGGATCATTCCGGCCGCGCCGGCGACGACGAATGCGACTGGGACCGCACAGACCAGGTACCAGTCGAAGGCCCCCGGCGCATAGGCCTTGAACAGGTTCTGCACCACGTAGGTGGCGTAGGCGCCGAGCATCATCAGCTCGCCGTGCGCCATGTTGATCACGCCCATCAGGCCGTAGGTGATCGCGAGTCCCAGGGCCGCGATCATGAGAATGCTGCCGAGGCTCAGGCCCGCGAACAGCAGCCCCAGACGCTCGCCCCAGGCGAGCCGCCCGCGCACCGAGGCGAGGCTCGCCTGCGCCGCGGCGCGGATCTCCTCGTCCGGCTCGGCGAAGCTACCGTCGGGCTTCTTCGCCACGAGCGGCAGCAGCAGCGTTTCGGTCTTCGGATTACCCGAAGCAGCGAGCGTGCGGATCGCGGCGAGGCGGTCCGCCCGCGCTCCGGCGCGCAGCTCGATCGACGCCGCGACGATCTCGAGCACGCCCCTCACCTCGGGGTCGGTCTCGCGGCCGAGCGCCTTGCGCACGATCGGCAACGCCGCCGCGCGCGGATCATCGGCCAGGTCACGCGCAGCCTTGAGCCGGGTATCCC
>JBAUTZ010000247.1:0-3362 GCA_049582445.1 Burkholderiales bacterium
AAGGCGACCTTGATGTTGCGCGTGCCGAGTTCGACCGAATCGTCGAGATTGCGGTATTCCCGCTGGTCCCAGACCTTGACCGCACTGCGATTGCGGCCCTTGTCCTGGCCGATGCGGATGCCTTCGGGGTTGTAGCCGTAGGCGCCGAAGGGCGAGGTGCCGCCCGTGCCGATCCACTTGCTGCCGCCCTGGTGGCGGCCCTTTTGCTCTTCGAGGCGCTGCTTCAGTGTCTCCATCAGCTTTTCCCAGCCGCCGAGCGCCTCGATCTTCTTCTTTTCCTCCTCCGACAGCGTCAGCTCGACCTGCTTTAGCAGCCACTCGAGCGGGATTTGCGCCTCGATGCCGGGAATCGTCTCCACGCCCTGCCAGAATTCGGCGAAGGCACGGTCGAACTTGTCGAAGTTCGCCTCGTCCTTTACCAGCGTCGCGCGGCTGAGGTAGTAGAAATCGTCCACCGACGGGCCGATCACGCCCTTCTGCAGCGCCTCGATGAGAGTGAGGTACTCCTTGATCGAGACGGGCAGCTTGAAGCTCTTCAGCTTGAGGAAGAAGTCGATCAGCAAATCAGCTTCCCTTGGCCCTCGTCATGAATACCAGTCGCTCGAACAGGTGCACGTCCTGTTCGTTCTTGAGCAACGCTCCGTGCAGCGGCGGGATGATGGTTTTGCGGTCTTTCGAGTGCAGCGCTTCCGGGGGGATGTCCTCGGCGAGCAGGAGTTTGAGCCAGTCGAGCAGCTCGGAGGTCGAGGGCTTCTTCTTCAGCCCGGGCACCTCGCGCATCTCGAAGAACACTTCGAGCGCCTCCCTGAGCAGCGACTTCTTGAGCCCCGGGAAATGCACCTCGACGATCTTCTCCATCGTTTCCTTGTCGGGGAAGCGGATGTAGTGGAAGAAGCAGCGGCGCAGGAACGCGTCGGGCAACTCCTTCTCGTTGTTCGAGGTGATAAACACGATGGGGCGAAGGCGGGACTTGATCAGCTCGCGCGTCTCGTAGACGTAGAACTCCATGCGGTCGAGCTCGCGCAGCAGGTCGTTGGGGAACTCGATGTCCGCCTTGTCGACCTCGTCGATCAGGAGCACCACGGGCCGCTCGGCGGTGAACGCCTGCCACAGCATGCCCTTGACGATGTAGTTGTGGATGTCGTGCACGCGCGGATCGCCGAGCTGCGAGTCGCGCAGCCGCGACACCGCGTCGTACTCGTACAGGCCCTGCTGCGCTTTCGTGGTGGACTTGATGTGCCACTCGAGCAGCGGCACGTCGAGCGCCTTGGCGACCTGCACCGCGAGCATCGTCTTGCCGGTGCCCGGCTCGCCCTTCACGAGGAGAGGGCGCTGCAGCGTGATTGCCGCGTTGACGGCCAGCGTCAGGTCGTCGGTAGCAACGTATTCTTCGGTTCCGTTGAAGCGCATGAATGGGGCTTTTGGGGGCAAAACGTAATTTTAGCTGTAACGGGGTGCCGCTGGTTGAGGCGGCGTGGTCCTTCCGCTAGAATCGCCCGGTTTTCCAACCGCCACTCCAGAGAAAAACTCGAGCATGCCCCACCGCCTACCCATCGCGCTCGCCGCGGCCGGCCTTGCGCTCGCGACGCTCGCGTCCGCAGCGTTCGCGCAGAACGTCACCGGCAATGCCGAAGCGGCAAAAAGCAAGACTTCGATGTGCACCGGGTGCCACGGCATCCCCGGCTACCGAACCGCCTACCCTGAGGTGTACCACGTGCCGAAGATCGGCGGCCAGCAGCCTGGCTACATCATCAGCGCGCTGAAGGAATACAAGTCCGGCGCGCGCTGGCACCCTTCGATGCGCGGCATCGCGGCGAGCCTGACCGAGCAGGACATGGCGGACCTGGCGGCCTACTACAGCGGGGGGCCGAAATGAGCCACTTCGTGCGCACGGCCGCTGCGGCGGTGCTCGGGCTCGTGCTGGCGCAAGGCGCGATCGCGGGTGGCAACGCCCAGGCGGGCAAGGCCAAGGCGGCGCAAGTGTGCGCTGCCTGCCACGGCGCCAACGGCGACAAGCCTTCGGCGCCCGACCAACCGATCCTCGCCGGCCAATGGGACGACTATCTGGTGCGCGCGCTAAGCGACTACAAGTCGGGCAAGCGCCAGAATCCCATCATGAACGGCATGGTGGCCGCCCTCTCCAAGCAGGACATCGAGGACCTGGCCGCCTGGTTCTCCAGCCAGCCCTCGCCGCTGCACAGCGAGCGCTGATCAGCGGCGCGCGCGCCGCGCCAGGCAATCGAGGTAGGCGGCGCCATCGGGCGGGGCGCCGTCGCGTTGCGAACGCCACACCATCTCGGCCAGGCATTCGAGCGCTTCGTGCAACGCCGCGTGGCGATCGCCGTGCCGCGCGGTGAGCGCGTCGAAGCGGGCCACGATGCCGGCGGGCTGATCGATCGAGAGCTGCTCCTCGAGCGCGAGATGCAGGCTCATGTGCAGGAACGGATTGGTCTGCCCGAGCTCCGGAAAGTATTCCTTCTCGCGGGCGCGCTCGGGATCGCCGAGAAGCGCGTGGTACTCCGGATGCAGCAGCGCGATCTCCAGCGCGGTCGCTTCGAGCCCGGCCAGCGGCTCCCCGGCCCGGTATTTGCGCCAGGCCTCGAAGAAGAAGTCGCGTACCTGCTCGCGCGAGGGATTAAACATCGCGCGTCTTGCCGCGGAATTCGCACAGGTCGCGGATCGGACACTGCGGGCATTTCGGCTTGCGCGCCAGGCAGACGTAGCGCCCGTGCAGGATCAGCCAGTGGTGCGCGTGCCGCTGGAACTCGGGGGGCGTGAACTTGAGCAGCTTCTGCTCCACTTCCTCCGGATCCTTGCCGGGCGCGAAGCCGGTGCGGTTGGCGACGCGAAAGATGTGGGTGTCGACAGCGATCGTAGGCTCGCCGAACGCGACGTTGAGCACCACGTTGGCGGTCTTGCGCCCGACGCCCGGCAGGCGCTCGAGCGCGGCGCGCCCGGAGGGGACGTGGCCGCCGTGCTCTTCGAGCAGGATCCTCGACAGCGCGATCACGTTCTTCGCCTTGGTCCGGTACAGGCCGATGCTGCGTATGTACTGCTCGAGCCCTTCGACGCCGAGGTCGAGCATGCGCTCGGGGGCGTCGGCGACCTGGAAAAGCTTTGCCGTCGCGAGGTTGACCGACTTGTCGGTGGCCTGCGCCGAGAGCACCACCGCCACCAGCAGCTCATAGGGGGTGCGGAACTCCAGTTCGCTGCGCGGACTGGGATTGGCGGCGCGCAGCCGCTCGTAGATCTCGCGCCGCTTGGCCGGGTTCATGCCGTACCTCGCTTCCTGCGCGCGCGCTGCAGCGCCTGCGCGATCACCCTGCGGCGTTCCGAGGCGCTGCGCCGTGCGGGAGCACGCG
>JBAUTZ010000248.1:0-5163 GCA_049582445.1 Burkholderiales bacterium
GCCCGGAGCCGGCAGCCAGCGCGTCGCCCGCCCGCGGATTGAAGCCGGGTTCGCCGATTCGCGGGCGGATGCGATCCCTCACCCGCGCGGCGAGCGCGCGCAGGCCGGCGAGCGAATGTACGTTGGGCCGGAAGCCCTCGGCGAGCGCGGCGATCGCCGGGTCGGGAAGCGTGAGTCCGGTGGCGCGCAGGAACAGCAGCGGTGACAAGGGTGGGCCGGTGAAATCCGATGGCTCGTCCACGGCGGCAGAGGTCTCGACCGTGCCGGAGGCGACGATGCGGACCTCGGTGACCGGCTTGTCGATCGTCAACACGTCGAGCACGTTGCCGTAGCCGTCCTGGGTGCGCACCGTGGGGGCGGGAGTATCGAGCTTCCACTCGATGACCTTCTGGCGCGCGGTGTCGCGCGGCACGAGGCGCAGGTACTGGGTCAGCGAGCGCACCGGCGCATCGTAGGCGTAAATCGTTTCGTGCCGGATGACGATCTTCATACGGTCCCGAGGTAAGCGCGCTGGATGCGGTTGCCCAGCTCGGTGAAGTCGGCCAGGCACCCGGTCAGGAACTCGTGCAGCCCGGCCTGGAAGATCTCCTCGATGTCGGAGTGCGTGAGCCGCGCGAGCAGCTCGCCCGCCAGGCGCTTGACGGCGTGGTCGTGCTCGCCGTGGATGCGTTCGAGCGACAGGTTGATCTGCTCCAAGCAGGCCGCGAGCGAGCGCGGCATGCGCCGCTCGAGGACGAGCAGCTCCGCCACCTTGATCGGGAAGATCTGGTCCCGGTACAGCGCCCGGTAGGTCTCGAACGCCGATACCGAGCGCAGCAGCGCGGTCCACTGGTAGTAATCGAGCGCGCCGCCGACGTCCTCGACCGCGGGCAGCAGGATGTGGTACTTGACGTCGAGGATGCGCGCGGTGTTGTCGGCGCGCTCGAGGAAGGTTCCCAGGCGCGAGAAGTTGAACGCTTCGCCCCGCACGATGGTGCCGTAGGTGACGCCGCGAAAGAGGTGACTTCGCTCCTTCACCCAGTCGAAGAACTGCGTCGCGCCGGCGCCGATGACGCGCTCTCGACGGATGCCGCGCACCTCGAGCCAGGTCGCGTTCAGCGTCTCCCACATCTCGGACGTGATCTGCCAGCGCACGGCGTGAGCGTTGTCGCGCGCGTCGCGCAAGCAGGAATAGATCGAAGAGGGGTTCGCCTCGTCGAGCGCGAGGAACGCGATCAGCGTCTCGAGCGTGAGCGACTGGTGGCGCTCGGCGAATCCCTCGCTCGTACCCGTGATGGTGAGCGGGGCGCGCAGGTTCTCCTCCCTGCGGTCGCTGGCGCCGAACAGGACCAGGTTGGCGGTCACGCCGAGGATGCGGGCCATATTCTCGGCGCGCTCCATCTCGCGGCTCATCCAGAATATCCGGTCTGCGACGCGCGACAGCATCAGTCGACCACCCAGGTGTCCTTGGTGCCGCCGCCCTGCGAGGAGTTCACCACCAGCGAGCCTTCGCCGAGCGCCACGCGCGTGAGACCTCCCGGCACCAGCGTCACCTCGCGCCCCGAGAGCACGAACGGGCGCAGGTCGATGTGGCGCGGCGCGATGCCGCGCTCGACGAACGTCGGGCAGGTCGAAAGCGACAGCGTCGGCTGGGCGATGTAGTCGGCGGGGTTCGCCTGCAGCCGCGCCCGGAAGGCCTCGACTTGCGCCGCCGTGGAGGCCGGGCCGATCAGCATGCCGTAGCCGCCCGAGCCCTGCACTTCCTTCACCACCAGCTCGGCGAGATGCTCGCTCACGTAGGCGAAGTCCTCGGGGCGCTTGCACTGCCAGGTGGGAACGTTGGCGAGCAGCGGCTCTTCGCCGAGGTAGAAGCGGATCATGTCGGGCACGTAGGGGTAGGTCGACTTGTCGTCGGCCACCCCGGTGCCGATGGCGTTGGCGAGCGAGACGTTGCCCGCGCGATAGGCCGAAAGCAGCCCCGGCACCCCGAGTAGCGAATCCTCGCGGAACGCGAGCGGGTCGAGGAAGGCGTCGTCCACCCGCCGGTAGATCACGTCGACGCGCTGCCGCCCGCCCGTGGTGCGCATGTAGACGTAGCCGTCCTTGACGAACAGGTCCGCGCCCTCGACCAGCTCGATGCCCATCTGCTGGGCGAGGAACGCGTGCTCGAAGTAGGCGCTGTTGTACTGTCCCGGCGTCATCACCACCACGCTCGCCTCGCTCATGGCGTGCGGGCCGATGCTGCGCAGCGTCTCGAGCAATAGCGCCGGGTAGTGCTCGACCGGGTAGACGTGCTGCTGCTCGAACAGCTCCGGGAACAGGCGCATCATCATCTTGCGGTCCTCGAGCATGTAGGAAACGCCCGACGGCGTGCGCAAGTTGTCCTCGAGGACGTACCAGGTGCCGTCCTCGTGCCGGATGAGGTCGACGCCCGCGACGTGCGAGTACACCTGGTGCGGCAGGTCCAGGCCCAGCATCGCCACCTGGTAGGCCGAGTTGCCGAGCACCTGCTCGGCCGGGATGACTCCCGCCTTGAGGATCTCCTGGCCGTGGTAGACGTCGTGCAGGAACCGGTTCAGCGCCGCGACGCGCTGCTTGAGGCCCCGCACCAGCAGTTGCCACTCGGAAAGCGGAATGATCCTGGGAATCGTGTCGAACGGGATCAGGCGCTCGGCGCCTTGCTCGTCTCCGTACACGGCGAAGGTGATGCCGACGCGGTGGAACAGTAGGTCGGCCTCGCGCCGCTTCTCGGCTACCCGCTCGGCGGGCGTGGCGGCGAGCCAGTCGGCGAGCGCGCGGTAATGCGGGCGCACCGCGCCATCGGCGCTGTGCATCTCATCGTAGTGTTTTCGCTGCAAGGTCGTCCCCCGTGGGGGTAACCTTAGCAACCGGCGTGCCAGCAGGGCTCAGGCCCCGTGGCCGCGATGCCTCAGGTCGTAGGGTCGGGATCGGCCTCGGGCGGCGCTGGCCGCGGGCGCGCGTCGGGCTTGGTCGCCGCGCGGCGATATTCCGAAGGCGGGATGCCGACCTGGTGCAGGAAAAAGCGCGTGAAGTTGCTCTGCGCCGAAAAGCCGAGCTCGGCCGACACGTCGGCGATCTTCGCGCGTCCGGTCGAGAGCTTCGCGATCGCCGCTTCGACGCACAGCATGTCCAGGTAGGCGCGCGGCGAGCGCCCGGTGCAAAGCTGGAACAGATCGTAGAAGCGCGAGCGCGAGAGCCCCACCTGGCTAGCGAGCTCGTCCATGTTGAGCTCCTTGTTGGGGTGCGCGCGCAGCAGTGAAATCGCGCGCCGGATGCGGGAGTCCTCGAAGCGCGAGCCGCGCCACAGTGCCGAAGCCGAGCGGCGCCGCCCCAGGTACGTGTCGACGATCGACAGCACCAGCTCCTGCAGCATGAATTCGAGCCGCTCGACCGACAGGAACTGGTCGTTCAGCGCCTCGATCGCCAGCGTGTGAGCCAGGCGCCGGATGCGCGGCGTGATCGCCTCGCGCCGACTCGGGAACATGCGACCGTCGCCGGCTGCGAACGCCGCCGGGAAGTTGCGCGTCAGCCACTCGCCCGACGCGTACAGCACGATCGCCCGGGTCGTCGGCACGTCGCGGTTGCGCTGGTCGCCGTGCGGCTCGTTCGGGTTCACGAACAGCACGTCCTCGCGCGTCAGCGCCAGGCGCTCGTCGCCGATCAGATACTCGGTGTCGCCGCCGTCGTGCTTGAGCAAAATGGCCGGTTCCGGCAGGGACCGCGGCGCTTCCGCCGCCTGCAGTTCCACCAGCATCAGGCGCCCGAAAGGCCCGTCGAAGATGCGTATTGGCCGGCTCATGATGCTTACAGCATACTTTCCAGCAGGGGATCGCGCCAGCGGAATTTGGCTGGTCAATAGGCGAGCCAGCGGGGGCGCTTGGCCGACACGACCCGGGTATTGACCCCCACCCAGTTGAGCCCCCCGAAGAGGCGCGCATGCTCGATTTTGACGCACCGGTCGGAGACGGCGTCCAGACCCGCAGCGCGCGCCTTTTCGGCCGCCGCCTCGTTGTTCACCCCGATCTGCTGCCACAGGACCTTTGCACCGATGGCGATGGCGTCGTCGGCGATCGGCGCGACATCCTGCGTGCGCCGGAACACGTCGACGATGTCGACTTTGTCCGGCACCTCGCGCAGGCTGGCGTAGCAGGTCTCGCCGAGCACCTTCTGGCCCGCATAGCGCGGATTGACCGGGATCACCCGGTAGCCGTGCTCCTGCATGTACTTGGCGGCGAAATAGCTCGGGCGGTACCAGTCGGCCGAGAGGCCCACGACCGCGATGACGCGGTTCCCCCTGAGGATTCTGCGCAGCGTCTGGATGTCGTCCATCGGCGGGGACTATACCCCAGGCGTGCGCCTATAATCATTTGCTTTGGCCGGAGGAGGGCAACGTGTACGTCGAAGAACGCATGTACGTGCTGCAACCGGGCAAGGCGCCGGAATACTTCAAGCACTACGAGGCCGAGGGGATGGCCGTGCAGCTCAAGCACCTGCCCAATCTCGTCGGCTACTACGTTACGGAGGTCGGCCCGCAGAACATGGTGGTCCACATGTGGGGCTACGACGATCTCAACCAGCGCGAACGCTGCCGCGCGGCGATGCAGGCCGACCCGGCCTGGCAGGCCTATCTTCCCAAGGTGCGCCCGCTGATCGTGTCGCAGGACACGCGCTTGCTCAAGTGCGCGCCGTTTTTCGTCGAGCGTCTGAAGAAGATGCTCGCCGCGGCGAAGTAGCGCGCGTGGCGAGCCTTCATCCGCAGGTGGTGGCGTTGCTCGAGCGCGTGGCGCGCTCGGCGTTGCCGCCCTACGCCACCGTTCCGCCGTTCGTTGCGCGGCGCATTTACCGCGACACTCGCGCGGCGGTGTCGCCCGCGCCGCCCGAGGTGGCCGAAGCGAAGCTCGTGCTTGCGCCCGGACCGGGCGGACCGATTCCGCTGCGCGCCTACCGGCCGGCCGGCACGCGTGCGGAGGAGATCCTGCCTGTGCTGGTGTACTTCCACGGCGGCGGCTGGACGATCGGGGACCTCGACACGCACGACGTGGTGTGCCGCCAGCTCGCCAACGGCGCGCGCTGCGCTGTGTTCTCGGTCGACTACCGCATGGGGCCGGAAAGCCCGTTTCCCGCGGCGGTCGAGGATTGCATCGCGGCGACGCGCTGGGTGGC
>JBAUTZ010000249.1:0-1859 GCA_049582445.1 Burkholderiales bacterium
CACAGTACCTTGCTCCATACGATGGCGGGCCAGCCGGGGCCTGCGCGATCGAGCAGCGCCAGGCCGCGCGCCTGAGCCCCGCCCATGGAGACGCGCACGGTCGCGTCGAAGAAATCGCTCGCGACGCTCACGTCCCGGCTCGAGGAGGTAGCGCCGCTCGGCAAGGCGCTGGTGAAATCCGACACGGTGCGGAAGTAGACGCGCTCTCGCTGCGCCACGAGCGCACGCGCGGCATCCAGATCGAGACCGTCGACGATCGCCGCCAGCACTTCGGGCGGCGCGGTGTTGACGTTCACAGGGGTAAAGCGCGGCAGCGCGCTCACGAACGGCGCAAGCTGCGCGCGCACGCCTTCGTCGAAACCGCGCACCAGCGCGAGCTCGGCAACGTCGGTGAGCGGACGGTTGGCCGTAAGGTACGGTGGCTGCAGCGACGTGTAGTAGCTGTCCTCCGCGCCGTCGTTGGGCTGCGGCACGCCGTCGGCGTCGATCCAGTCGGCAAGGGTATCGGCGAGCTCGGGCGGCAGTTCGAGAATCGCGAGCAGACGGCGGAAGTGCTCGAGCTGCACGACGTCGATCTTGCCGCCCGCCGCGAGGTTGTTCAGGTTGAACCGTCCTTGCGAGTCCGTGAGGTGTCCCGCGAGCTCGCCGTTATCGACCGGCATCGGCGGCAGCTTTAACGCCCAGGGCTCTCCCAGATAGTCGACGTTTCCCATGCGACGGTCGTCGCTCAGCACCGCGCGCGCCCAGTCGACGCCCGCGCGCACCAGGGTCTGCGCCTGGACGTGATCGCCATTCAGCTCGACCTCGCGCGACCAGGTGCTCTGCGAGATCAGCATCGCGCCCGCCGCCAACGCCGCGAGCGCCATCACCCCCATGGCAAGGACGATTGCGACGCCGCGCTGGCGGGCTCGCGTCATACGAGAGAGAACACGCGCACGATTTCCTCCCCCGAGGCAAGCACCAGGCTCACCCGCAACGCGCGCGGAAGTGGGCTCGCCGCCGCGGACGCGGGCCAGGCGTCGACCCACGCGAGGTTCGGCGCGAGGTACTGCACGGAAAACGACTTCACGCCGGCGAGCACCGGATAGCGCGCGGGCTGCACGCCCGGCGCGACATCGAGCCCCGGCCATATCCAAAGCTCGATCTCGCCGCGCGCATTGAGGCCGTAGGCGAGACGCCGCGCGGTGTCCACGCCGTCGGTCGAGGCGAAGCGGCTGAACTCGAGCGCCGGGAATCCGCCCGCCTGTCCTCGCCAGGCGGGCGCAGTGCCTTGCCCTTCGCGTACGGCGCGCGGCTCGGCGAGCTGCACGTCGCGACCGAAGCGCTGGAAGAACGCCCCGACCCGGCGCCACTTCGCCGCCTCGTGATCGACGTGATCGCGCGCGTCGAGAACCGCGCCTAGGCCCCGGTAGGACATCAGCGCGAGCAGCGACAGGATGAGCAGCGCCGCGAGCAGCTCGATCAGGGTGAAGCCCGCACTCGTGGAAGATTTCCTCATCCTGGCGCTCCCGGCGGAAGGACGAGAAAGCCGGTGAGGTGCGCGAGCGCGCGCGACTCCTCCGACGCAGTCGAGACGAAAATGTCCGTGCGCCGGAACGAGGGGTTCGGCGTCGCGACAATTTCCTCGCGCCAGGCGAAATCGATGCCGCCTTCGCGCGCGCTGCCGCGCCGGATCCCGCCCGGCAGCCAGTCGCCGCGCGCGCGGTGCTCCGCGAGCAGGTTCTCCGCTACCCAGCCGGCGAGCAGGTGCGAGCGAAGCTCCGCTGCGGCGGCCGTGCCCTGCCCCGCCGCACGCAACGCCGCCATCAGCGCGAGCGATACGATGGCGAGGGCGACGAGCACCTCGACCAGCGTGAACC
>JBAUTZ010000250.1:0-21683 GCA_049582445.1 Burkholderiales bacterium
GTTCCGATGTATTACTCACCCGTTCGCCACTCGCCACCAGGGTTGCCCCCGTGCTGCCGTTCGACTTGCATGTGTAAGGCATGCCGCCAGCGTTCAATCTGAGCCAGGATCAAACTCTTCAGTTCAAATCCCAAAAACTATCTCACTCAAAGTAAACGGAGTTTACTGTGATGCGAGCACTAGATAACTTTGCCGACACCCGGTAAACCGGATGAACGGCGCCGTTCGCTCAAGCGCCCACACCTATCGGCTGCGAATTTTTAAAGAACGTTGGTTGCGGGGAGAGGATTTGAACCTCTGACCTTCGGGTTATGAGCCCGACGAGCTGCCAGACTGCTCCACCCCGCGCCCGAGTGAGACCGAGATTATAGCGGGCCTAGAAAAATCGTGTCAACAAACTTCCGCGAAAATTCAGTGGTCGGGGCCTCCACACTTATTTTTGCTCTGCTCCGGTGGCACGAATGACTTTGCCCCATTTCTCAATCTCGGATTTCTGCCAGGCGCGGAACTCTTCGGGCGTATCGCCGACCACGTCAAAGCCTGCGCGCATCAGCGCGTTGCGGGCCGCGGGGTCGGCCAAGCCCCGCTGTACCTCCTGCGAGAGCCTGACGATGATCGCCTGCGGGGTCTTGCCAGGTGCTAGCAGACCAATCCAGGCCAGCGACTCCAGCTGCGGATAGCCGAGCTCCTTGACGCTCGGCACGTCTGGCAGCAATTCGCTGCGCTTGAGGCCCGTGACGGCCAGCGCCTTTAGCTTCCCCGACCTGATATGCGGCAGGACCGCGGGAATGATTGCAAACATCGCCTGGATATCCCCGTTCACCATGCTCGGGATCACCTGACCGAATCCTCGGTACGGAATGTGCACGATGAACAACCCCGCGTCGCTCTTTAGGAGTTCCATCGTTAGGTGCGACGCGCTGCCGCTCCCCACAGATCCGTATGACAGGCGCCCGGGGTTCTTGCGCACGTACTCCAGAAACTCGCGAAAGTCGTCCGCGGGGACACTGCTATGGACGACCAGGACCTGCGGCGCGCTCGCCAATAGCGAGATGGTTGCGAGATCGGTCTCAGGATCGTAGGGTAGCTCCCTTCCGAACAGCACCTTGTTGGTTGCGACCGCCCCGTTTGTGCTCACGAGCAACGTGTAACCGTCCGCCGGCGCTTGCGCGACCGCGTGGGCAGCGATGTTTCCACCTGCGCCCGGCTTGTTTTCCACCACCACAGGTTGACCCAGTTGCTGCTGCAGCTTCGGTGCGACGACACGCGCCACGATGTCGGGGGTAGTTCCGGCCGGAAACGAGACGACGATGTGTACCGCGCGCGAGGGATAGGTCTCTGCCTGTGCCGCACAGTTCGTAACTCCTAAAGTCACCCCTAGCACGAACCACCAGCGAATCTTAGTCATTGTCGCTATCCCCCCTTTTTATCGTCGTTGAACATCGAGCCTGCTTGCCGATCGCACTTAGACGCGATCGGCCTCCCCTCCGCGCGGCTGCCAGATCATCAGGCGACGCTCGGCGATGGAGACCAGCCAATCCAGGGCCAGCGCGAAAGCCGTGAGTACCACGATTCCCGCGACCACTGTGTTCATGTCGAACACCCCCTCGGCCTGCTGGATCACGTAGCCGACTCCTTCGGACGAGCCCAGGTATTCGCCCACCACGGCGCCGACGAATGCCAGGCCCACTGCGTTATGCAGGCTGGCAAATACCCAGCTCATGGCAGAAGGCAGATAAACATAACGCAATAACTGGCGGTGCGATGCGCCCAGCATTCGCGCGTTAGCGAGCACGACCGGGCTCACCTCGCGCACGCCTTGGTAAACGTTGAAAAAGACGATAAAGAACACAAGCGTGACGCCGAGTGCCACCTTTGACGCGATGCCGAGACCGAACCAAACGAAAAATATCGGCGCCAGGATCACGCGTGGCATGGCATTGGCCGCCTTGATGTAGGGGTCGAGAATCGCGGATGCGCTGGGCGCCAGCGCCAGCCAGATCCCGATCGCCACTCCCGACACGGTTCCGATGACGAACGCGAGCAGCGTTTCGATCAAAGTGACCCACAGATGGCGATAGATCTCGCCCGAAACGAACCACTGCCCGATGCGCTGCGCCACCTTAAGCGGCTCGCCGAAGAAGAAGGCCGCCTTATCCGGGTTGTCGAAATAGAACGGCGGCAGCAAGGTCGGGCTGGTTGCGACGTACCAGAAGGCCAGAATCGCGAGCACCAGGATCAACTGGTAAATGCGTAGATACGCCGGCCGCCGCCCGCTCTCACCGCTGCTGTTGCGCATAGCCCTTGAGCACCTCGTCCTTCATGCGGCGCCAGATCTCGGTGTGCAGCTCGATGAAATGCGGCGACAGGCGAATTTCCGCGACGTCGCGCGGCCGCGGAAGATCGATGAAAAATTCGCCGATCGGCCGCGTAGCTGGCCCGGCGGAAAGGACCACCACCCGGTCCGACAGCGAGATCGCTTCCTCCAGGTCGTGCGTAATAAAGACCACTGACTTTCGGTCCGCCGACCACAGCTCGAGCAGCTCGTTTTCCATAAGCTGCCGGGTCTGGATGTCAAGCGCGGAAAAAGGCTCGTCCATCAACAGAATCTGGGGATCCAGAATCAGTGTCTGTGCGAGCGACACGCGCTTACGCATGCCTCCAGAAAGCTGATGCGGATAGCGATCGCCAAACCCTGCAAGACCCACGCGCCTGAGCCAGCTGCGCCCCAGCTCACGCGCTTGGTCCTTCGCCATGCCGCGAAATTCGAGCCCTGCGATGACGTTGTCGAGAGCGTTGCGCCAAGGCATGAGCGCCTCGGTCTGAAAGAGGTAACCCGCGCGGGTATTCGTCCCGCGCAGGGGCTCTCCGTTGACCGAGACACTGCCCGACGTAGGCTGAAGCAATCCCGCCGCAATATTGAGCAGCGTCGACTTGCCGCATCCCGTAGGACCCACCACGGACAGGAACTCGCCGGGCGCAACGACGACCGTCGTGTCCTCGACCGCTGTATAGCGCTTTGACCGGTCCTCTCGCGCGGCAAACGTGCAGGTGACGTTCTGCAGCGCGAGGGCCGGGATCACTTGTACTTGGCGTTCGCCTTGTTCGCGAACTCGTTCGTGTACGTCTTCGACAGATCGATCTGGGTGGCCTTTACCGACGCCACGAAGTTGCGCATGGCCGCGAGCGTCGCCTTCGCGCCAGCGTCAGAGATGATGCCGTCAGGCGAGATCGCCTCCTTGACGTTGTCGTACGTCGACATGTAGAGGGCACGGTCACCCAGCAAGTACGCCTCCGGTACGACCTTGATGATGTCGGTCGCGCTCGCCTTGGCGATCCATTTGTCCGCCCGCACCATCGCATTGGTAAGCGCCTGGACGGTTTTCGGATTCTTCTGCACGAATTCGATCGGCGCATAGAGGCAACCGGCGGGAAGCGGCGCGCCCCAGATGTCCTTCGTACCCTTTACCGTCCGGGTGTCGGCAACTACCTTGATGTCACCGTCGCGCTCCAGCTTGGTCATGACGGGGTCGACGTTTGAAATCGCGTCGATCTCACCACTCTTGATCGCCGCGATCGCCGTGGCGCCGGTACCCACGCCGACGATTGAAACCGAGCTGTCGGGGTCGAGCCCAGCCTTGGTCAACAGCTGCTTCACCAGGTTGTTGGTGCTGGAACCCGGCGCCGTTACGCCGATCTTCATGCCCTTTAGGTCCTTGAACGAATGAAAATTTGCCATCTTGGGCGTCGCCACGCCGAGCACGATCTGCGGCAGCCTGCCTTGAAGCGCGAACGCCTGGAAATACTGCTTCTTGCTCTGCAGGTTGATCGTGTGCTCGTACGCTCCCGAAACGACGTCTGCGCTCCCTCCAACGACCGCCCGCAACGCGGCCGAGCCCCCCTTGAAGTCGCTGATCTTGACCTCCAGACCCTCGTCCTTGAAGTACCCGAGCTGCTCGGCGATGGTTAGAGGAAGATAGTAGAAGGCCGCCTTGCCGCCCACGGCGATATGGACGTCCGGCTTCTCGAGCTTGCCCTGTGCCTGCGCGCCGAGCGCGAATGCCGCAAGCGCGAAACCCGCGGCCAGCGACAGCGATTGGATCGTTCCCTTCATGAGTCTCTCCTCCCTCAATCGTTGACTGCAAGTCCTTACGTCGACGACAGATTTTCACACGTCCCGCGGGCCGCTCACAAGCTGACGGGTCGGTCGCCCGCTACAGACCCCGCCGGTCCTGAAGCGCCTGCGAAATCGTACCGACGTCCACGTACTCGAGCTCGCCGCCAAGCGGCACGCCGCGCGCGATTCGGCTCGCCTTCACGTTGCGCGCGCGCAGCATCTCGGCAATGTAATGCGCCGTTGCCTCGCCTTCGTTGGTGAAATTCGTAGCCAGGATCACCTCTCGCACCTCCCCGTCGGTGGCACGCGCCAGCAGCCGGTCCAGCCCGATGTCGCGGGGCCCGATGCCGTCGAGTGGCGATAATCTGCCCATGAGCACGAAATACATCCCTGAGTAGCTCAACGTCTGCTCGACCATCGCCAGGTCCGTCGGCGTTTCGACGACGCACAATAGCCCCGGGTCGCGCCGCGAGGATCTACACAGTTCGCAGATTTCGTCCTCGGTGAAGTTGTTGCATCTGCCGCAGAGCCGCACGCCAGTCAACGCCGCCGACAGCGCCTGCGCGAGGGCTTCTGCGCCCGCGCGATCGCGCTGCAGAAGGTGATAAGCGATGCGCTGCGCCGATCGCGGCCCGACTCCGGGCAGTACGCGCAGCGCCTCGATCAGCCGCTCGACACCTTTGGCGGTCGGAATCGACCCTGTGCCCATCGCCCTGCCAGCCTCTCGCTCTCTAAGGCCTCAGAACGGCAGCTTGAACCCCGGCGGCAGGCCGAGTCCCGCGGTCATTCCGCTCATCTTTTCGGCAACGGTCGTCTCCACCTTGCGCGCCGCGTCGTTGAACGCCGCCGCAACGAGATCCTCCAGCATTTCCCGGTCGTCTCCCACGAGCGACGGATCGATCGAAACGCGCTTGACGTCGTACTTGCACGTCATCACAACCTTCACCAAGCCGGCGCCCGATTGTCCTTCGACTTCGACGCTCGCAAGCTGCTCCTGCATGCGCTGCATGTTCTGCTGCATCATTTGGGCCTGCTTCATGAGCTGGCCAATATTTCCTCGCATCGTCATCTCCTGCCCATCGCCCGCTTCCGGGCTGCTTGTCACGACTGCCTCGGGGTCGCCTGAATCGTCGAATCGATCACCTTGGCGTCACAAATCTCGACCAGGTCCTGCACGAACCTGTCCTTTTGAACCGAACGGGTCGCTTCCGCGTGTCGCTTATCGCGCTCGATTGCCTCCATCGCCGCCACGGAGTTGCCCCGGGTCTCGGCGGCGACAACTTTGAGCGTCACTCCAACACCGAGATGCTGCTCGAGCGCCGCCTTGAGCTTGTCTTGGTAGGACTTCTCGGCGAGGTACCCCTTCGACTTCGGCACCACGAGTTCAAACGCGCTTCCCTCACGGCGCATCAGCTCGGCATTGCGCGCCAGTTCCCGTGCGGCACCCGCCACCTGAAGCTTGCTCACCAGATCCGCCCAATCGACGGCCGCCGGGCTCGCCGCCGGCGACACCCGCATCGACTGGGACGCCGTCGCGGGCCGCGCTTTGCCAAGTTCCAGTCCAGACGTGACGGATCCGCCTTCCGGCCGGAATGCGAGCATGCGCAGCAGCGTCATCACGAATCCCGCATATTCGTCCGGGGCGCGCACGAGGTCATCGCGACCTTGCAGCGCAATCTGGTAATCCAGCTGCACCGTTTCGGGATCCAGCCTTGCAGCCAGGGCGACAAGCCGCTCGCGTTCGGGAAGGTCCTCCTCGATCGCTCCCGCCACCGTCTGGGCGAGCGCGATCCGCAGCAGCAAGCTGCCCAAATCGGCGAGCGCCGTATCGAATGAAAGGCTGCGCGCCTGCATCTCCGTCGCGATCCCGATCACGGTTGCGCCATCGCCAGCCTCTACCGCCTCCAGAATGCGCAATAAATAGGTTTCGTCTATCGCGCCCAACATATCCCGTACGTCGTCCACCGAGACCTTGCCGGCCCCGTGCGCGATCGCCTGGTCCAGTAGAGACAACGCATCGCGCATGCTGCCGGCGGCCGCACGGCCAATCAGTGGAAGCGCATCGGGCTCGTAGGCCACCTTCTCCGCCTCGAGAAGTTTGGCGAGATGTGCCGCAATCGCGGCACGCGGCATCTGCTTGAGATTGAATTGCAGGCACCGGCTGAGCACCGTGACCGGAATCCGCTGCGGATCCGTCGTCGCCAGGATGAACTTCAGATGCTCGGGAGGCTCCTCGAGCGTCTTGAGCATGGCGTTGAACGCCGACGTCGAGAGCATATGCACTTCATCGATCACGTACACCTTGTAGCGTGCGCGCGTCGGCGCGTATTGGGCCGTATCGAGAAGCTGGCGCATTTCGTCCACGCGTGTGTTGGTGGCCGCGTCAACCTCGAGCAGATCGACAAAGCGCCCCGCGTCGATCTCAAGGCACGAGCTGCACTTGCCGCAGGGCTCGGGCGTAACGCCGGTTTCGCAGTTGAGGCATTTGGCGAGGATGCGCGCCAAGGTGGTCTTTCCGACACCGCGCGTGCCGGTGAACAGGTATGCGTGATGCAGGCGATTCTGTTCCAGCGCATGACGCAATGCGCGCACCACGTGTTCTTGCCCGACGAGGCTGCCGAAATCGCGCGGCCGCCATTTGCGGGCAAGAACTTGGTAGCTCATCGATTCAATTCTATCAGCCTGCCGCCCGGCGCTTTCGCGCCGGGCGGCACAGCGGATGGTGGCGAGCCTTAACCCCGGCACCTGCAGTGACCAGCTGTGGCTGCTTCCTTCCGGACCTGACCAGGTTCACCAGGCTGCAGTGCGGGGAGGCCCGCCGTAGACCTCCATATCTGTTGGCGGAGAGAGAGGGATTCGAACCCTCGATGCGCTCATCACGCATACACACTTTCCAGGCGTGCGCCTTCGACCGCTCGGCCATCTCTCCGCTGGCGCAACCAGGATCGGATTCTACCCTGCCTCGGCGAGCAAGCATCATAGCGGCTCCAGAGCGGCCGACCTCACAACTGGTAGTCGAGCGCCAGCCGCTCTTGCAGCTCGCGGCCGATGCGCAGCGACTCCTTGAGCGCGGTGCTCTCGATTCGGCCGAGCTGCGTCGGGTCGACGCGGTTGTGCAGGCCCGCATCCTTGCCCTCCGCTTGCGCCTGGGCCCGCAGCCGTATGGCTTGTATGACGAAGAAACCCTCGACCGCGGCGTCGATGTCCGCGTCCTTCATGCCAATGGCGGCGCACGCTGCGCGCAACCGATCCGCGGTGTTCGTGTGCGGGATCGCGTGCGCTAGCGCATAGACGCGCGCCACGTCAATGAAGATGCGTGCCCCGTACCCTTTGAGATCCATCGTTCCCTTTGCGCCGGGAACATCGTCAGTGACGAAACCGCCGAGCCGCCCGAGCGCCGGTTGCGCCCGGAGCGCGTTCTCCGCCATATGGCGCAGAAATACGGGGTGCCGTCGCGTAACATCGTGCACCCACGCACGCAGCTGCTCGGAAAGCGTGCTGTCGCCGTGTATCGACCTGAAATCGAAGCAAATCACCGCCTTGAGCAGGGCCTGCGGCTTCGACACCTCGATCCAGCCTGACATCTTGGCGCGCCATTCCTCCAGGGAAAGGCACAGCTCTGGATTCGAAGCCATGACGTTCCCCTTGCAAAGCGTGAAGCCGCATGCATCCAGCGCTACGTTCACGGCACGCGCGAAAGGCAGGAGCCGTTCGCGTGCGCGCGCAGCGCTCGTGCCGTCATGCGCGACGAACAGCAGGCCGTTGTCCTGGTCCGAGGTGAAGGTCTGCTCCAGTCGCCCCTCGCTGCCGAAGGCAAGCCAGCACCAGCTGATGCGCTCGAGGTCGCGGTCCGCACGCACCACTTCGATCACCCGCTGCGTGAGGCGATCATTGAGAACCGAGACGAGCGACATGAGCTGCTCGGCGGCGATGCCCTGCTCGACGAGGCGCACCGTGAGCTTGCGTATTTCGGCCGCGATGCCGGCCAGCACGTCGATCTCCTGGGCAAGGCGAATCTCCATGGAGATTTCCCCAAGCCCGAGTCTCTGAAGCGAAAACAGGTCGCGCTCCGATACCACCCCGAGCAGCCGACCTTCGTCCGTCACCAGGACGTGGCGGAAGCGCTTGGACAGCATGACGAGGGCGGCCTCGTAGGCAAGCGCATGCGCGGGAAGCGCAAACGGCTCGCGCGTCATGTATTCGCCGACGCGGCGCTCGCCGGAGCCGTCGGCGATCGCGCCGACGAGGTCGTGCGAGGTCAGCATGCCTACCGGCTGCCCGCCACCGTCGACCACGACGAGCGATCCCACGCCTTGCGCGCGCATCAGCGCCGCGGCCTCCGAGATCGACTGCGCCTCGTCGCAGACCACCGGCGCGCGCGTCACAAGCGAGCGTAACGGGCGCGCGAAGGTTTGCTGCTCGCTCGCAATGCGTCGCTCGAGGTGGGCGTATTTCTCTGCCATGAGGATGCGCCTCTCAGTATTGCAGCCGCGCGTAGTAGGTCCGACGGGAGGCTTCGAGCGCCTGCCCGAGGGTGACGACGCCCCGCTCGGCGAGCAGCGGCAGCAGCTTCAGAAAAACGTCGCCAGTCAATAGTGCGTCGCCCAGCGCCGTATGACGGCCGATTACGCTTACCCCGAGGCGTTCGGCGATCGCCTCGAGCCGGTGGTCATCCAGACTTGGGTGCGCGACCGCCGAGAGCAACAGCGTGTCGAGTACCGGCTGGTCGAAGCGCACGCCGGTACTGGCCTGCTTGAGCTGAAGGAAACGCATGTCGAATGCGGCATTGTGCGCGACCAAGACGGTGTCCTCGCAGAATCCGTGAAAACGCGGCAACACCTCGCCGATTGTGGGCTGCCCGTCGAGCGCGGCCGCATCGATTCCGTGCACCCGCGTCGACTCGGGATTGACCGGCCGGCGCGGGTTGACGAGCTGCTCGAAGACTTCGCTGCGCAGCAGCCTGCCGTTCACGGCGCGCACTGCCCCGATGCTGACGATCTCGTCGCCGGCCGAGGGTTCCAATCCTGTCGTCTCGGTGTCGAACACGGTGTAGCTGAGCGATGCCAGGCTCGCCTCGGTCAGCGCCCCAGGAATCGCTCGGCGCTCGAAAAGGTCGAAATCGTAGTATTCCGGCCTGCTTTCGGTGACGCGGCGCGAGCGCCCCTCGATCGATCCGGGCTCGCCGCGCGGAATCAGGAACCTGAAGCAGCCGGTACGCACGCCACCGACGCTCGCAGTACGGTACCAGACCTCTCCACCGTGCTGTTCGAGCACGTCGCGAATCGTGAGCGGCGACCGCTCCGCGCCGGATTCCATCGATTGGGACTCCCACAGCGAAAGCGCGTCGCTTCCCACGATCGTTCCACTCCAACAAATATCGATCTCCGCGAAGCGCTCCGCTGCCCTTGCATGCAACTCGACCCGGCGCGTGCCGTGCTCCTCGTGCAGGCGCGCCGCAAGATGCAGTATTGCCTGGACAAACGCAAAGCTGTCGACCCTCACCCAAAGCTGCTCGTCGACTTCGGCGATGTCGGCCACGATCCCCAATGCGTCGGTGATCCGTTGCCGCGCGAACTCGAGCAGATCAGCGACCCGCATATCCTCCAGCGTCAAGGTCGCCTTCAGGGCATCGGCGTACTGCCGCAATGCGTCGTTAATTCTGCCCGAGAGCTCGCGCGACTCGCTGGCGATGATGTCGACGAACTGCGCACGCCGCTCCGGGTCGATCTCGGGAAACGCCGCAAGGTTCTCGGCGACGGCGCGTATGTTGGCGGTTGGCGCACGAACGCTTGCGGCAATGCTATGCAGCAGCGAACGGCGCTGCGACTCGCGCTCGAGGAGGTCGGTGACGTCTTCGAGTGTTAGGACCATTCCGGACAGCCGCGCTTCGGCATTGAGGAACGGTGCCACTTGCGCCTTCAGCAGCCGCCCGCCTGGCGTCGCCGCGACGAAGCGCGCGCTGGGCAAGCTCTCGCCCCGCTCGAGGCTTCGATTGAGCTTCTGCTGCGCGTGCGCGACCTGCCTGCGGTCGAGCAGGGCGAACAACGAACGGCCCAGCCCGACAAGCGCTTGTGGCGAGGTATTCTCCGTCGCGCCGAAAAGCGCGTGCGCGCGCTTGTTGTACAGCAGGATGGTGCCGTCCGCATTGCAGACCAGGACGCCCTGCGTCAGTTCCGACATTAGGGCCGCCAGGCGGTTGCGCTCCTCCTCGAGCCGAGAGCGCGCCTCCGCCGCGCGCGCTTCGCTATCCCGCCGAAGGTCGCTATAGGCGTCCGCCAGCCCATTGATCGCACCGCCGAGCTCGCCGAGTCCGCGTGCTTCGTGCGGGGACAGTCGCAGATCGGCGTTTGCGCCGCGGATGACCCGTGTCTGCTCGGCAAGCACGCGGATGGGGGTCAGATAGCGGACAAAGAACCATCTAACGACAACGGCGCACAGAAACAACAGAAATATCGCAGCCAGCGTCAGCGCGGGCCAGCGCAGCTCGAGGATGTGCCACAGTACGGCGGCGTCCGCCTCCGGCAGCCTGAAGGCGACCAGCACGCCTGCCACCATGGGCAGGGCCAAGACGGCCGCGTAGAGAGCTGCGAGCCAAGCGATGAACTTGATCGTCGGGCTCATGTGTTGGCCGGCGGCCCCTGTTCGCCCAGCAACTCCCCGATGCGCGCGATGAGCTCCGCGTTGGAGAACGGCTTCGTGATGTACAGGTCGGCGCCAAGAGACAATCCCTTGCTCACCTCGGCCTCGCGTCCCCTGGCAGAGAGCATTACGATCTTGATCCGGCTCCAGTCGGCGCGTTCGCGTATCCGCTGGCACACTTCATAGCCGCTCTTTCGCGGCATCATGACGTCGAGCAGCACCAGATCCGGGGCGAAGCTTTCGACCTCTCGCAATGCTTCCTCGCCGTTCGAGGCGATCCGCACCTCGTAGCCGCTGCGCTGCAGCAGATAATCGAGCGCCGCGACGATGTTCGGCTCGTCGTCAACTATCAGCACCTTTTTTGTCACGCTGCCTCCGACGTCTCGATAGCCACTACCCCGGTTCGACTGCCTGCTCCACGGGAAGCGTAAAGGAGAAGCACGCGCCCGCGCCGGGCTGACTCTCTACCCAAAGCCGACCATCGAAGTGCTCGACGATGTGCCGGCTGATGTACAACCCCAGACCCGTTCCTTGGGGCTTGCCGGTAAGGCTATCGCCCGCCTGGCGGAACTTGTCGAAGATCACTCCCTGCTCGACGCTGCTAAGGCCGGGGCCGTTGTCCTGCACCGCCACTCGCACGAATCTTCCGTCGACCGAGAGGCGGACATCGATTTTGCCGCGTCCCGGCTCGCAAAACTTGACCGCGTTCGATAACAGGTTGAAGAGCACCTGGACCACGCGATCGATATCCGCTCTTACGGGCGGCACCTGCGCAGGAGCGTGCACCGTTACTTCGACAGCCTTTTCCCTGAATACCTGGCTCATCGCGGTTACCGAATCGGCCACCACCTCCTTCATGTCGACGCGACTAAGTTCCCACTCGACCTGGCCCGATTCGATCTTCGCAAGATCGAGCACCTGGTTGATGAGCCGGGTCAGGCGCTCGGTCTCCTTGGCGATGATGTCCACGAATTTCCTGCGTTGCGTCGGCTCGAGATCCGGATCTGCCCGCAGGATCTCGGAGAATGCCCGGATCGACGTGAGAGGCGTGCGCAGTTCGTGCGTTACCGTCGAGATGAATTCGTCTTTCAGCCGGTCGAGCTCCTTGAGCCGCTCGTTGGCGGCACGCAGCTCGGCACTCGCGGCCTCGAGCTCGCGCGATTTCTGCTCGAGCATATGGCTGTACATGACGACCTGGGAGGCCTCGCCGATGATGCGGCGCATTTCCTCGAGCGTCAGCGCCTCCTCCTGCACCGCCGTGGCGATCATGATCCGCGCCGACGCCGCGCCAATCGCGCCCGCGAGGCGCGTCTCGACGAAATGCACGAACTCCGCATCGGCGACGAGGCTCGGGTCGGGCCAGCGCAGCCCCTTGGCTCCGGCGTACTCGCCAAACGCAGCCCCGGCCGCGCTCGCCCCGACGAAGCGCACCAGAACGTCGTACAGGTCCTGCGCCGACGCGGTGCCTCGCCAGAACCGTGCGCTTTGCCATTCGCGCCTGAACACATCTACGAAAAGCGTAGCCTGCCTGTGCTCCTCCGCGGTCGGCGAGCTCAGCAAGGACACCAACACGTAGGCGCCGACGTTTCCGATCATGCTCCAGATCATCGCGTGCGTGGTCTGATCGAGCCCCGCGAGCCCGAACAGCCCGAGCGGCTTGAGCAGCTCGATGCCGAAAGGCCCGTGCTCCAGCACGCCGATCGGCAGCCAGCCGGAGCGTTCCAGCGCCGGCAGGAGCAGCGTATAGAGCCAGATCGCAAACCCGGTAAGCAGTCCCCACAGGGCGCCGCGACGCGTACCGCCCTTCCAGAAAATGCCCCCGAGGACGGCCGGCGCAAACTGGGCAACCGCAGCGAACGAAATCAACCCGATCGAGACTAGAGCGTAAGCCTCGCCGGCGAGCCTGAAGTAGAGAAATCCCAACAGTAGGATTAGCAAGATGGCGCCGCGCCGGATCCCAAGCAGCAGGCCCGTGAGGTCGCGCCGCTCGGTAAGGCGCAGTGCGCGCAAGCGCAGGAGCACCGGCATGACCAGGTCGTTGCAAACCATGGTCGACAGGGCAATTGTCTCCACGATGACCATGCCGGTGGCGGCCGACAGCCCGCCGATGAACACGAGCAGCGCGAGAGCCTCCTGCTTCTCGAACATCGGCAAAGTGAGCACGAAGGTATCGGGGTCGACCAGACCGTGCGGAAAGTGCAGTCGCCCGCCGAACGCAAGCGGCAGCACAAACACGTTTATCGCGAGCATGTACGCGGGGAACAGCCAGATCGCCTTGCTCAAATGCTTCTCGTCGACGTTCTCGATTACCGTGACCTGAAACTGGCGAGGCAGAAACATGATCGCGAGCATCGACAGAATCGTCAGCCAGACCCAGCTCGAATAGCCGCCCGCCACCCCTTCGAGCGGCGTGAGCATCGGGCTCAGATTCGGATCGGCCGCCGCACGGGAAAACACGTCCGCGAAGCCATCATAAATGCCGAACGTCACCCAGGCCCCGACCGCGAGGAATGCGAGAAGCTTGACGAGCGATTCGAAGGCGATCGCGGCCACCATTCCGTGGTGATGCTCGGCCGCGTAGAGATGCCGCGTGCCGAACGCAATGGTGAAGGCGGCGAGCATCAGCGCCACCCACAACGTCGTGTCGTGCAGCACCGGCACCGCGGCCGTGTTTGCCGGCATGGTTACGGCTGGATATTGCAGCAGGAGCGTGAAGCTGCTGGATACCGCCTTGAGCTGCAGCGAGATATACGGAACGATGCCGATCACGGCGATCGTCGTGACGACGCCGCCGAGCAGAGCGCTCTTGCCGTAGCGCGAAGCGACGAAATCGGCGAGCGAGGTGATGCGGTTCGCCTTCGAGATGCGCAGGATCTTGCGCATGACGACCCACCACAGCGCGATCATCAGCGTCGGGCCGATGTAGATGGGAAGGAAGCCGACGCCGTCGCGCGCCGCCCTGCCGACGCTGCCGTAGAATGTCCAGGCCGTCGCGTAAACCGCGAGCGACAGGCTGTAGATGTAAGGGCTGGCGATGACCGAGCGGCCGGCGTCGGCGCGCTTGTCGGCGTAATAGGCGATTCCGAAAAGCAGCCCTAGATAGGCGAACGACGTGGCGACGATGGCCCAGCCCTGGAGCACGCCGCGGCCTCCGTCAGGCGCTCCGCTCGACGACCAGCGCCATGAGCGCAATCAGCGCCGCCCAGGCCGCGAATATGTAGGCGTAGAGGATCGGAATGCCCAGCACCGAACCGGGGACGTTGAAGATGGCGAGGACCGGGTAGTTGAACAACACTAAGCCGAGCATACACAGCGCTACCAGGCGCTGTGCTCTGCGTTCGAGCTGATCCATGGCCGCTCCTCCCGTCTTCCGTAGTGCTTTTATGTTCGCGCACGCGCCTGTTGTCAACCACCGTGCACGGCCGCAAACAACTATCTGAAGAACTTCCCGAACAGCCGCTGCAGGCTCTGGGCGATCTCGCCCTCGAGCGGAAAGGACAGCATGCCCATCACGGTATACCCCAGCAGCCAGGGCATGAGGTAGAAGCGGATCATGAAGAAGAACCAGGCGATGTACAGTGGCACCAGCGGCTGCACCAGGAACTCCGGCGTGATCGGGCGAAACAGCCTGATCAGCGGGTTGGTGGCGCGCACGAAAAAGCGCATGAAGAAGAACTTGCTTTCCTCGGGCAGGAACAGGCGCATCCCGAAACGACCGATCAGCGTCCACATGATCACGCCGAGAACGTAATCGATCGCGATCACCCACAGCGGAAATGGTTGCGTCATGCCGAACCCTGCATCTTCACCCTATCGTAGGGCGGGAGCACGCAAAAAAAAAGCCGGGGCGAGCACTCGCCCCGGCTCGATTCGAAGCAGCGACGTTAGTGCGTGGAAGCCAGAACCGTCTGGCCCCTCGGAATGCGCACTTCGTCGACCATGGCCTGCGTCTCCGCGTCCGGCTCCCTGGTGAGCAGCGTCACTACGACCATCGCCACCAGGCTCGCCGCCGCGCCGACGATGCCGAAGCGCAGGTCGTCGATGCCGAGCCACGGCTGCATCGACTTCGTGTAGACCATGTAGAGGTACCACGTGCCGACCCCCAGCCCGCCTACCATCCCGGCGATCGCTCCCGCAGTGTTGGCGCGCTTCCACCACACCCCGAGCACCAGCGGGAAGAACAGGCCCGACATCGCGAAGTCGAACGCCCACGCGACCGCACCGAGAATCCCCGTGAGCTTCATGCTCGCCACCGCCGAGCCCGCCGCACCGATGAACACCAGCAGGACCCGCGCGACGATCAGCCGCCGGCGCGTCTCGGCCTTCGGATCGATCATCTTGTAGTACAGGTCGTGCGACAGCGCGTTGGCGATCGCCAGCAACAGGCCGTCGGCGGTCGACATCGCCGCCGCCAGGCCGCCCGCGGCCACCAGGCCAGAGACCACTGCTGGCAGCCCTGCCATCTCCGGCGTCGCCAGCACGACGATGTCCGGGCGCATGAAGAACTCGTTGATCTGCAGGATGCCGTCATGATTGCTGTCGACGATCTTCAGCATGCCGACGTGGCCCCACTTCTGCACCCAGTCGAGCGCATTCACCGACGCTATCGACTTACCGATGATGCTGCTCGCCACGTTGGGATCGAGCACCGACAGCTTGCTTAGCGTCGCGAGTGCGGGCGCGGTGAAGTAGAGCAGGAAGATGAACAGCAGCGACCAAGCTACCGACTTCCGGGCGTCGCTCACCGACGGTGTGGTGAAGTAGCGCATCAGGATGTGCGGCAGCGATGCGGTGCCCATCATCATGCAAGCCGTCAGCGTCACGAACTTCCACGACGCCAGCGCGGAGTCGGCCGCCGCCGCGTGCTTGACGGTCAGCGCACTCAAGCCGGCCACCGCCTGCTCGGGCTTGAGGACGCCCACCTTTAGCAGGGTTTCCACTTCGCCCAGGCGGGCGACCGCCGCCCCGTACTCGAACTGCGGGAACACGCCGAAACCCTGCTTGGACGACATCCAGAAGACCGGCACCAGGTACGCGATGATCAGCACGATGTACTGCGCCACCTGGGTCCAGGTCACCGCCCGCATGCCGCCCAGCATCGCGCATAGCAGGATCGCGATCAGCGCGAACCACACACCGACCCCGTAAGGGATCTGGAACACCTTCGCCGCGATCGTGCCCGTGGCGTCGATTTGTGCGGTCACGTAGGTGAACGACGCAACTACCAGGACGATGACCGCGCAGAAGCGCGCCAGGTTGCCGCCGTAACGGGTGCCGATGAAGTCCGGCACCGTGTAGCAGCCGAACTTGCGCAGGTAGGGCGCCATCAACACGGCCACGAGGACGTAGCCGCCCGTCCAGCCGACCACGAACGCGAGGTAAGGATACCCGGCCATGTAGATGCCGCCCGCCATCGCGACGAACGACGCCCCCGACATCCAGTCCGCCGCCGTCGCCATGCCGTTGAACACCGGCGGCACCTGGCGGCCCGCGACGTAGTACGCATCGACCTGCATGGTGCGCGACAGGTAGCCGATCAGGGCATAGATAACCACCGTGAAGCCGACGAAGCCGATGCCGATCGACTCCTCGGTCATCCCCATCTTCTCGCCCAGGGCCATGATGGCGATGAAGACGAGGAAGCCACCGGTATACAGGCCATAGATCTTCGGCAGGTTCTCGACGAACGAGCCCTTCATATTGAACAGAGCCATTTCGATCTCCCCCTTATTGGTCTTCGGCCATGCCGCATTCGCGATCGATCGTCTCTTGTTGCTTCGCGAACACGAACAGCTGGATAACGAACACGATCAGCGATCCCTGCGCGGCCATGTAGAAGCCGAGCGGAAAGCCCATGAAAGAGATCTTGTTAAGCTGCGGTGCGAACCAGTGAACGACAAACGAAAAGATGAACCAGATGACGAGGTGAACGATCATCAGGCCCCTGGTACGCTGCCAATGGACGACTTTATTGGAATCGGTTGCCATCGACTATCCTCCTCCTCCGAACCTAGTTATTGATGGATAGTGCTGCCAAAGCCCCGGCCGCCGCGGCGCGTCGATTGGCACGCGCCCCCTCCCGGGCCCGGCCGCAGACCGAATCGATTCTAACGGATTTGCCAGAAAAGCAAAGGCTGTAAACTCCGTCATAGATCAACAGATTGCGGTCACTGATGACGCAGACCTTACAAATTCGGCCTTCGTTCACCGCGTTCCGGAGGGCGCTACGGGACTACCTCGCCCGCGGCAAGTGGCGGAGCAGAAAGGCCATCGTCGACTGCGACGGCCTGCGCGAGTTTCTCGAGTCACGCGCAAACTTTGTCGCGCAAACGTCGTTGTACGGTTACCTCCGAACGCGCGCGGGAATGCGCTATCCGGAGCTATTTGCGGACGACCGCTACGTCCGATCGATCAACATCGCCAAGTGGCACGTATGGCTCGCGTGCCTCGCGGACCTCGCGGTTCATGCGGGCGGCCTGCTTACGCGACGGTCCGGCGCGCCGCCCGCGGAAGCCGGCCAGCTCATCGTACAAATCACCGAATCGATCCTGTCGACGACCGGCGTTCCCGCGGATGCGGGTCCCGAATTCGCTGCGCATGCGCAGCGCGTGCGCGCCCGGCTCGCCCTTTGCGATTGGACAACCGTCGACGACGGCGAAGCCGCCTTCTGCGACAGCCCCGAGGCCCTCGTGCAGTGGGCGCCGATCATCGACGAGCTCAAGCAGCTCGACGCGGAAATCGTGCGCAACTCGGTGCGTTTTCGATGGCAGGAGGTGCGCCGGGACCTGCGCGCGACGCTTCGCGCCGACGCGGTGCTGGGCTCGGCCTTCAGGTCGTCTGTTTGAGCTGATCCAGGATCGCGGGGTTCTCCAGCGTCGAGACGTCCTGCTGGATTTCCTCGCCCTTGGCAATCGCGCGCAGCAGGCGCCGCATGATCTTTCCCGAACGCGTCTTGGGCAGGTTGTCGCCGAAGCGAATGTCCCTTGGCTTGGCAATGGGACCGATTTCCTTTGCGACCCAGTCGCGCAGCTCCTGCGCGATTTTTTTCGCCTCGTCGCCGGTCGGGCGTGGGCCCTTGGTGACCACGAACGCGACGATGGCCTCCCCGGTCAGGTCGTCGGGCCGGCCGACCACCGCCGCCTCCGCGACCAGCCTTGAGTTCGCCACCAGCGCGGACTCGACTTCCATCGTGCCGAGGCGGTGGCCCGAGACGTTCAGCACGTCATCGATCCGGCCGACGATCCGAAAGTAGCCGTTCTCATCGGTGCTGGCGCCGTCACCGGCGAGGTAGTACTTGCCCTTGAAGTCGTCTGGATAGTAGGTCTTCTTGTAGCGCTCCGCGTCACCCCAGATGGTACGGAGCATCGAGGGCCAAGGCCGCTTGATGACGAGAATGCCGCCTTTGCCTTTGCCCACAGGATGGCCGGTCTCGTCCACGACGTCGGCGAAGATGCCAGGTAGCGGCAGCGTGGCCGAACCGGGCACGGTCGGGGTCGCTCCGGGCAGCGGCGAGATGAGGTGACCCCCCGTCTCGGTCTGCCACCAGGTATCGACAATCGGGCAACGCCCGCCGCCTACGGTTTCGTGGTACCACATCCACGCCTCGGGATTGATCGGCTCGCCGACCGTACCGAGGATGCGCAGGCTCTTCAGGTTGTATTTCTTGGGCAGCTCGCCGCCCGCTTTGATGAGCGAACGGATCGCGGTCGGCGCGGTGTAGAACACGTTCACCTTGTGATCCTGGATGATCTTCCAGAAGCGGCCCGCGTCGGGATACGTCGGCACGCCCTCGAACATGATCTCCGTCGCGCCCGCCGCGAGCGGCCCATAGGTGATGTAGGTGTGCCCGGTGACCCAGCCGACGTCCGCGGTGCACCAGAATACGTCGCTCGGCTTGTTGTCGAACACCCACTTCATGGTCAGGAGCGCCCACAGCAGGTAGCCGCCCGTGGAATGCTGGATGCCCTTCGGCTTGCCGGTGGATCCCGAGGTATAGAGGATGAACAGCGGATGCTCGGCATTGACCCAGGCCGGCTCGCAGGTGTCGGCCTGACCCTTCGCCACCTCGTCCCACCACAGGTCGCGCCCTGTCTGCATGTTGATCGGGCTTCCCGAGCGCTTGTAGACGATGACGCGCTTGATGGCCTCGCAACCGCCCATGCCGAGCGCCTCGTCGACCACGGGCTTGAGTGGAATCTCCTTGCCACCGCGGAATTGGCCGTCGGCGGTGATTACGGCGATCGCGCCCGCATCGATGATGCGCTCCTGCACGCTCTTGGCCGAAAAGCCGCCGAACACAACCGAGTGCGTGGCACCAATGCGAGCGCAGGCCTGCATCGCGACCACCACCTGGATCGACATCGGCATGTAGACGAGGACCCTGTCCCCCGCCCTGATGCCTTGGGCCTTGAGGGCGTTCGCGAAGCGGCAGACCTCGTGGTAGAGCTGCTTGTAGGTGATCTTGGTGACCTTGCCGTCGTCGGCCTCGAAGATGATCGCGACCTTGTCCGGCTGCGATTGGAGGTGCCGGTCGAGGCAGTTGTAGGAAGCGTTCAGTTCGCCGTCGTAGAACCACTTGAAGAACGGCGCCTTCGATTCGTCTAGCGTCTTGGTGAAAGGCTTGTGCCAGAGCAGGTGTTCCCGCGCCAGCTTGGCCCAGAAACCCTCGAAATCCTTCTCGGCCTCCGCGCACATTCTGCGGTAGGCATCCATCCCGGAGATGTTGGCCTGCTTGACGAACTCCGCCGCCGGCGGAAAGACCCTGGTTTCCTGCAACACCGACTCGATGTTGGCCATCGCTCCGCTCCTCCGGTGAAATAGCGCTTTTCTCGGGTGGGAACTCACCGCTCCGGCGAGCTCCCCCGTTTCCGTATGCTACATTTTAATTGTTTTCCCGGCGGGAACTCCCCTTCCGCCGCAATGGTTGCGCAACTGCCATGACCACGATCAAACAAGCCGATCTTATCCAGAGCGTCGCCGACGCCCTGCAGTTCATTTCCTACTATCATCCTGCCGACTACATACGGGCGCTGGCGCGCGCCTACGAACGGGAACAGTCGCCCGCTGCGAAGGACGCGATCGCGCAGATTCTTACCAACTCTCGCATGTGCGCGGAGGGCCATCGGCCCATTTGCCAAGACACCGGCATCGTCAACGCCTTTCTCAGGATCGGCATGGACGTGCGCTGGGATGCGAGCATGTCGGTCGAGCAGATGGTGAACGAGGGCGTGCGCCGCGCGTACCTCGATCCGGACAACAAGCTGCGCGCCTCCGTGCTCGACGATCCGGCCTTCAGTCGGCGCAACACGAAGGACAACACACCCGCGGTGATCCACATGCAGGTGGTGCCGGGCAGCAAGGTGGAGATCGACGTCGCCGCCAAGGGCGGCGGCTCCGAGGCCAAATCCAAATTCGTTATGCTCAATCCCTCCGACTCGATCGTCGACTGGGTGCTGAAGACCGTGCCGACGATGGGCGCGGGCTGGTGCCCGCCCGGCATGCTCGGCATCGGCATCGGCGGCACCGCCGAAAAGGCGATGGTGATGGCGAAGGAATCGCTGATGGCGCCCATCGACATGGGCGAGCTCAAGGCACGCGGGCCGAAAAGCAGGCTGGAAGAGCTGCGCATCGAGCTCTACGACAAGGTCAATGCGCTGGGGATAGGTGCCCAGGGTCTGGGCGGGCTGTCCACCGTGCTCGACGTCAAGATCCTCACCTACCCGACGCACGCCGCCAATCAGCCCGTCGCGATGATTCCGAACTGCGCCGCGACGCGCCACGCACATTTCGTTCTCGACGGCTCCGGGCCGGCGGAATTCGAGCAGCCCAAGCTTTCCGATTGGCCGGACGTGACGTGGAAGCCCGATGCGAGCGCGCGCAAGGTAAATCTGGACGCCCTTACGCGCGCGGAGGTCGCATCCTGGAAGCCGGGCGATCGGCTGCTGCTCACGGGCAGACTGCTCACCGGCCGCGACGCCGCGCACAAGCGGATCCAGGAGATGCTCGGCCGTGGCGAGCGGCTGCCGGTCGACTTCACCAACCGGATCATCTACTACGTCGGTCCGGTGGACCCGGTGCGCGACGAGGTGGTCGGCCCCGCGGGCCCGACGACTTCGACCCGCATGGACAAGTTCACCGAGACCATGCTCGCGAAAACCGGCCTCGCGGCGATGGTCGGCAAAGCGGAGCGCGGTCCCGCCGCGATCGAGGCGATCCGCAAGCACCAGGCGGCTTACCTGATGGCGGTCGGCGGCGCCGCCTACCTCGTTTCCAAGGCGATCCGCAAGTCGCGCGTCGTCGCTTTCGAGGACCTCGGCATGGAAGCGATCTACGAATTCGAGGTGCGCGACATGCCCGTCACGGTCGCGGTCGACGCGCGCGGCGGCGCGGTACATCAAACCGGCCCCGCCGACTGGGAGAAACGCATCCGCGAATTCAAGCTGCCCGTCACGGCAGCCTGACCGCGCCGATTGGACAATCCCCCGACCACCCGCTGGCCTGCGGTCTGGGCGGTATTCGCCGGCGGCCTGGTCGCCGGCGCCTACATCTGCAAGGTTCCCCCGGCGCTGCCTCGCCTGCGTGAGGACCTCGGCCTGACCCTGGTTGAGTCCGGCTTCATCGCTACCATGCTCAACGTCATGGGCGGGGTCGCGGGAATGTTCGCCGGCGTGCTCGCCGACCGCTTCGGTCAGAAGCGCCTTGCCCTCGCCGGCCTCGCCGTGATGTGTGCCGGCGGCCTGCTCGGCGCGGCTTCGGGCGGTTTCGCGTCGCTGCTGGTCGCGCGCTTTTTCGAGGGAGCAGGGTTCATCCTGTTCACGGTCGCGGGCACCGCGCTCATGGCGCAGGCGGCGCGCGAACCGCGCAGCCGCGCCAAGGCGCTCGCTCTCTGGAGCGCCTACATGCCTTCCGGTGGCAGCCTCGCCCTGCT
>JBAUTZ010000251.1:0-9156 GCA_049582445.1 Burkholderiales bacterium
GCCTGGCGATGCGCAGCCCGTCGCGCGCCACGGCCTCGCGCTGCGCCGCCCACGGCTCGACCGCAAGCAGCTCGTGGCCGGCGCTGTGCAGGCGTCCGGCCACCTGGCCGCCGATGGCACCGATGCCGTAGACGATTAGCCGCCCCTCCATCTCAGAATGCGCCGCCCTTCTTCCTGCTGTCGACGATACCCTGGGCGCGCATGCTGATCTGGCTCTGCAGCGAGATGTTGAGCAGCGCCGGCTTTTCCGCGGCGAGCGCGCGCTCGAGCGCCGGAGCGAGCTGCTCGGGCCGCTCGACCAGCTCACCGTAGGCGCCGAGCCCCTGGGCGACCAGGTCGTAGCGGGAGGGCGCGAGATCGGTGATCACTGCCTTGCCGTACAGGCCCAGCTGGATGTTCTTGTCGATGCCCCAGGCAGCATCGTTGCCGAGCAGCACCACGATGTCCAGGCCGTGGCGCGCGGCCGTGTCGAGCTCCATCGCGTTGAAGCCGAAGGCCCCGTCACCGGTGATGCAGAACACGCGGCTCGCGGGCCGGGCGAGCTTCGCCGCGATCGCGGCGGGAATCGCCTGTCCGAGCATGCCGAGGTTGGGCAGGTAATACCAGGAGCGCGGCCGGAGCGCGGGCAGATAGGCTCGGCCGTAATAGGCGTAATCCCCACCGTCGAACACCAGCACGTCGTCGGGACGCAACAGCGGCGCGAGCGTGCGGTGCACGAACATCGAGCGCAGTGGCGACTCCGGGGTGGCGAAGGACTCGATACGCGCGCGCTCGGCGGCGCGTGCCGAGCGCAGGCGCTCGAGCCACGGCAGCTCGCGCCAGTCGTATTCCGCCGCGCGTTCCGCGAGCTGCGCGACGATCGGCCCGACGTCGCCGACGAGGGCCAGGTCGACGCCGCGGTTGCGCCCCGCCTGCAGGCCCGAGGGCTCGACCTGGATCACCCGGGCACTCTCGGCCACGATCGGCGGCAGGCCGAAACCAATGGTGAAATCGAGCAACTTGCCAAGGAACAGCACCACGTCCGCCTCGCGGATCAGGTTGGCCGGCTGATGCAGAGACAGATCGAAGAAGCCGAGGCAGTACGGGTGCTCGTCGGACACCATGCCGCGCGCCGCCTCCTCGGTCATGAGCGGCAGGCGCGTCGTCTCGACGAAGCGCTGCAGCTCGAAGCCCCAGTCGCCGTAGGCCGCCGGCGTACTCGCGACGACGAGCGGCCTCTGCGCCGAGCGCAGCAGGTCGATCGCCTCCTCGATCTGCTGCGGCGCCGCCACGCGCGGCGCCTGCGGCCGGTACGCGGTCGCATCATAGAAGCGAACCTCGGACGCCTCGACGCGCTGCGTCTGAACGTCGATCGGCACCGTCAGATGCACCGGCCCGCGGCGCGCCTCGAACGCGGTGCGCACCGCGGTCGCGACCAGGTCCGGGATGCGCCGCGCGTCGTGCACGAGCCAGGCGCCCTTGGTCGCTGGCCGGGCGAGGCCCAGCTGGTCGATCTCCTGCATGATGCCGCGGTGATAGTTGCGCAGGTCCGCCGAGCCCGCGATGTTGAGCACCGGGCTCTCGGCGGCGAGCGCGTTGACCAGCCCCGGGATCGCGTTCGCGTGTCCCGGCGTGGTGAACGCGCAAACGCCGAGCCGCCCGGTCATACGCGCCCAGGCATCGGCCATGTGCACCGCAGCCTGCTCATGGCGGCAGTCGATCAGCCTGAAGCCCTCGTCCGCGAGCAGGTCGAGCAACGGCAGGATATGGTCGCCCGCGAGCGTGAACACCGTGTCCACGCCCTCCTGCCGCAGCGCACGCGTGAGCAGCTGCGATCCGGTCAGAGTCACTTAGCGCAGCTTGGAGTAGCCGGTGGGCGCGAGCAGCCGGTTCTCGATGCGTGCCACGATCGGGCCGTTCTTCTCCGTCTCGGCGCGCGCCGCGATCCATTCCGGGTCGGCCATGAACGCGTTCCAGATGCGCTCGCGCTCGGCGAGACTTTCCCACTGAAGCAGGTAGTACAGCGCGTTGTTGTCGTCGCCGACCAGGGTGGTCCAGAAGCCGACCGGGCGGATGCCGTGCTTCTCCCAGATCTTCAGCGTGATGGTCTCGAAACGGCGGTTCAGGTCGGGCAGCTTGCCCGGTAGGCAATGGTAAGTGCGCAGCTCGTATATCAAGGTCTGGTCCTCATTTGACGTGCAGTTCGATGTCGCGCAGTAGCGGGTCGTCGGCGCGCGCCACCTCGTTCTCGATCAGGCCACCGCAGCCCCGGCAGTAGAACTGGCGGAACACCGGCCGGTCGTCGATGTAGCGGCGCCAGTCGCCGATGTTCGGGTTCGCCGCCGATATGTCGCGCTCTTCCATGTTGCACTGCTCCTTGTAGTTCCCGCTCAGTGCGCCGAGGTCCGCTGCGCAGCGAGCGCAGGCGAAGCGCAGGGCGCCTTTGTCGCGCCGGAGGTGCAGGTTTTCCGAGGGCCGCGCGACGATCTTTCCGGACAGCGTCGCGGGAGCCGCGCCCTTTCCACGGCGCCGCTTGCGCTCGGTGGCGCGCAGCTGCCGGGTCGTGTCGAGGTCTAGCGCGCCAAACTCTCCGACGACCACGCCGTAAACATCGCGCGCGCATTCGCGCGATACCGCGCGGTTCTCGACCACGTCGTCGCGCACTCGCTCCGGGTCCCTCTCGAACGGGTCGCCATAGCCGCCGGCGGCGGACCACACGACCGCGTAGACGTCGTCCGGCTCCTGGGTGAAGTTCTCCTGCCTGAGCTGCAGGACTTCCTCGCGCCCTTTCAGCTCGGCAATGTCGCCGACCATCTCGCGCTTGTCGAAGCGCCTTCTTACGTCGCTTGCGCGCAGGAACTTGTAGACGTTGACGCTCCCGGGGTAGCCGCCCATCATGCCCGGCGAGGTCGGTGTCGCATTGCCCGAGGAAAGGGTGTCGTGCGTGATGCTGTCGGTGCGGTGCGGCACGAAGCAGGATTCCGCCGACATGCCGCCGCGCCACTTGCCGGCACCGCCCGAGTCGAGCACCTCCTTGCGGTACAGGAACAGCAGCGGAAACGTCTGCTCCGTGTGCTCGACGTTCGGCAGCTTGCAGATCGGGGTGCGCGACTGGCCGCCCGTATTGATGCCGTCGGCCTCGGCGAAAGCGCCGATCGCGCCGCCGATCGGGTCGACGAGCAGGTAGCCGTAGCGCTCGCCCCACTGGTCGGTTCCGCGGAAGATGGTCGCCGGCCACTGGCTGGTGCCGCCGATGCACATGATGTCGCGCCGCATCACGGGGTCGTCGTGGATCATCTTCGAAAGCACGTTGTACGCGGGATAGAGCGAGATCTCCATCGCCTGCACCGGCGCAGTCGATACCGAGGCCGGGAAATTGGCGCAATTGAAGCTGCCCGGGGTGGGATCGAACTCGACGTGGCGCAGCGCGCCTCCGATGCAGAAGTACTGGTCCCAGCACAGCAACTGGTTCAGCGCCACCATGACCGAGCCGCGCCACCCGGAGTAGGTGGCGTTCATCGCGCCGTCCTGCGGCGCGGTGCCGTCGTTGTCGAAGATCAGCCGGTTGCCCTTCTTCGTCAGCGTCAGGCACACGCGGTGCGTGCGGCGGTCGCCGGGCCGGCAGCATTCGACGTAGGTGCGCTCGCGCCACACCCCGTCGGGCAGGCGCTTGAGCTTGTCGAGGAACGCGGTCTCGGCGTTGTCGACGATCTTCTTCATCACGCCCTTGACCGTTTCCGCGCCGTATCTCTTGATCAAGGAAACGATCCTGTCTCGCGCGGTGATGTTTCCTGCGAGCTGCGCGCGGAAATCGAGCGCCACCGACTCGGGCTTGCGCGAGGCGCGCAGGTACAGTTCCTCGATGTCGCGCCGGATCTCGTTGCCCTCGATGATCTTCACCGGCGGGATCAGGATGCCCTCCTCGTAGGCATTCTCCGCCGAGCCGCAGAACGACGACGGCGTGATGCCGCCGATGTCGTACTGGTGCAGGCAATTGGTCACCCAGCAGAAGAGCTCGCCCTTCCAGAACACGGGGCAGATCAGCATCACGTCCTGCTGGTGCGCGGCGCCGACCCAGGGGTCGTTGGCGAGGAACATGTCGCCATCGCGGATGCCGGGGTTGTCGCTGCGATACTCGAGGATCCACTTCACCTGCGTATCGGTGACGCCCGACATGTACTGCATGTAGGGCCCGAAGTACACGAACTCGCCGTCCTCGGCGAGGATCGACGGGTTGAGATCGAGCGCATACATCGCTACCGGCGACCCCGAAAGGCGCTGGATCGTCGCGCCGTGCTCCTCGTTCACGTGCCACAGGCTGTGGCGCACCACCTCGTAGGTGATCGGGTCGATTTTCTCGGCACGCCTGGAGTGCAGCCTGAGCTTTTTCGACACCGACAACTTCTTCGGCGGCGCGTAGCCCATGTTCCGTCCGTCGAAGGACGCGCCCTTCATTTCGCTCATTCGTGGCATTGATGGCATTGCGATTCCTCTCCTCGACCGACGTGCCAACGGCGACCCGCGTCAGGCTATGATCTGCGCGGAGATTCTCAGACTACCTGGAGTCGGAGAACCGATCGCAGGCCGACGGAATCGTAGCGTGTTTTACCTTCAGAAGGTGTCGGGGTTTCGATTTCGGCGCGCAGGCGACGCCGCGATGCGGTGCGCGCTCCTGAGCCTTCCTCTCTTGTGCCTCCTTGCCCCTTGGCCGAGCCGCGCCGAGGATCCGCGTCTGCTGAGTGTCGGCGTACGGGCGCGCGTATCGGGGGCGACCGTACTCGGCGACGTACAGCCGGAGGAGTTCGACGAGTACGACGTGGCGGCGAGCTTCGCGCTGCCCTGGGAGCGGTACTCGCAATCAGGCTGGGGATTTGGCACGAGACTGATGGTGAGCGCCGGAGCTCTTCGCGGCGCCGGGGAAACCGCACTCGTCGTTTCTCTCATCCCGGTGCTTGCTCTTGGCAGTCAAGACGGGCGGTTTACGCTCGATCTGGGAGCTGGAGGGGCGCTGCTCAGCAAGCATGAATTCGGAGTGCAGGACTACGGTGGACCCTTCCAATTTGCGCTGACCCTGGGCGCGAGCGTCCCGCTCTTCCAGCGGCTCGGGGTGGGCTACCGTTACCTGCACTATTCCGATGCCGGCCTCTACGGTACCTACACCACGGGGGCGGATTTCCACATGCTAGAACTCACCTATCGGTTCTGACGCCTAGCTCCTGCGCAGCAGTCCGCGATCGCGTCATTACGCTCAGCGGAACTCGATTTCGAAATTGCCGTACGCGTCTACGCGCAGGCTGCGCTTCGGATGCACGACGACGGTCGTATCGGTGGTTTCCACCACCGCCGGCCCCCGCAGCCGATTGCCGGGCTTCAGTCGCGCACCGTCGTAGATCGGCGTGCGCAGCGCACGCCGGCTGTCCGGCCACCAGATCTCGCGCCGGCCGCGCAGCGCTCCCGGAGCGACGCGCGCGCCGGTGATTCGCGCACGCTTCAGCCCGGGGCGCGGCGTGCTGGCGCTGGCGCGTAGGCGCAGCGTGACGATCTCGATCCCGGCGCCGCGATACGACGAGCCGCGCCCGTAGAGCTGCTCGTAACGAGCGTAGAAGCGCTGGCGCAGCTTGTCGAGGAACGCGCCCTTCAGTCGCGCCTCCGGCAACAGCACCTCGACCTCGTTGATCTGGCCGCGATGCCGCATGTCGAGAGAGAAGGCGAGGCTCCTGCGCGCGCGCGCGATGCCGTCGCCGTCCATCTGCTCGTGCGCGCGGCGCTCCAGGGCGTCTAGCACCCGGTTCACGCGCGCGGCATCGAACGGAGCGGCCTGGATGTCGGCCTGCTCGTAGACGTGCAGCACGTCGGCCGAGGCCGCGCCGAAGGCGCACCAAGTCGAGGCGATCTCCTTTTGCGGGATGATCACCTTCTTCACCCCGAGCTCGGCACCGAACACTCCGGCGTGCGCAGGACCGGCTCCGCCGAAGGCGAACAGCGTAAATTCGCGCGGGTCGAAGCCCTTCTCGACCGTCATCTTGCGGATGATGTCCGCCATCTTGAATTCCGCCACGCGCGCGATGCCACTCGCAGTCTCGGCGAGCGACAGCCCGAGCAGGTCGGCGACCTTCTGCACCGCCGCGACCGCCTTGCCGCGGTCGAGGCGAATCCGGCCGCCGAGGAAATTGTCCGGGTTGATGTAGCCGAGCACCACGTCCGCATCGGTCACGGTCGGCATGTCGTTGCCCTTGCCGTAGCACGCCGGCCCGGGCTCGGCGCCGGCCGACTCAGGTCCCACCTGCAGCGTCCGCGTCGCGGCATCGACGCGCGCCAGCGAGCCGCCGCCCGAGCCGATCGCCTGAATGTCGACCTTGGGCAGGAAATACTCGTATTGCGCCACGTTCGAGGTAAACGAGTACTGGGGTCGCCCGCCATGCACGATGCCGACGTCGAACGAGGTGCCGCCCATGTCGGTCGTGATGATGTTGTCGATCCCCATCACCTTCCCGAGGTAAACCGAACCGGTCACTCCGGATACCGGCCCGGAGTCGAGCGTGAGCAGCGGCTCGAGCATCGCCTTGTCCACCGAGATCGAGCCGCCGCCGCATTGCGTGATCTGCAGCGGGCGCCGGTACCCCGCCCCCTTCAGCCGCTCGGCGAGATTGGCGAGGTAGCGCACCATCACCGGCCCGAGGTAGCCGTTCAGCACCGTCGCGGTGGTGCGCTCGTACTCGCCCCACTTCGGCGCGATGTCCACCGAGCAGGACGCGAACACGCGCGGCGCGATGTCGCGGATCATCTCCTTGACGCGCAGCTCGTGGGCCGGGTTCTTGAAGGACCATAGAAAGCACACCGCGATCGCCTCGACGCCCTCCGCCACCAGCGCGCGGATCGCCGCCTCGGCCTGGTCCTCGTTCAGCGGCACGACGACCTCGCCGAAGCAGTCGACCCGCTCGGAGACCCCTGCGATCAACCGCTTGGGCACGATTGGCACGGGCTTCTGGCTCTCCGGGAAATGGACCACCTTGCGCAGGTCCCGCGAGGTGACGCCGCGCGAGCCGCGCATGATATGAATCGCGTCCTCGTGCCCCTTGGTCGTGATCAGTCCGGTCTTCGCGCCTTTCCTTTGGATCAGCGCATTGGTACCGACCGTGGTGCCATGCGTGAGCACGTCGATCTCGGCGCAGAACTCCTCGAACCCCAGCCCGAGGCGGCTGGCGGCGACCGCGAGCGCCGCAACCATGCCCTCGGCGAAGTTGCCAGGGGTCGAGGGCGCCTTGGTCGCGGTGATGCGGCCCTTGCGGTCGAGCACCACGCAGTCGGTGAACGTGCCACCGATGTCGACCCCGACGAGGTAGGGTCCCACAGCGTCTCCTTTAGGGAATTTCCGCGATGCTAAATGATCATGCGATCACCCCGCAACCGCCGCGCCTATAATCGGCGGCATGTTGAACGTTGCCGTGGTGGGACTGGGATGGTGGGGCCGCATCATTATCGGCCTGCTCGAAAAGAGCACCCGCCTGCGCGTCGTGCGCGCGGTCGAGCCTGAGGCCTCGGCTGCGGCGTTCGCGCGCGAGCGCGGCATCGCCTGTTCGGACAATCTCGATTCCGCGCTCGCCGACCCCGGAGTGAAAGGGGTCGTGCTGTGCACGCCGCATTCACAGCACGCCGGCCAGGTCGTGAGCGCGGCGCAGGCCGGACGACACGTCTTCTGCGAGAAACCGCTCGCGCTCCGGCGCGCCGATGCGCTGCGGGCGCTCGCCGCGGTCGAGGCAGCCGGCGTCACGCTCGGGGTCGGCCACGAGCGGCGCTTCGAGCCGGGCATCGTCGAGCTGCGCAGACTGATCGCCGCGGGCGAGATCGGGCGCCCGCTGCAGGTCGAGGCGAACTTCAGCCAGGACAAGTTCCTCGCCATGCCGGCGGAAAACTGGCGGCTGACCGCCGCGGAGGCGCCCGCCGGCCCGCTCACCGCCACCGGAGTGCATCTGGTGGACCTGTCGGTCGCCATCATGGGACAGCCCGAGCGCGCCTTCGCCAGCGTGAAACAGCTCGGCAGCCACCTGGTGAATGGCGACACGCTCGGCGCGATGCTCGGCTTTCGCGATGGCGGAAATGCGCTGCTCAGCGCGATCCTCGCCACGCCGTTCGATGGCCGCTTCGCGGTCTACGGCAGCAAGGGGTGGATCGAGGTGCGCGACAAGGCGCATCCCGAGAGCCCGGAGGGCTGGGTGTTCACCCTGTGCCGTCGCGGCGCCGCACGCGTGCAGCGCGACATTGCTCCCGCGAGCCCGGTGCTCGACAACCTCGAGGCGTTTGCCGAAGCGGCGCTCGGCGGGCGTCCCTATCCGATGCCGCGCGAGGAGATGCTCGCCACGGTCTCGGCGCTCGAGGCGATCGTGCGCTCGGCAGCGAGCGGCCGGGTCGAGCCGGTCCAGGGCTAGCGCGGCTTGCGGCGCCGGCGCTTGACGCCCGCCATCTGCTCCAGTACCGCACATACCGAGGCAGTGTCCTCGGCGCCGCGCCCCGCGGCGAGCGCCGCGGTATAGATCGGCGCCGACGCGAGGAACATGGGCGTCGGGCATCCGAGGCTGCGGGCGAAATCGGCGATGATCGCCATGTCCTTCTGCCACACCTCGACTTTCATCGTCGCGTCGCGGTAGTCGCCGCGCACCATCATCGGGCCGCGCACCTGGAACATGCGCGAGCCGCCCGCCCCGTCGCCCACCACCTTGTAGACGAGCTGCGGGTCGAGCCCGGCCTTCATCGCCAGGACGAACGCCTCGGCGGCCGAAACGTTGTGGATCGCCACCAGCAGGTTGGCGACGAACTTCATCTTCGAGCCGGCGCCGAACGGCCCGACGTAGTAGTGCGCTCGCGCGAAGCCTTCGAACACCGGCACCGCGCGGCGCACCGCGGCGCGCGGCCCGCTCGCGTACACAGCGAGGTCCTTCACGCGCGCCTGAGCGCCGGTGCCGGACAGAGGACAATCGAGCAGCGTCGCGCCGGCGCGCGCGAGCACCTGCCTCGCAACCTCCTTCGCTTCGAGCGGAAGCGTGCTCGTTTCGATTACGAGAATACCCCGCCGGGCGATTTCGCGCGCCACGTCCTCGAGCGCCCGTGCCGAGGGCAGCGAGGTGATGATCGTGTCGCAGCGCCGCGCGAGCGCAGCGTTCGAGCCGAACGCCGTACCGC
>JBAUTZ010000252.1:0-1688 GCA_049582445.1 Burkholderiales bacterium
GACAAACAGCAGTGCGCTCGGATCCACACGCCTACTGTCTGCCGCAGCTACTATTGCCCCTTCGGCATTGCATTTCTGTGCGGTAGCGCACATAGCGAATATACTTTTCGGACAGCATCCCTGGTCATCCGGATCCTTGGACCGGTTCCGCGCCAGGGAATCCGAGGTGACCCGTGACCGCGACGCCTGCCGCAGCAAGCCCGCATCCCCCCACCAGGAATCTTCTGCTCGCGGCGTTGCCCGCCGGGGAGTATCAGCGGCTGCTGCCGCACCTGGAGCCTGTCCCGCTGCCGCTCGGCTGGGCCGTCTATGAGTCCGGTGGCCGGATGGCGCACGTGTATTTCCCGACCGAAGGCATCGTCTCCCTGCTCTATGTGATGGAGAACGGCTCCTCGGCGGAGATCGCGCTCACCGGCAACGAGGGGCTGATCGGAATATCACTATTCATGGGAGGGGGAAGCACGCCGAGCCGTGCGATCGTGCAAAGCGCCGGTTACGCCTTCCGGTTGGGGGCGAAGATCCTGCACCGGGAATTCGAGCGCGGCGGGGATCTGCAGCACCTGCTGCTTCGCTACACCCAGGCGCTGATTACGCAGATGGCGCAGACCGCGGTGTGCAATCGTCACCATACGGTGGAGCAGCAACTGTGCCGCTGGCTTCTGCTGAGCCTGGACCGATTGCCCTCCAACGCGATCCGCATGACCCAGGAGCTCATCGCGAACATGCTGGGCGTGCGGCGCGAGGGCGTCACCGAGGCAGCGAGACATCTGCAGGAAGCGGGACTGATCAATTACCAGCGCGGCCACATCACCGTGCTGGATAGGCCAAAGCTGGAACAACGGGTATGCGAGTGCTACGCCGTCGTTAAACGCGAAACCGACCGTCTGCTCACGTACAGGAACGATCCGGGGAAGCCTCAGCCCTGAGTCGCCGACCTCGCAAGCACTTGCCCCGGGCGCGCGCCGGAGGTTGGTATTGACGTCGCCCGCCTCAGGCGTGCGCTCCGGACTGTCTTCGCTTTTCCCCTTGCTCGCGCAGATAGCGCGCCAACTCCTTGTCTCCCCGCTGATCGGCGAAGTCTGCCGCGGTCAGGTGATTATTGTCCTTAATGACCGCGTTCGGGTCGGCGCCGGCATCGATCAGCAGGCGCGCGATTGGCATGTCGTCGACCAGCGCCGCGCCCATGAGCGGGGTGAACCCCGTCGCGGGATTGCCCAAGTTCGGGTTCGCCTTGAGCGACAGCAGCGTGAGCAGCATCCGCTGGTCGCGGTTGGTTACCGCCAGGCCCAGCGCGGACGCGCCGTTGGAGTCGAGCGCGTTCACTTTCGCTCCGTGCGCGGCGAGGGCCTTGACGGCTTCGACGTGGCCCTTGTATGCAGCGTTGATCAGAGCCGTGCGGCCATTGTTGTCGGCGGCCTCGAGACTCGCGCCGTATTTCGCCAGAATATCGATTGCTTTGACATTGCCCAGATCGGCCGCGAGCGTCAGGCCGCTGTCGCCGTTGTTGTCCCGGGTGTCGATCGGCACGCCCAGCGAGACCAGCCCCTCGACCAGGTCCCGGATCGCGGGCCCCGCGTCGACCGACTTTGCGGACTGGGGCATGATCCAGCCGTAATCCACGCTGGCCTTCTTTGCGAGCGCGAGGTATTTCGCCGCTTCCTTCGGTTCGCGCTTTCGCTCCTGGGCCC
>JBAUTZ010000253.1:0-4064 GCA_049582445.1 Burkholderiales bacterium
TTCATGTTCGACACCTCGGGGCAGCTGATCATGCAGACCGCGATCGGCGGGATCGGCTCGCTGTTCGGGCCGTTGCTGGGCGCTTCGGTGTGGCTCTTCCTGCAGGACTTCCTGCAGGAGACGCTCAAGCTCGGGGCCACCTGGAAGCTGGTGCTCGGGGTGGTTTTCGTGCTGCTCGTTTTCTTCCTCCGCCACGGCCTGATCGGTGCCATCCGCGCCCTGTACGGTCTCGCGACCGGGAGCGAGAAGCCCGCGGAGCCGAAAGACGAAGCGATTGCATCCGGCGAAACTGCAGAGGAGGCACAGCGCGCCGCCGCTGCCGAATCAGGTCCGGCCGTATCCGCCACCCTGGTGCGCCACCACGCCTCGCGCAGCTTCAGCGGGCCGATCCTGCAGACGACGGGCCTCTCCAAGCACTACGGTGGCATCGCCGCGAACGTCGACATCGAGTTCAGCGTGAACCCGGGAGAGGTGCGCGGCATCATCGGGCCGAACGGCGCCGGCAAGTCGACTTTCTTCAAGATGCTCACCTGCGAGGTGCCGCCGAGCTCCGGCACGATCGCCTTCGAGGGTCGCGACATCACCGGCATGAGCGTCACCGACGTCTGCCAGCTCGGCCTCACCAAGAGCTACCAGGTCAATCAGCTCTTCAACCGCCTTACGGTGCGCGAGAACCTCACGATCGCCGCGCTCGCCGAGCTGCGCGGCAAGTTCAGGCTCGACATGCTGCGCAGCCTGTCGAAGATCCCCGGCCTGCGCGAGCAGGTCGAGCACACGCTCGAGCTCGTCAACCTCACCCGGCGGCCCGACACGCCGGTGTCGCAGCTCCCCTACGGCGAAAAACGCAGGCTCGAAGTGGGCCTCGCGCTCGCCTCCTCACCCAGCCTCCTGCTGCTCGACGAGCCCCTTGCGGGCATGAGCCCGCGCGAGCGCATCGAGACGGTCAAACTACTGAAATCGATCAGTCGGGGACGCACGATGATCATCATCGACCACGACATGACCTCGCTGTTCGAGCTGGCCGAACGCATTACCGTGCTGCAGGAAGGCCGCGTGCTGGTCGAGGGCACGCCCGACGAGATCAAGAGCAACGCCCAGGTGCAGGAGGCCTACCTCGGCGGCGTGCACGAGGCGGCCGAGGCATGAGCCTGCTCGAGGTCAAGGGGCTGCACAGCTACTACGGGGACTCGCACATCCTGTTCGACGTCTCGCTGCACGTCGAGAAGAACGAGGTCGTCGCGCTGCTCGGGCGAAACGGCGCCGGCAAGAGCACGACCCTGAAGAGCCTGATGGGGGTGGTGACCCCTCGCGCCGGCTCGGTCCTGCTCGACGGTGCCGAGATCGCCGGCAAGAAAAGCCACGCCATCGCGCGCGCCGGCATGCAGCTCGTGCACGAGGAGCGCCGCATCTTCGGCAGCCTCAACGTCGAGGAGAACCTGATCCTGGCGGGCCTCACCGCGTCCAAGCGCTGGCCGCTGGAGCGCGTCTACGAAATGTTCCCGAGGCTCAAGGCGCGGCGCGGCAGCCGCGGCACCGACCTGTCGGGCGGCGAGCAGCAGATGCTCGCCATCGCGCGCGCGCTCGTGCGCGACCCGAAGATCATCCTGCTCGACGAGCCGTTCGAGGGGCTCGCGCCGGCGATCGTGCGCTACCTGGTGCAAGCGTGCCACGAGCTCGCGGCGGCCGGGCAGACCATCGTGCTGGTGGAGCAGAACATCGCAGCGACGCTGGCCCTCGCACAGCGCGTCTACATGCTCGCCAACGGGCATATCGTCCACGAAGGCCCGGCGCGCGAGATCAAGGCGCAACCGGAAATGCTGCAGCGCTATCTCGGCGTGTAAGCGCCGCCGGCACCAGTTGCCCCCAGGGGTTTTCGTTTGCGTCCGGTGACCATTGTGCGATGGGCCAGAGATGAAATGAGATGACCTGGGCACTCGATAGAGTCGCGACTTTCTTCATCGAAAACTTCCCGTCCTGGAAGGCGATCGCCATCGGGGGGCCGATGGGCCTTGCCTGGTCGTTCGCCGTTCTCTGGTTTGCCGGGCGAATGAAGCGGAACGGAACCAGGACCGGCTACACCAGGAAGGTGTTTCACTTCCTGATGTTTGGCACGATCGCCGCGCTCCAATGGAGGTTCGGGACTTCAGCCGTCTGCCTCTTCGGAGGCATGTGCACGCTGACGATCTTCTTCGCCGTCTGGCGAGGTCCGGGCAACATCCTCTACGAGGCGCTCGCCAGGGAGAAGGACGCGCCACACCGGACCTTCTTCATTCTCGAGCCCTACTTCGCCACTCTCGTCGGCGGCCTTGTGAGCAACATACTGTTCGGACCGATCGCGGTTGCCGGCTACCTCGTGACCGGCCTTGGCGACGCAGTCGGAGAGCCGGTCGGAACGAGGTTCGGGAGACATCACTACCGGGTCCGTTCGCGGTCCTCGGTGCCGGCGACACGGAGCCTCGAAGGCTCCGCCGCCGTCTTCATCATGTCTGCGATCGCCTTGGCAATGGTAGCCTCAGTCTCCCCGCGCATCACGATCGTGCATTTCGGTGTCCTGAAGATCCTTGTCATCGCCGGCGCCGCCGCACTGGCCGAGGCGATCTCGCCGCACGGCTGGGACAATGCCACCCTCCAAGTTGTCCCGACCGCGCTGGTTTGGACTTGGATGACCTGACGAGCGTAAGACGGATGCTCCACCGCGCGGTCCCGTTTGAGCTTCTGATACTTGACTGCGATGGAGTCGTCGTCGACAGCGAGCCCATCACGATCCGGGTCCTCACGGAGATGCTCGATGGTCTGGGCGTCTCCATGGAAGTCGAAGAAGTTGCGCAGAGGTTCAGTGGTCACACGTTTGCCCACACCCTCGAGGGTGTCGCCGAGCTGGTCGGGGCGCCGCTGCCGCCGGACTTCATATCGAACTACCGTGACCGAACCTTCGCCGCGATGGAGGCCGAGCTCAAGCCGGTGCCGGGTATCGTGGCTGCCTTGGACCGGATGACGATCCCCTACTGCATCGCGTCGAACGGCCCGCACGCGAAGATGCGCAAGACCTTGGGCATCACCTCGCTGCTTGGCCGCTTCGAGGGGCGGATGTTCAGCTCGGCCGATGTCCCGAACGGGAAGCCGTTTCCGGATCTGTTTCTTTTCGCGGCTCGCCACTTCGCCGTGCCGCCCGCCACCTGCCTGGTCGTGGAAGACAGTGAAAGCGGTATCGCCGCCGCGCTCGCTGCGGGCATGTCCGTCTACGGTTTCTCCGGAAGAACGAGCCCCGCGAGGCTTCGGATGGCCGGAGCCCATCGCGTCTTTCGCGAAATGTCAGAGCTGCCTACACTCGTGGCCGGGGCGCGGTGAAACCGACCCAGACCACTTTCAATGAATGACTTGATGAATTCGCTCGGAGCCGGAACTGTATGACGACCGCGGATCCGCGCGTTTACTTCGCCGCCGAGCGCACGCTCCTTGCGTGGGTGCGCTCCGGGCTCACCGTGATCGCGCTCGGATTCGTGGTGGCGAGGTTCGGCCTGTTCCTCACGCTCATCTCGGCCTCGCACGTCGCTTCGGCCGGGGACCATCAGACCCATTGGCTCTCGAACACGCTCGGCATCTCGCTGGTGGTCCTCGGCGCCGCGGCGATCCTGGGCGCTCTCCACAATCACCGCAGCTATGTCCGCCTGCTGCCGGAGCAGGACCGGCCCCAGCTGCCCCTGCCCTGGCTCACGTCGCTTCTGGCGCTCGCCGTGGCGGCGGTCGGCTTTCTTCTCGCGGGCTATCTCGCCGTTTCATGAACTCCTCACGCGCGCACTACCCATGAAGGCCGCCTTCGTCATCTTCGACCGGGTCACGGCGCTCGATTTCGTCGGCTTCTTCGATCCGGTGACGCGCCTGAAGTCGATGAAGATCCTGGACGATTTCGAATGGCGCGTCTGCGCGCTGAGCAAGATCGTGCTCGACGACCGCGGACTGCGACTGGAGGCGGACTCGGTGGGCGAGCCGCTCGATTCCTACGACCTGCTCTACGTTCCCGGCGGTTTCGGCACGCGACCGCTGCAGCACGACCGCGCGTTCGT
>JBAUTZ010000254.1:0-1822 GCA_049582445.1 Burkholderiales bacterium
GCTCCGCCGCGCCCTTCGCTGCGGCGGCCTTCGCTTTCTCCTCCGCCGCCGCCTTCTCTGCGTCGCTCATTGGCGGCGCCGGGGGCAGCTTCGCCTGCGCGGCAAAGGCGCCAAGCGCCAGGCTGACGGCGAACGCGGAAACGATCGATATGCGCTTCATGACAGTCCCCTTCCTCAATGCTGCGCCTGTGGCGCCCCCGCCGCGGCGCCGGTCGATTTCGCGGCGACCTTTCCAGATTTGATGTCCTCGTACCAGAGCTCGTGGTGCTCCTTCGCCCACACCTCGTCGACGTAGCCGGTGCGCATCGCCTGGTAGGCGCCCTCGACGCCGATCGTGCCGAGGTAGATATGCCCGAAGGACAGCGCGATGAAAACCACGGCGCCGATAACGTGGATCACGTTCGCCTGCTGCATGGTGGTGCGCAACTGATCAAAGTTCGGGAACAACAGGATCAATCCCGTGACGCTCATGACGATGCCGAGCAGCACCACCCCCGCCCAGAACCAGCCCTTCTCGCCGAAATTGAAGCGCCCCGAGGGCACGTGCTCGCCCGTCAACATGCCGCCGGCCTTGGCGATCCAGGTCCCGTCGCCGGCGCGCCAGAAATTGTCCTTCACGTAGACGACGATCATCAGCAGCGTGCTCAGGATGAAGAGCGGTCCGACGAAGTTGTGCAGGTTCTTGCAGAGCGCGGTGAGCCAGGCGAATAGCGTGTAACCGATCACCGGCAACAGCACGAACTTGCCGAACAGGATGGTCAGCCCCGAGAGCGCGAGGATGACGAAGCTGATCGCCGTGCTCCAGTGCGCGATGCGCTCCAGGCTGTTGAAGCGCTCGATCAGCCGCCCGGTGGGACTATCGTGCAGCCTGATCGCGCCCTTGACGGCGTAAAAGGCAACGATTACCAGCGCGACGATCACCAGCAGCCAGCCACCGTAGAGAATCAGCGGGCCGTTGCGGAAATTGCGCCATGCCTCGCCCGCAGTGGCGAACGCGCTCTGCCCCGGGAAGCGCAACTGTTCCTGAATCAGCACTCCCATTTCGCGCCCCGGCAGGCTGGTGTAGTTCTTTTCGCCGGACTTCACGTCGCGCCAGACGGGCGCGTTGTTGCCCGGTTGCGTGGCGCCGCGCTCGACCTGCGCCTTCGCCGATTCGCTCGCCTGCTGCGCGAGCACCGCCTGCGGCAGCGCGAAGACCACGAGCGCGAGCAGCGCGCCGAACAGCTTGCATAGCCTGGTCATCTCGTTCTCCTCGCCGCCTACTGGCCGATACGCGTGTTTTCGTTCTGGTTCAGGGTGCGGCCTTTCAACTCGTCTTCCCAGCTCCTCTTGTCACCCTTGGTCCACTTGTTGTTGCCGTAGGCGAGCGGCGCGTTGTCCCATGGGAGGGTGTCGGGCTTGCCCTGGTATTTGCCCTGCTTGTAGGTCGCCTCGGACTGGGGCCGCTCACCGCAGCCGGCGAGCGCGACGCAGGTGAGCGCCGCGGCGATCGCAACCATGACTCGGGCGCTCATGATTTGCTCCCGGCGGCGGGCGTCGCCTGTGGCTGGCCGTATGCAGTGCCCCAGCCCCAGACCTCTGAGCCCTTGCCACGCACCGTGACGCGCTGGCGGTAGATATCGGCGATCACGTCGCCGTCGCCGCCGAGCAGCGCCTTGGTCGAGCACATCTCGGCGCAGGCCGGCAGCTTGCCCTCGGCGAGGCGGTTGCGCCCGTATTTCTTGAACTCGGCCTCGCTGCCGTCGGGCTCGGGGCCACCCGAGCAGAAGGTGCACTTGTCCATCTTGCCGCGCAGACCGAAGGCGCCGGCCTGCGGGAACTG
>JBAUTZ010000255.1:0-3622 GCA_049582445.1 Burkholderiales bacterium
TGTTCGCGGTCGGCACGGCGCGGGACCACGTCTCGCCCTGGCGCTCGGTATACAAGGTCAATCTGTTCGCCGACACCGAAGTGACGTTCCTACTGACGAGCGGCGGGCACAACGTAGGCGTCGTCAACCCGCCGGGGGGCTTTGCCGGCGCGAGCTACCGGGTTTCGACGCGCAGCAGCGACGACCGCTACGTCGACCCCGAAACCTGGCAGGCGGCGACCCCCATTCGCCGGGGCTCCTGGTGGCCGGAATACGCGGCCTGGCTCGATACGCGCTCCGGCGCGCCGGTCGCGCCGCCGCCGATGGGGGCGCCCGACAAGGGGCTGCCCACGCTCTACGACGCGCCCGGCCGCCATGTCCTCGAGGAATGAGCCGATCGGCGTCGTCGAGCTGGTGTCGGGACCGGTGGTCGACGTCGCTTGCAGCGGGGCGCTCCCCGCGCTGCACGACGCGCTTAGTGTTCGGTTCGACGGCCACTCGCGGCTGCTCGAGGTGCACCGCCATCTCGACGCGCGGCGCCTGCGGGCGGTGGCGCTGCATGCCACCGCGGGCCTGAAGCGCGGCGCGCCGGTATACGGCACGGGCGGCCCATTGCGCGTTCCGGTGACGCGCGAGTGCCTGGGACGGGTGCTGGACGTGTTCGGCGCACCGCTCGACGGCGGGCCGCCGCTCGCCGCCGACAGGCTGCGAGCCGTGTCCGAACCACCGGCGCCGCTCGCGGAGGTGAAGGGGCCCGAAGCGATCCTCGAGACCGGGATCAAGGTGGTCGACCTGCTGTGTCCCTTCGTTCGCGGCGGCAAGTCGGGCCTGTTCGGCGGCGCGGGGGTCGGCAAGACCGTCCTGATCATGGAGTTCATGCACGCCATTGCCTCGCTGCATAAGGGAGTGTCGGTGTTCGCGGGGGTGGGCGAGCGCATCCGCGAAGCCCACGAGCTGTGGAAGGAGATGCAGGCGGCGGGGGTGTTGCCGAGCACGGTGCTCGTCTTCGGGCAGATGGACGAGTCGCCGGGCGTGCGCTTTCGCGCCGGCGCGACCGCGCTCACCTATGCGGAGTACCTGCGCGACACGCTCGGCAAGGAAGTGCTGGTGCTGATGGACAACGTGTTCCGCTTCGTGCAGGCGGGCAGCGAGATCTCCGGGCTGCTCGGCCGCATGCCGGCCACGGTCGGCTACCAGCCGACGCTGCTCACCGAGGTCGCCCAGCTCGAGGAGCGCATCGCTTCGACCCTCACCGGCACCATCACTTCGGTGCAGGCGGTTTACGTGCCGGCCGACGACATGACCGATCCCGCGGTCAGCGCGATCCTCGCGCACCTCGACACGCTGGTGATCCTGTCGCGCGAGCAGGCCGGGCGCGGCATCTACCCTGCGGTCGACCCGCTCTCCTCGCAGAGCCGGCTGCTAGACCGGCGCATCGTCGGCGACCGGCACTACGAGGCGGCCCGCGCCGTGCGCGAGCACCTGGCGCGTTACGACGAGCTGCAGGACATCATCGCCATGCTTGGCATCGAGGCGCTGTCCGCGGACGACCGGCGCGTGGTGCTGCGCGCGCGCCGCCTGCAGCGGTATCTCAGCCAGCCTTTCCACGTGGTCGCCGAGCACACCGGGATGGCGGGCGTGTCGGTGCCGCTCGAGCAGACGCTCGCCGACTGCGAGGCCTTCCTGCGCGGCGACCACGACGCGGTACCCGAGGACCAGTGCTACATGCGGGGGGCGATGCCGTGACCGCCTTCACGCTGCACCTGCAATCGGCGACGCAGTACGCGCGGGTCGAGGGGGTGGAGAGTTTCGTGGCGCGAGACGCCTCCGGCGCATTCGGCGTGCTCGCGGGCCACGAGCGCATGATGACCGTGCTCGGCTACGGGCTGGCGCGCTTTCGCACCGCCGGGGGCGACTGGCATTACCTGGCGCTTCCGGGTGGGCTGGCGTACTTCGTGGACGGCGAGCTCTTCCTCAGCGCGCGGCGTTACGTGCTCGGCGACGACTACCGCACCGTGGCCGCGGCGGTCGACAGCACGCTGATGGCCGAGGACAGCGCGTTGCGCAGCTTGAAGGAAAGCGTCACCCGGCTGGAGCGCGAGATCGTGCGCCGCCTGTGGCGCCTCGGCGGCGAGGCCTGAGATGGCGGGCGAGGACCGCGAGTCGAAGCTGCGCGAAACGGTCGAGCGCCAGGCCGAGCGCATGCGCCGCGCCGAGCGCGATCGCCCGAGCCTGCTGGCGCAGACCGCGTACCTGGGGAGCCTCGCGCTGCTGTTCGTGCTGCCGGTGCTCGGCGGCGCCTATCTCGGCAGCTGGATCGACGACCAGCTCGAGGGTTACTCGGTGCGCTGGACCATCAGCCTGCTGCTCGCGGGCGTGGCGATCGGCATCGTCAACGTCTACCTCTTCGTGCGCGAGAGGCCGTGATGGAACCGGAGACCGCGCTGTTCTTCATCGGGCCGGTGGGCGTGAGCGCTGCGGTCGCGACTACCTGGGGAATCATGCTCGCGTTGACGCTGTTCAGCCTGCTCGCGACGCGCTCGCTCGGCGAGCAGCCGGGCATGTTGCAGACCGCGCTCGAAGGCGTGGTGCTCGCAATCGAGAACGCGATCGCCGAGGTCTACCCGCAGCGCCCGCGCATGCTGCTGCCGTTCGTCGGCACGCTGTGGGTGTTCCTGGTGGCCGCGAACCTGCTGGGCATCGTGCCCGGACTGCACTCGCCCACCGGGGATCTTTCGCTCACCGCGGCGCTCGCCATCCTGGTCTTCCTCTCGGTGCACTGGTACGGCGTGCGTGCAGAGGGCTGGCGCAACTACCTGCAGCACTACTTCTCGCCCAACCCGCTGCTGTTCCCCTTCCACGTCATGAGCGAGCTGTCGCGCACCGTGGCGCTCGCAGTGCGCCTGTTCGGCAACATGGCGAGCCTCGAGATGGCCGCGCTGCTGGTGCTGCTGGTCGCGGGATTCCTCGTGCCGGTGCCTATCCTGCTCCTGCACGTGGTCGAGGCGCTGGTCCAGGCCTACATCTTCGGCATGCTCGCGCTGGTCTACATCGCGGGCGGCATCCAGTCACAACAGCTCACCAAGGAAAGAAAGGAGTCAAAACCATGACCGCAACCGGACTGCTCGTCGTCGTATCTACCGCCGGCGCGCTGCTCGCCATGGCGCTCGGCGCGATGCTGCCTGCATTGGCGATGGGGCGAGCGATCACGCAGGCGCTCGATGCGCTCGCGCGCCAGCCCGAGGCAGAACGCGCCATCACGCGGACGTTGTTTATCGGGCTGGCGATGATCGAATCGCTGGCGATCTACGTGCTGGTGATCGTGCTGATCGTGCTGTTCCGCAACCCGCTGCTCGAATTCGTTCTGAAGTGACGCCATGCAGATCGACACCACCAGCTTCATCCTCCAGCTCGTCAATTTCGCCGTGCTGGTGTGGATCCTGCACCGGTTCCTCTACCGTCCGGTGCTGGCCGCCATCGACCGCCGCCGCGCGGCGATCGACAAGTCGATGAGCGATGCGAAGAGCGTGCGAGAGGAAGCCGATCGACTACGCAGCCAGTTCGAGGGGCGGCTCGCCGATTGGGAGCGCGAGCGCGTCAAGGGGCGCTCGGCGCTCGAGGCCGAGCTTGCGGCGCTCCGCGC
>JBAUTZ010000256.1:0-1923 GCA_049582445.1 Burkholderiales bacterium
GCGACCTACGACCTGGTGGTGGCGATCTTCATCCAGTTCGCCTCGCCCGCGGAGCGTGCGCGGATCTTCGCCGGCATGATGCGCTCCCTTGCCCCGGGCGGACTGCTGCTGCTGCAGGGCTATACGCCGCGCCAGCTCGAGTACAAGACCGGCGGCCCAGGCGTAGCCGAGAACCTCTATACCGCGGACTTGCTGCGCGGGCAGTTCGCCGCGCTGGAGATCCTGCATCTCGCCGAGCACGACAGCGAGATCCAGGAGGGACGGGGCCACGCCGGCATGTCGGCGCTCGTCGACCTGGTGGGGCGCCGGGGCTATTGACTTGGATCAAGTCCAGGCTACCGCAACAGGCTATAGATAGCACTATTGGGGATTGTGATTTCGACCAAACAACAGGGAGCTTTCCAATGAGCGGCGTTAAAGGCGCAGGCACGATTTCAATGCGGGTCCGCACCCGCCTTGCGGTGCAAGTCGGTTCGTTGCTGGTGGGAATCCTTGCTTCCGGCCTGGCGGCCGCGCAGGCGTCGACCTGGACGGTTCATCCGGCGCTGCAGGACACCTGGACGTTCCAGCTCGGCGCGTTCATTCCGTCGGTGGACACCTCCGCGAGCCTGAACAACTCGGCGGGTACCGTCGGGTCATCGGTAAGCTTCGAAGACGACCTCGGATTCTCCGACCGCCAGACCCTGGGATCCTTTCTCGCCGGCGTGCGGCTCGGCGAGCGCTGGAAAATCGAGTTCGAGTACTTTGCGCTGGATCGCTCCAACTCGAGGGCGATCAACCGCACCATCAATTGGGGCGACAAGACCTACCCCATCAACACGGTCGTCGACGCGAAATTTGAGTCGACCGTCTACCGGTTGAGCGGCGGCTATTCGTTCGTGAAGAACAACCAGGCCGAGTTGGGCGCCGCGCTCGGATTGTTCGTCACGGATTTCACCACCTCGCTTTCTGCATCCGGAGTGGGGGGGCAAACGGGAGATACGCTGGCGCCGCTGCCGACGATCGGGCTTTATGGCGCGTACGCTTTCTCGCCGCGGTGGCTGCTCTCCGGGCGACTGGATTACTTTTCCTTGAACTACAACGATTACGATGGTTCGCTGAAGAACTTCACCGCCGGCATCGACTACCGGATTACGCGGAACTTCGGCATCGGCGCGGGCTACCGCTACGTGGACTACGACCTGACGGTAACCAAGTCCAGCTACAACGGCGCCGTTCGTTACAAGTTCAACGGTCCCACGGTCTACGCCGTCGCCTCCTTCTGATTTCTAGCCGGCGAGGCGCACGACGACGAAGATGAAGGCGGCGCCGAGGCAGGTGAGCGCGATGAGCCGCGCGGTGACCCCCGCCCGGCTCTTCGAATGCGCTTCCGGCAGGACGTCGGCCGCGCCGATATAGAGCAGGAATCCGGCGAAAAAGCCAAGGTAGAGGAGCAGCACCGGCACCGGCACGCTGAACAGCAGCGTGGCCGCCGCGCCCAGGACGGGCGCGACCGCGTCGAGCAGCAGCATGACGAATGCCCGCAGGGTCGTGTTGCGATGCGCGAGCATCAGGCCGACCGTGTTCAGTCCATCGCAAAAGTCGTGCGCGATCACCGCCAGCGCCACCGCGACACCGACGGCGGGCGCGACCTGGAAGCCGAGACCGATCGCCACGCCGTCCATGCAACTGTGGCCGATCAGCGCCAGCGCCGACAGCATGCCGACCTTGGGATGGTGGTGCTCGGGATAGTCCGCCTCGTGCACGTGGTGCACCAGCAGGAACCGCTCCAGGCCGTGGAACAGCAGGAAACCGACCACCAGCGCGATCATCGCGCCGCCCGGATCGAGCCGGTGCTGCTGCGCCAGCCCGAAGATCTCGGGCAGGATGTCGAACGCGACGACCCCCAGTAGCACGCCCGCCGTGAAGCTGAGGAGGTAATGC
>JBAUTZ010000257.1:0-2637 GCA_049582445.1 Burkholderiales bacterium
ATGCGGCGCTCGCCGCGCCGCTGTACGTGCGCAACAAGGTGGCGCTCACCACGCAGGAACGCGGCAGCAGATGAGTGCAGTCCTCAAGCAAACGCCCCGCCTCGAGCCGATGCGCGATGCCGACCTCGCCGACGTGGCGGCAGTCGAGAGCGCGATCTACTCGCATCCGTGGACACGCGGCAATTTCGCCGATTCGCTCCGCGCCCGTTACCAGTGCTTCACGCTGCGCAGCGGCGGCGCGCTGATCGGGTACTTCGTGCTGATGGTCGCGCCGGGAGAGGCGCACCTGCTTAACCTGTCGGTAGCCGCCGCGCATCAGCGCAAGGGCCAGGGCACGGCGCTGCTCGGCGAGGTAATGCGTCTGGCGCGCGAGCTGGGTGCGCGCACGCTGTTTCTAGAAGTGCGGCCGAGCAACCTCGGCGCGCTTGCCCTGTACCGGCGCTTCGGCTTCCGGAGAGTCGGGGTGCGGCGCGGCTACTACCCGGCGCAAGAGGGGCGCGAAGACGCGCTCGTGCTGTCGATCGTGCTGTGAGCCGCCGCAGCGAAGTCCTGGAGGAGATGGGCCTTGCGCCGGTGTGGCGTCTGAGGAAGTCCGCGGTCGAGGGGGAAGATCGGGAGACGCGGATCCTGAAAATGGACTGGCAGGAGCTCAAGCAGGCGGTGGCCGCGTGCACTGCCTGCGGCTTGCAGGCGACGCGCACCCAGACCGTGTTCGGCGTGGGCGACGAGCGGGCGGCGTGGCTGCTGGTAGGCGAGGCGCCGGGCGCCGAGGAAGACCGCCTCGGCGAGCCCTTCGTCGGCCAGGCCGGCAGGCTGCTCGACAACATGCTCGCGGCGCTCGAGCTGCGGCGAGGCGAGAACGTATACATCGCGAACGTGCTCAAGTGCCGCCCGCCGGGCAACCGCAACCCCGAGCCGGCCGAGGTCGCGCAGTGCACGCCGTTTCTGCTGCGCCAGATCGCGCTCATCCGGCCGAAGCTGATCGTGGCGATGGGCCGCTTCGCCGCGCAGACGCTGCTCGCGACCGACGCCACCATCGCCAGCCTGCGCGGCACGGTGCACCGCTACGCCGGCGTGCCGCTCGTCGTCACTTACCACCCGGCCTACCTGCTCAGGAATCTCCCGGACAAGGCGAAAGCCTGGGAAGACCTGCTGTTCGCGCGGCGTACCGTCACGGACTTGCAGGCGGCGCGCGCCGACCCCACTTAACCAACCGTCCATCCAACGCGAGGAGCGATCATGCGCAGAATTCTTCCGGTCTTGCTCGCCGTACTGACGCTCACGCTCGGCGGCTGCGGCTATAACGACTTCCAGAGGCTCGACGAGCAGGTGAAATCCGCCTGGTCGGAGGTGCTCAACAATTATCAGCGGCGCGCCGACCTGATTCCGAACCTGGTGGCCACCGTCCAGGGCGCGGCCGATTTCGAGAAGAGTACGCTGACCGAGCTGACCAACGCGCGCGCCGCGGTGGGTCAGATCAAGGCGACGCCCGAGCTGGTCAACGATCCGGAGGCGTTCAAGAAGTTCGAGGACGCGCAGGCGCGCCTCGGCGGCGCGCTTACCCGGCTGCTCGCAGTGGCGGAGAACTACCCCACGCTCACCGCCACCAAGCAGTTCGGCGAGCTGCAGGCGCAGCTCGAGGGCACCGAGAACCGCATCACGGTTGCCCGCGGGCGCTACATCAAGGCGGTGCAGGAGTACAACGTACTCGCACGCCAGTTCCCCACCAACCTGACGGCGATGATGTTCGGCTACAAGGTCAAGTCGAACTTCTCGGTGCCGGACGAGAAGGCGATCGCGGCGCCGCCGAAGGTCGATTTCTCGAGGCAGAAGCCCTGACATGCTGCGCTGGGTCGTCGCCGTGTGCCTTGCGCTCGCGGCGGGCGCTGGCGGCTGGGCGCGTGCCCAAGTGGCGGTGCCGCCGCTCCAGGCGCGCGTCACCGACCTCACCGGGACGCTGACCGCCGAGCAGAAGGCGTCGCTCGAGGCGCGGCTTGCCGCGCTCGAGACGAAAAAAGGCAGCCAGGTCGCGGTGCTGATCGTTCCCAGCACGCGCCCCGAGACGATCGAGCAGTACTCGATCCGCGTTGCCGAGCGCTGGAAGCTCGGCCGCAAGGGCGTCGACGACGGCGCGCTGCTGCTCGTGGCGAAGAACGACCGTACCGTGCGCATCGAAGTCGGCTATGGCCTGGAGGGCGTGATTCCGGATGCGATCGCCTGGCGCGTGATCGACGAGGTCATCGTGCCGCGCTTTCGCGCCGGCGACTTCTACGGCGGCCTGAGCGGCGGCGTAGATGCGCTCGCGCGTCTGGTGAGCGGTGAGCCGCTGCCGGCGCCGGCGCCGCGTCCATCGAATACGGGCGATGCGATGCAGGGGTTGATGTTCGTAGGATTCGCGGCGGTCGCGGTGGCGTACGTGCTCGGCGCGTTTCTCGGGCGCGCCGCAGCGGCGGGTCTTGCCGGCGTTGCGGTCGCGCTCTACGGCTGGGCCGTCGCGGGGCTGCTGGTCGCGGTGCTCGCGGGGATCGTCACGTTCCTCGCGGCCCTCCCGGGCCGTGGCTCGGGTTTCTATACGATGGGGCGCGGCGGTGGCTGGTCGAGTGGAGGAGGCTGGTCGGGCGGAGGGGGTTGGTCGGG
>JBAUTZ010000258.1:0-3425 GCA_049582445.1 Burkholderiales bacterium
AGCAGGAACTGCGACAGGCCGAGCGCGAGCAGCCCCATGAACCCGTACGCGGCGAGCACGAGGTGCGCGGCGGCGATCGCGCCCCGATCGAGCGCCAGGCCGTGCTCATAGTGCGCCACCAGCGCGAGCCCGCTCGCGGCGAGGAGCGCGAGGGCGGCGAGGGCACCCCAGCCGTGTGCCACCACTGCACGCATGCCGCGCGCGTGTCTCAGGTTCTCGTACAGCAGCCAGCCGTAGATTCCCAGCGCGACGACCACGGCCGTGGCCCCCGCTCCTAGAAGCTGCGGGCGGTAGGCGGCCGCGCCGGCCGCGAACAGGGCGACCCCGAGGGCAAGGAGCCACCACACGAGCTTCGCTGCGGCGACCGAGCGCACCGCCTGGCGCGTCGCTACCGGCAGGAGTTGCAGCGTTGCGCCGACCGCCGTCATCGCGAGCACTCCGAGCGTAACGAGATGAAGCGCGGCGAGCCCCGGTCCCAGACCGCCGTAGGAGGCGAAGCGCGCCAGCTCTCCGGGATACGCGAGCAGCACGCCCCAGGCGAGCGCATGGAACAGAACCGCCGCGCCGAAGTAGCGCAGCGGCACCGACGCCGGCAACAGACGGCTGCGCGCGCCGGCGGTGAACGCCCCGGCTGCGGGAATCATGCGAGCTTGGGTCGCAGGTCCCTCACGCGCACTGCCTTGCCCTGGGAGCGCGGCACCTCGCCGGGTTTCTTCACCGTGACGTCGGTCGTCACGCCGACGAGAGACTTGATCTGGTAGCGCACGCGCTCGGCAAGCTCGCGATAGGCGGCGTCGTTGGACGGCAGCGAGGGTGCGGCTTCCACTTCGACCCCGAGCTCGTCCATGTTCCCGTGCCGCGACACCACCAATTGATAGTGCGGCGCGAGATCCGGTAACCCGACCAGCGCCGCCTCGATCTGCGACGGATAGACGTTCACCCCGCGGATGATCAGCATGTCGTCGTTGCGCCCCGTAATGCGCTTCAGCCGCAGGTGGGTGCGCCCGCAGCTGCAGCGGTCGGTGCTGATGCGCGTGATGTCGCGCGTACGATAGCGGATCATCGGCAGCGCCTCCTTGGTGAGCGTGGTGATTACCAGCTCGCCCGCGTGCCCATCGGACACCGGCTTGCCAGTGTCAGGATCGATCACTTCGAACAGGAAGTGGTCTTCCCAGCCATGCAGACCGTCCTGCGCGTCGCATTCGACGGCCACGCCCGGACCCATGATCTCCGACAAGCCGTACAGGTCGACCGCCTTGATGCCCAGGCGGATCTGGATCTCGCGGCGCATCGCCTCGCTCCACGGCTCGGCGCCGAACAAGCCGATTTCCAGGCGACCCTTGCGCAGGTCGACCCCGTCGCGCTCGGCGACCTCGGCGATATTGAGCGCGTAGGACGGAGTCGAGCACAAAACGCGCGCGTCGAAGTCCTTGAGGAGCACTACCTGGCGCTCGGTGGCGCCGCCGGACATCGGCACCACCGTCGCGCCGAGGCGCTCCGCGCCGTAATGTGCGCCCAGCCCGCCCGTGAACAGGCCGTAGCCGTACGCGTTGTGCACCACGTCCCCTGGCCGCACCCCCGCGCAGGCCATCGAGCGCGCCATCAGCTCGGACCAGGTGTCGATGTCCTTGTGCGTGTAGCCGACCACGGTCGGCTTTCCCGTGGTGCCGGAGGACGCGTGCAGGCGCGCGATCCTCTCGAGCGCCCGGGCGAACATGCCGAACGGATACTGGTCGCGCAGGTCGCTCTTGACCGTGAAAGGCAGGCGCTGCAGGTCCTCGAGCGAGCGCACGTCCTCGGGCTTGACGCGGGCTGCATTCATGCGCGTACGGTGCAGCGCGACGTTCCGGTAGGCATCCTTCAACATCGCGCGCAGCCGGCGCAGCTGGAGCCGGCGCAGTTCGTCGCGCGACATGGTCTCCGCCTGGCGCTGGAAATAGTAGGTTCGCCCCTTCGCCGGGCGCTTTGCGCCCGAGCGGTGATGGACCTTGGCGTAGCGCTGCTGCAGCAATGCGTTCATGGTCGAGGTTCCTGTCTATCGGCCGCCGCGCACCGGAAGTCGCGGCAGCGCGAATCCCTGGTTGAATGCCGCGCGGGTAACGAGCGTGAATTTGAAGTGCCAGCCGGCCGCCAGCGCGGCAGCGCCGGCAAGCATCGCCGCCGCGGGCGCAAGCTGCGGCGCGACGAAGTGCGCCAGCAGGAGCACTACGAACGGCGCAAGCGCGCCGACATTGAGCAGCCACTTCGCGCTCGGCTCGAGCGCGCGGAGCGGCGCGCCCTTTCCGAGGTTGGCACGGTAGCCGCGCCAGGCGAAAGCGCGGGCGACGATCGCCAGCACGAACAGAAGGAGCGGGGCGCGGGTTTCCCCGCCCCCGGCGGTGAGGATCATATACAGGCCGGAGCCCTCGGCGAGGCCGGTCGCCATGATCAGCGGCGTGATGCCTGCCGTGCGCCAGGCCGGAATTCCCTTCGAGGCTCGCAGGATCCGCCCCTGGCAAAAGACGAAGGCGAGCGCGGCGAGCCCGGTGGCCTGCGCGATCGATGGCCGGCCGAGCGCGAGTGCCACCGCCCCGAGCGCGAACACGACCAGCGCCGCGAACGACTCGCGCGTCATCCACGACGTCCACGGATTGAAGAACACATGCACCGCGCGCAGCTTGCGTCCGATTTCGAGCCAGACCGCGCCGAGGCCGGCGGCGATCAGCCCGAGGCCGACGGCCAGCTCCGGTTTCCAGCCCGGCGCGGCGACTGTGGCGAGCGCGGTCGCGACGAGCAGTCCGGCGCCGGTGCCGCCGAGGGTGAAATTCGTCGCCGCGCGCACATCCCAGTGCCGTTGCAGCCAGGGCTTCGGGCCGTAGCTCATCGCGCGCGGTCCCACAGGTAGTAGAAGCCCGGCTCGGTGCCGAGCTCCTCGTGCATGCGGAAGAACTGGTTTTCGGCCAGCAGCTGCGACACGTTGCTGGCCGGGTCCTCGACGTCACCGAAGTGCAGCGCCTTGGCGATGCACGAATTCACGCACGCCGGCGTCGCCTCGTGGTCGACTCCCGGCTTGAGGCCCTTTTCGAGGCCCGCGTCGATGCGGTCCGAGCAGAAGGTGCACTTGGTGGCGACGCCGATGCGGCGCGGGTCGTACTGCTGCTGTTCGGAGGGCATCGGCGCGCCGTAGGCAAACGACGGCTCGTCGGTCTTGTAACGTGCCTGGTAGGGACAGGCGACCGCGCAATAGGCGCAGCCGATGCACAGATCGTAGTCGATGGTGACGATGCCGTCGGCGCGCTGACGCGTCGCGGTCGAAGGACAGACGTGCATGCACGGCGGATCGGCGCAATGCATGCAGCCGACGGGCACGAAGGCGCGCTGGACCTGCGGGTACTCGCCGACCTCCATGTCGAGCACGCGCCGCCACTGCACCTCGGGCGGCGTGG
>JBAUTZ010000259.1:0-1649 GCA_049582445.1 Burkholderiales bacterium
CCATCTGCGGCGCGACCGCCAGCTCGAGCGACGTGTCCGCGAGGCCGGCGTGCGTGCCGATCTCGGCGTCCGCGTAGCCGCGCTCGCGCAGGATACGCGCAAAGCCCTTCGTGCTCGCCGCGTAGTACTCGGGCGGGACGAGGACGCGCGCACCGCTGCCCGCCCAGGCCGCGTTCAGCCGCTCGGCGGCCCGCCTGAGGTCACCCTGGTAGCCGCCGTGATCGCCGAGAAACACGACGTTCCTGAAGCCGTGGATCTTGAAGCTGTTCGCCGCGGATTCGAGCGTCCTGACAAACGCGCCGTGCGACACGGTGATCGTGCCGGGAAAGCGCATGTGCGAGCCCGGCGGAACCAGGCTTCCCTCGGGCACGTAGGCGATGACCGGCGCGACGAGTGCGTTGCCGAGGCCTTCAGCGATGCGCTCTGCGAGCACCCTGACGCGAGCATTGTGCTTGCCGAGCGCGACGTCGGGGCCGCTCTGCTCGGTGCCGCCGACGGGAATGAGGATGGTCGTTTTGCCCGACTGGATCGCGTCGCGCGCCTCGGTCCAGGTCAGCTCCTCGAGGAACACGGTCTTCGTCTCCTGCGCGAACGCCGGGGCAGCGACGAGCAAAATGACGGGAATGAACCTGCTCAGCTTCACGGATAGCCCTCTCGCGCGGAAACTTGGGGCGGTGTGCGCCCCGCCTGCACGCACGCCGCGCGCAAGGTCAGGAGGACGATATCGCGCTGCGCGCGGCTGCCGCCGATGCGCACCGCTTCGGGCAGTATCGGCTCGAGCAGCTCGATCGCCCGCTGCCAGTCGCTTTTCGCGTAGGCGGCGAACGCCTCCGCGAGCCTCGGCACCACTCTTCCGGGCGGCAGCCGTCCGGCGGCTTCGCGCTCGCGCAGTTCCTTCAACAGGCGCTCGAAGTTCGCCGTGTCGCCGCTGGCGGCGCAGGCAAGCGCAACGTGCACGTCGGCGAACGAAGTGCCCGCCTTCGGAAAATTCGTCACGGCGTAATCGCGCACCTCGGCCCAAAGCTGCGGGTGGCGCAGCTCGCCCGCGAGCTCCGCGCGCCACAGGAACGACGGCGCGTCCGTCGCGACGTTTAGCGGCGGGCCCCAGGAACCGCCGGGATGTACGCCCTCGCGGTACGTGCGCCACGCGCGTGGCAGGTCGCCCAGCGCCAGCGCAGCGAGGGCCACGTGCCAGGAAAGATGGCAATGCATCAGCCCTTGCCTCGGGTAGGCTGGCATCCAGTGCTCGAGGTAGTCGAGCGCGGCGCGGTGTTCGCCTCGTTCGTAGAGCACATGGACCATGATGTGCGCGCCGTGCGGGTTTCGGGGCTGAGTCGCCATGCTGCGGCCGATGAGCGTCTCCGCCTCGTCCAGGTGACCGCACTCGCAGGCGGCGAAGGCAAGCGCCGACCGGAACCACCAGTCGTCGCCGTAATGAGGGGCCAGGCCGGCGAGGAAGTCGTACAGCTCTTGCTCTCGGGTCTGGCGACCGCTGAAGCCGATCAGGCCGAACACTCCGGTCGCCGGCGCGAGCACCATCGCGTCCCGGGGATGCACGGCGAGGTGCGCGCGCGTCGCGGCCAGCGCAGCGACCAGATTGCCCTCGATCGCGAGCGCGATCGCGTTCACGTGGTCCTGCTCACGCGCCG
>JBAUTZ010000260.1:0-7456 GCA_049582445.1 Burkholderiales bacterium
GTCGCGAGCGTCGTCGCCTCGGCGATGACGGTGCTCGACAAGTCGCGAGTGGGAGCGAAACCCGCCTGATCGGGGCGTGCCTGAACTCCGCACCGATCGGGGGGCCGTCGGAATCGTGCCGTTCAGGACTTAAAGCGCGCGAACAAGCGCCGCGCGGGGTAGAGGAGCTTGCGGGTGCCGAGGGACTCTTCGATGCGCAGGCCCTCGTTCCACTTCGCCATGCGCTCGGAGCGCGAGAAGCTGCCTACCTTCAGTTGCGGCACGCCCCAGCCGACGGCGAGGTGGACGATGGCGACGTCCTCGGTCTCGCCCGAGCGCGCCGAGACGATGGCGCCGTAGCCGAGCTCGCGCGCGGCAAGCCACGCGGCGCGGGTCTCGGTAAGCGTCCCCACCTGGTTGGGCTTGAGCAGCACGGCGTTGCAGGCGCCGTCGGCAGCGCGCAGTTTCTGTTCGCTGGTGACGAAGTAGTCGTCGCCGACGATCTGCGCGCGGGCGCCGGCCGCCTTGGTGAAGGCCTTCATCGCCGCGATGTCGTTCTCGGCGAACGGGTCCTCGATCGAGACGATCGGGTAGGCATCGAGCCATCGCAGCAGCATGGCCTGCATCTGCTCGGCCGAGAGCGACCGGTTCTCGAGCGAAAGGTGATAGCGCCCGCCGCGGTAGAGCTGGGTTGCGGCGACGTCGAGCGCGATCGCGCAATCGCGCCCCGGCTCGAGCCCCGCATCGGTGATCGCACCGACGAGCTCCGAGAGACCTTCCTCGTTCGATTTGAATGCGGGCCAGTAGCCGCCTTCGTCGGCGACTCCGGTGAGCGCATTGCGTCGCGCGAGCCGCGCCCCGGCGGCGCGGTAGACCTCGGCGGTCCAGTCGAGCGCCTCGGCGAAGCTGCCGGCGCCGGTGCACACCAGCATGTAGTCCTGGATGTCGACGCGGCCGCGCGCGTGCGCGCCGCCGCCGTAGATCTGGATCTGCGGCACCGGCAGCGCGACCGGCTTGTCGCCGGCGAGGTAACGCCACAGCGGCTTCTTCGCCGCGGCAGCCGCGGCCTGCGCGCAGGCGAGCGACACTGCGACGATGGCGTTCGCCCCCAACCGGCTCTTGTCGCGCGTGCCGTCGAGCTCGATCAGCTTGCGGTCGATCGCCTGCTGGTCTTCGACCCGGGCGGTGAGCAGCGACTGGCGCATGACGCCGTTGATGTGGTCCACCGCCGCGGGAACGTCGATGCTCTTCGCTTCGCCGGAGCCGGTGGAGGCGCCCGAGGGCGCGATCGCGCGGCCGGTGGCGAGCGGTGTCGAGCCGCGCCCGACCACCACCTCGGCTTCTACCGTGGGCCGGCCGCGCGAATCCCAGACGCGCCGGCCGTGGACGTTCAGGATCTTCGCCATGCGTCGCGAACGTCCACGAGGCGCGAGGGCGGGGCGGCGAGCAGCGCGCGCGCCACGCGCCGTACGCGCTCCTTGTGCGCCGCTTCGGTCAGGTACTCCACCGGCGACTTGCCGTCGACGCGCGCGAGCAGCAGGCCGGGAAGGAGCGAGGCCGCGCGCGCTTCGAGTTCAGAGACCTTTTCCCACGAGCATTTCTGAAAATAGGAAAGAAAGAGCGAATCGAAGCACGCCAGGAATGCTTCGCTCGCTGCAGGCACCCACAGGCACTTGAGCAGCAGGTGGTTGAGGCAGAACGCGAGGTCGAACGCCGGGTCGCCGTACCAGGCGCATTCGGCGTCGAGCAGCACCGGGCCCGCCAGGCCGACCAGGATGTTCTTCGGGCTGACGTCGCCGTGCACCAGCGCGATCCGGTTGCGCGCGGTGCGCTCGACGAGCGCGAGCAGTTGAGGCGCCAGATCGGGGTGCACGCGCGAGGCGGCGACGAGATAGGGCTCGAGCCGGATCGCATGGAAGCTCGCGTCGGTGGCGAACTGCGCGGCGATGGCTGCGTCGCCCGCGGTGGCGGCGTGGATCCGTCCGAGGCGCTCGCCCACCGCGCGCGCGAAACGCTCGTCGGCGCGCCCCGCGGCGAGTTCGCTCTTCCACAACGGCAGCGAACCCAGGTCCTCCATCGCGAAGCAGCCGGCCGCGTCGTCGGCGGCGAGCACGCGCGGCGCCACGCCGGGAACGATGCGGTTCGCCGTCTCGATCCAGAGTCGCTCGTAACGGTTGCGTCCGACCGGCGCTTCCCAGAGCTGCGCCACCCTGAGGCGCGGCAGCGCGCGCTTGACGCACAGCGTGCCGCCCGCGAGCTCGACGCGCCAGATGTCGGAAGACACGCCGCCCGCGAGCGGCAGCGCGCGCGGCGTCTCGCTAGGAGCCGCGAGCCCGGCGCGCCTGAGGAAGTCCAGCACGGCGTCAGGGAGCGAGACGCTCGATGGTCCAGCCCGATCCATGCGATCGATACAGCAGGCGGTCATGCAGGCGGTTGGCGCGTCCTTGCCAGAACTCGATCGCCGAGGGCCGCAGGAAGTATCCGCCCCAGTGCGGCGGGCGCGGCGGCCGCTCACCGAAGCGCCGTTCGGCGGCCTCGAGCGCGCGCTCCAGCTCGGCGCGATCGCCCACCCGCTCGCTTTGCTCTGAAGCCCAGGCCGAGAGCCGCGCGCCGAGCGGCCGACTGTCGTAGTAGGCATCGGAATCGGTCGCCGCCACCTTCGTCACTCGTCCCTCGATGCGGACCTGGCGCTCGAGCTCGGACCACAGGAACACGACGCACGCATCGGCACGCGCAGCGAGCTCGCGCCCCTTGCGGCTAGCGTAGTTGGTGTAGAACACGAAGCCGCCGTCCTCGAGCCCCTTCAGCAGCACGATGCGCGCCGCCGGGGTGCCTTCGGGCGTCACGGTGGCGAGCGTCATCGCGTTGGCGAGCGGCACGTGGGCGTCGAGCGCCTCCTGCAACCAGCGGCGGAACTGCTCCAGCGGATCGGCGTGCGCGTCAGCTTCGGAAAGACCCGCGCGCATGTACTCGTGGCGCAGGTGCGAGATCTTCATGGCGTCCCATTCTACAGTCCGAGACTGCGGTTGCGTCGCGCGGACGGGCGGTGTAATGATGCCGGTTCCCGCAAGGAGGGCCCATGCACTTCGCTCGCAAGCCCCGGGTCGCCGCGCATCCGGTCGCCAGGCTCGAGAGCCTGCTCCTCGACTACGAGCGGGTGCGTGCGCAGACGCGCGCCCTGGCGGCGCCGCTCTCGGCGGAGGACTGCGCCCTGCAATCGATGCCCGATGCGAGCCCGGTCAAGTGGCACCTCGCCCACACCGCCTGGTTCTTCGAGACCTTCGTGCTCGAGCCCGCGTTGCCGGATTTCGCGCCCTACCGTGCGGAGTTCCGCGTGCTGTTCAATTCGTATTACGTTGCGGTCGGCGCCCGCCATCCGCGCCCCGAGCGCGGGCTGCTGTCACGGCCGTCGCTCGAGGAAGTGCTGGCGTATCGCGCGAGCGTGGACGAGCGCATGCACGCGCTCGTCGCGCGCGACCCGGCGCGGGCCGCCCGGCTCGCCGACACGATCGAGCTCGGTCTGCACCACGAGCAGCAGCACCAGGAGCTGATCCTCACCGACCTGAAGCACGCGCTGTCGCGTAATCCGACGTTTCCCGCTTACCAGGAGGCGCGCGAACGCACGAGCGCGAGCCCGGCGCCGATGCGCTGGACGTCGCTGCCCGACGGCGTGCGCCAGATCGGGCACGACGGCGCCGGGTTCTCGTTCGACAACGAGCGGCCGCGCCACCGCGTGTTCGTCGGCGACTTCGAGCTCGCCGAACGGCTGGCGACCAACGCGGAGTACCAGGCGTTCATCGCTGACGGCGGCTACCGGCGCCCCGAGCTGTGGCTTTCCGAGGGCTGGGACGTCGCGAGCTCGCAGCGCTGGGAGGCGCCGCTGTACTGGATCGAGGGCGAGGGCGGCTGGCGCCAGTTCACGCTCGAAGGGCTGTGCGCGATCGAGCCCGACGAACCCGTGACCCATGTCAGTTATTACGAGGCCGATGCCTACGCGCGCTGGTGCGGGGCGCGCCTGCCGACCGAAGCGGAATGGGAAATCGTCGCCGCGGCGCGCGAGGTAACGGGGAATTTCCTCGAGAGCGGGCGTCTGCATCCTGCGCCCCTGGGTGCGGCGAAGGGCGGGCAGTTCTTCGGCGACGCCTGGGAATGGACGAGCAGCTCGTACGCGCCGTATCCGGGGTTCCGCGCGCCGGCGGGCGCGGTGGGCGAATACAACGGCAAGTTCATGGTCAACCAGTACGTGCTGCGCGGCGGCTCCTGCGCTACTCCGCGATCGCACATCCGGGCGAGCTACCGTAACTTCTTCCCCGCGGCCGCGCGCTGGCAGTTCAGCGGCATCCGCCTGGCGCGCGAGCCGTCCTGAATGCAGGGGGTCTACGACTACGGCGAGGGCATCAGCGCCGTGGACGTGCTCTACGAGCGCGAGCGTCTGAACGCGGCGCACGTCGTCGTTGAGCAGGGTCGGGCGGCGGTGATCGACACCGGGACGGCGCATGGCGTGCCGCGCGTGCTTGCGGCGCTGGCGGACAAGGGCGTGCCGCCGGAGAACGTCGACTACGTCGTCCTCACGCACGTGCACCTCGATCATGCCGGCGGCGCCGGACAGCTGATGGCGCGCTGCCCCAACGCGGTGCTCACGGTGCACCCGCGCGGCGCGCGCCACGTGATCGATCCGGGGCGTCTCCTGGCGGCGACAGTGCGGATCTACGGCGAGGAAACGACGCGGCGCGTCTACGGCGACATCCTGCCGGTCCCGGCGCACAGGGTGCTCGAAACGCCCGAGGGTGCGAGCGTATCGCTCGCTGGCCGCGAGCTCGCATTCCTCGACACGCCGGGCCACGCGCGGCACCACGTCGCGGTGCGCGATGCTCGCACCGGGCATCTGTTCTCCGGCGACACCTTCGGCCTGTCCTACCGCGAGCTCGATCGGGACGGAAGGCAGTTTTCGTTCCCGACCACCAGCCCGTCTCAGTTCGATCCGCCGTCGTTGCACCGCTCCATCGAGCGCATGCTGGCCCTGCGGCCGGAAGCGATCTACGTCACGCACTTCGGCCAGGTGCGCGATCTCTCTCGTCTGGCCAGTGACTTGCACCGGTTGATTGAAGCTCACGCGGAGCTTGCCGAGCGCCGCCGGGGCACGGGGGCGGAGCGCAGCGCTCGGTTGAGGAAGGGGGTTGCCGAGATGGTCTTGGCCGAGGCGCAGCGTCAGCGCTGGACGCTCGCCGAGCCGGAGCTGATGCAGCTATTTGCGATTGACGTCGACCTGAATGCGCAGGGTTTGGAGGCTTGGCTCGACTCCCCCGCGGGACGATCGCCCGGCGCGCAGTGAGCACGAAGTTCAATTTTCCCTCTGAAATACGTTGACACGCCGCGCGGGATTCGGCATCTTCTCGTCACCGCTGCCTGACAGCGGCAAGAAATTCCGGATAAGATTTTCGTATCGCTCAGAGGAGAAATCACGATGGCAAAGAAGAAGGCCGCCAAGAAGTCCGCAAAGAAGAAATCCGCAGCCAAGCGGAAACCGAATGCAGCATTCATGAAGCCGATGAATCCGGACGCGATGCTCGCGGCCGTGATCGGTGGCAACGCGATGCCGCGGACCGAAGTCACCAAGAAGATCTGGTCCTACATCAAGCGTAACAGCCTGCAGGACAAGAAGAACCGCCGCATGATCAATGCGGACGACAAGCTCAAGCCCGTGTTCGGCGGCAAGGCTCAGGTGTCGATGTTCGAGATGACCAAGCTGGTCAACAAGCACCTGAAATAACTCGATGGTTTTGGTAACCGCCGGAGGCTTCGGCCTCCGGCAGCCACCCCGGCGCTCAGCCCGCGTGGTAGGAAGTCACCCGCTCCACTTCGTTTTTCGACCCTAGGATCACCGCGACTCGCTGGTGCAGCTTTTGCGGCGCCAGCTCGAGGATGCGCTGCTTGCCGTCGGTCGCGGCACCACCCGCCTGCTCGACGACGAACGCCATCGGGTTGGCCTCGTACATCAGGCGCAGCCGTCCGTCCCGGTTCTTCGAATCGCGCGGATACATGAAGATTCCGCCGCGCGACAGGATCCGGTAGACGTCGGCCACCATCGATGCGACCCAGCGCATGTTGAAGTCCTTGCCGCGCGAGCCGTCCTTGCCGGCGAGGCACTCGTCTATGTAGCGCCTGACGGGCGGCTCCCAGCGCCGCAGGTTCGACATGTTGATGGCGAACTCCTGGGTGTCCGTCGGGATGCGGATGTCCGGGTGCGTCAGCACGAAAGTGTAGGTCTCGCGGTCGAGGGTGAAGCCGTGCGTGCCGTCGCCCACCGTGAGCACCAGTTGCGTGGTCGGGCCGTACACCGCAAAGCCCGCCGCGACCTGGGACGTGCCGGGCTGCAGGAAAGCACGCTCGTCGCCCGCGTCCGGGCCTTGCGGCGCGCGCAGCACCGAGAAGATGGTGCCGACCGAGATGTTGACGTCGATGTTGGAGGAGCCGTCGAGCGGGTCGAACAGCAGCAGATACTCGCCGCGCGGGTATTGCGTGGGAATGGGATGCGGCAGCTCCATCTCCTCGGAGGCGAGCGCGGCGAGGTTGCCGCCCCATTCGTTCGCCTCGAGCAGGATCTCGTTGGAGATCACGTCGAGCTTCTTCTGCGCCTCGCCCTGCACGTTGTCGGTGCCGGCCGCCCCAAGCACGCCCGCCAGGGCGCCCTTGTTGACGCGCGTGCTGATCGCCTTGCAGGCGCGCGCCACGGTTTCGATCAGCAGCCGCAGGTCGGCGTTGATCAGCTTCTTGCCGCGCTGGCGCTCGATCAGGAACTGCGTCAGGGTGATTCTCTTCATCGCGTCATTTCCTCCCGCCAAAATCTTCGTTGCTCAAGAGCGCCGGGTCAAGCGCGGCCGCGCCTGCGGCGCGCAATCCAGCCCCCGGAGAGCATGCACAGCGCCATGGCCCAGAACACCGGCGCCATTCCGAGCGCCGTGCCGAGCGCACCGAACACCAGCGGCAACGTGGTCGAGCTGGTGCTGAGCATCGCTGTGCGCACGCCGACCACCTCGCCCTGGCGTCCGGGCGGCGAGGCTGCGTACAGCAATGCCATGATCATCGGCTGCGCGCTGCCCAGGCCGATGCCGAGCACGAACGACAGCGGGATGAGCGTGGCCACTTCCGTAGCCACCGGAAACAGCGCGAAGGAGCCGCCGGCGACGAGCAGCGCCGAGCTGATGACGGTCCATTCCCTGAGCCGGTGCACCAGCGCCGGCAGCACCAGGCGCACGGCGAACGTCGCTCCGGCGAAGCTGCCCATCACCAGCCCGATGGTCGAAGCGCTGAGGCCGATGCGCGTACCGTAGATCGGCAGCGCGAACGAGAACAGGTCCCAGCCCATCGCGAGCACGCCGCTGACGAGGAACGCCGCGCGCAGCCGTGGCTCGCGCAGCAGCTCGAGCGTACCGCCCGCGGAGACCGCGCCGCGGCCGCGGTGACCCTGGGGCAGCGC
>JBAUTZ010000261.1:0-1929 GCA_049582445.1 Burkholderiales bacterium
GGGAGGACAAGCAGTACCTGCACGACCGCGTGTACGGCATGGACAAGGTGAAGGAAGAGGTGATGGCGAAGTGGACCCCGGACAAGGTGACCGAGGTCACAGGCGTTCCGGAGGACCAGGTTTTCGCGATCGCCAAGACGCTCGCCGAGAACCGGCCCGGGTTCATCATCTGGGCGATGGGGCAGACGCAGCACAACAACTCCAACGGCATCGTGCGGGCGTCGAACATCCTGATGCTGGCTCTGGGCAACGTCGGGCGCTCCGGCGGCGGCTGCAACATCTACCGCGGCCACGACAACGTGCAGGGAGCCACCGATATCGGGCCCAACCCCGACACGTTGCCGGGCTACTACCCGGTCGCGGTGCCCGGCGCCTGGGCGCACTGGGCGCGCGTCTGGAACGTGGACCTGAAATGGCTGCAGGAGCGCTTCGCGCCCGGAATGATGGGCAAGCCCGGCATGACGGTCTCGCGCTGGATCGACGGCGTGCTGGAGAAGAACGACGCTATCGACCAGGGCCCGAACCTGCGCGCCATCTTCTACTGGGGCCATGCGCCGAATTCGCAGACTCGTGGTCTCGAGATGCTGGAAGCGATGAAGAAGCTCGACCTGATGGTGGTCATCGACCCCTATCCGTCGGCCTCGGCGGCGATGTTCGCCAAGGTGCGTCAGGACGGGGCCTATCTGCTGCCGGCCGCGACCCAGTTCGAGACCGAGGGTTCGGTGACGGCGTCGAACCGCTCGCTGCAGTGGCGCGAGAGGGTGATCGAGCCGCTGTTCGAATCGCGCACCGACCACATGATCATGTATCAGCTGGCGCAGAAGCTCGGCTTCGCGGACCAGTTCCTCGGCAAGAAGGACGGCAAGCAGAACATCCGCCTGGTGAAGGGCAAGGGCGGCATGGACGAGCCCTCGATCGAGGATACGCTGCGCAACGACGTCAACCGCGGCTGCTGGACGATCGGCTACACCGGCCAGTCGCCCGAGCGCATCCAGGCCCACATGCGCAACATGCAGGTCTTCGACGTCAAGACGCTGCGGGCGCGCGGCGGCAAGGACGCGAAGACCGGCTACGACCTCACTGGCGACTACTACGGGTTGCCATGGCCGTGCTACGGCACCGCGGCGATCAAGCACCCGGGCACGCCGAACCTGTACGACACCCACAAGAACGTGATGGACGGCGGCCACACGTTCCGCGCGCTGTTCGGCGTGGAAAAAGACGGCGTCAACCTGCTCGCCGAGGATGGCGTTTGCTCGAAGGGCAGCGACATCACTACCGGCTACCCGCAGTTCGACCACGTGCTGCTGAAGAAGCTCGGCTGGTGGGACGAGCTCACCGATGACGAAAAGAAGGAGGCCGAGGGCAAGCTCTGGACCAACGATCTCTCGGGCGGCATCCAGCGCGTCGCGATGAAGCACGGCTGCAGCCCGTTCGGCAACGCCAAGGCGCGCGCTGTGGTATGGAACTTCCCCGACGGGATTCCGCAGCACCGCGAGCCGCTGTACAGCCCGCGTCCCGACCTGGTGGAGAAATACCCTGCGAACGACGACGTGAAGGTGCTCTGGCGCCTGCCGACGCTGTTCAAGTCCGTGCAGCAGAAGGCGGTTGCCGACAAGGATTACGAGAAGTTCCCGCTGATCCTGACCAGCGGCCGCCTGGTCGAGTACGAGGGCGGGGGCGAGGAGACGCGCTCCAATCCCTGGCTCGCCGAACTGATGCAGGACAACTTCATCGAAATCAACCCGAAGGCCGCGGCCGACCGCGGCTTGCGCGATGGCGAGTACGTGTGGGTCAGCACGCCGAGCGGCGCGAAGCTGAAGATCAAGGCGCTGGTCACCGAGCGCGTGGCCGCGGACACGTGCTTCGTTCCGTTCCACTTCTCCGGCTGGTGGCAGGGGCAGGACATGCTGCCGTACTACCCGGAGG
>JBAUTZ010000262.1:0-3324 GCA_049582445.1 Burkholderiales bacterium
CGCCCGCGGCGTCGATCCGAGCGTCGCGCGCAAGGCGGCCAGGCGCAGCACAACACAGGTAGCGGCGGCGGGGGAGTTGACACCCGCTAGGCACGGAATTAAGGTTGTACGCAATCTACTTGTGCGCGATCCGAAATCATGGAAAGCTGCGCCGCTCGCCGAAATGCCGCGCCTGGACGGGCACCTGTGCTTCGCGCTCTACGCAGCAAGCAACCACATGAATCGGCTCTTCGTCCCCTTCCTGAAAACGCTGGGTGTGACCTATCCGCAGTATCTGGTGCTCGTGGTCCTTTGGGAACGCGGCAGCCTGGGTGGTGGCGAACTCGCGTCGGCGCTGGGGTTGGATTTCGGCACCGTGTCTCCGCTGCTGCAGCGCCTCGAGCGCAAGGGCCTGATCATGCGCGGCCGGCATGCGATCGACCAGCGGCGGATCGTCGTGTCGCTCACCCGTTCCGGCGCTGCGCTGCGCAAGCGCACGCAGCGGATGCTGGGCGAGTTCTACTGCTTTCTGAACGTACCGGTCGACGAGCTCGTTGACCTGAAGGACCGACTGCACCGCTTCGTACGGAGCGCCGGGCCTTCCCTTCCGGCGGCGGGCGAAGCGGTGATCGCGATGCAACCCGGCTGAGGGACGTCCCGAGGCCGGGCAACCTGGGAGGAGATTGCCGTGGCCGACATCATTCTGCACCACTACCCGCTTTCCCCGTATTCCGAGAAAGTGCGCCTGGCGATGGGTCTGAAGGGGCTCAGCTGGCGCTCGGTCGAGATTCCCGTCTGGACGCCGCGCCCGCTACTGACGCCGATGACCGGCGGCTATCGCCGGACGCCGATTCTCCAGATCGGCGCCGATTTCTACTGCGACACCCTGCTGATTCTGCACATGCTGGATGGCCTGGGCACAGGGAACAGCCTTTATCCCGCCGAATCGAAGGCGATGGTGAAGGCCTGCTGCTGGTGGATCGAGAAGAGCTCGTTCTGGAATTCGGTCTGCCTGACGATCGGCAACCTGGCCGGCAAGCTGCCTCAGGAACTGATCGACGAGCGCAAGCCGTTCTTCGGCGCGAGCATCGACCCGGCCGAACTGCAGCCGAAGCGCGGAGTCTATTCGCAGCGCCTCAACGCGCACCTGCACTGGCTTGGCCAGCTCCTTGCCGACGGCCGCCGGTTCCTGTTCGGATCGCAGCCCACCGCCGCGGACCTCGCCGCGTATCATGTGCTCTGGTTCGCGCGGCAGAACGGCGGGCCCGAGATTGAGGCGCTGCTTCCCATTTCCACCGTGGGCGCGTGGTACGACCGGGTGGGTGCCATAGGACACGGACGCCCGACTTCCATGACACCGGACGAGGCAATCCAGGTCGCAAAAGCCGCCGAACCGGACAGCCCGAAGGCCTCGTCCCGGGAAGCGGAGAGCGATGGCGTCAAGCTTGGCGATTGGGTGAGCGTCACGCCGGATGATTACGGCAATCCCGTGCATGGCCGGCTGCTGGCGTGGAAGGACGAGGAGATCATCGTCCGCCATGAAGATCGTTCCGTCGGTCGCGTGAACCTGCACTTCCCGCGCGCGGGATTCGACGTCAAGGCGGAGCGGCAGGCGGCTTAACGGGAAGGCCACGCGGGAGGGCGGCGCTGTGATCACGATTCATCACCTCGGCGTCTCGCAGTCAGAGCGCATCGTCTGGCTCATGGAAGAGCTGGGCCTGCCCTACAAGCTGAAGTGGTACGACCGCAAGTCAAACCGGCTCGCGCCGGACGAGCTGCTCGCCCTACATCCGACGGCGATGGCGCCAGTGATCGAGGACGGAGATCGCGTGCTCACGGAGTCCGCCGTGATCGTCGAGTACATCTGCCACCGCTACGCGGGCGGCAGGTTCACGCTCGGGCCGGCCCAGCCCAACTACTACGACTACCTGTACTGGATGCAATTTAACAACAGCACCATGGGCCTGCGTTTCACGAAGTCGGCGCTGGCGGCGGGCGCGGCCGGGCCCGTCGCCGACACGTTGAACCAGCTGGTCAAGCGCCGCGAGGAGCAGTACTACGGATACATGAACCAACGGCTCGGCGAATCGCCCTACCTCGCCGGGCCCGAGTTCACCTGCGCGGACATCATGTCGATGTTCCGGCTCACGACGGCGACGCTCTTCGGCGCACGCCGTATCGACGACCTGCCGAACATCGTCGGCTACGTGAAGCGCATCGAGGCGCGGCCGGCGTACAGGAAGGCGATGTCGATCGCAGGACCCAACGCGGTCGCGCCCAAAGCATAGCTGTCAGCGCGGGGCCCGGGGCAGGGATCATGTGCCAGTGTCCATCCGCCAGGTCCTGATTTCATAGCTGAAGATTTCTTCGGGATCGGGCCGGTTTGTACCGGAGATGGCGCCACTGAACGTTCACGCCCACCGGCGCGCGCAGCGGGCAGGTTGTGATTACACGATTGGTCGCGCGCGGCCGCGTGCGGCGTGCTGTTGGGCGGCGCGCTACGCGTACCCCAGATGCCGGCACTGTTGGCCACAAGCCCGAAAGAGGTCACCGAGACCCCTGATGTCTCAGGTTCCAGGGATCGGTCGGGTCGGCGGGCGGCTTGAGCCATTGGGGATTACACGTATGCCCATGGGATTCAACCTCAAAGCGCTTCTCCCATTGAACCGCAGTGGCCTCGTCCTTTTTGCCGCCTATGCCGTACCTGTACCAAGTGGCTAGCGTGCAGTGAGATGCGGCAGCTCTCTTGCCAATGTCATGATGATTGTTTGCCCACACCTCCAGAATCCGTCTCGCAGTGGCGACGTCTGGCTCGACGAAGCATCCGCTCGTGAATGCGAGAGCGAGAACCTGCATTTCATCCGCACCCGGCGCTATCGCCTCTCCTCCCGCAACTTTCACCGCCTTCCAGTTCCCGCCGCCGTTTCGGACGGTTTCGACATTCAGCATCCTTTTCTCTATGGCGCACTCTTGAGCCAATGTGCGAGCCGCAAACGCATTAATGCTCAGCAGAGCAATACCAATCGCCGAAACGCATGTTCGCAAGAGCTTCATATATCCCCGCCCCGCCGGAAGTCGCGCCGCCCAACGATTCGCGTCAGCGGCGCCCGCTCGCGGGCGTCCACTGCACGCGGCGGTTAGGCAGCGTTCACCTCCTGGCAACGATTTGTGCCAGAACAATCCGCGCCTCCTCGAGATTGCGCCGCTGGTTCTGCGCCATGGCCGGAAAATCTGACCCGAGCAGCACATGAAAGCCGAGCGGCGGCACGCCCTCCTTGCGGATCTTCTCGGCCAGAGCTACGAACCAGGCACGTGCGGCATCCGTTGTATCGGACCAGGCCGCAA
>JBAUTZ010000263.1:0-1752 GCA_049582445.1 Burkholderiales bacterium
AGCCAACAGTGACGGACACGTGTTCCAGTTCCACGCGACGAACGCCGCCTCGCTGCACGTCGGCTCGCCGGTCTATGCGAACTTCGCCTCGAAGCAGGTATCGCTCGACGGGAAGTCCGCGTGTTGCAGCATCGTGGCGGCCGGCGCAGCGTCGGTGGCGGGAGGCGCCGCAGCGCCGGCGGGGGCTCCACGTCTTGCCCCGTCGCAACCCATTCAAGTCACGCTTCCGGCAGTGGGATTCGGAACTCCGCGCGCCGTTACGGCAAACGATCGCGCGCTCCGGGCGTCGCAGAGTCTGAATAGCAATATCCTCCGTCTCAATGGGCGCGACGCCATCCGCCAGGCGCAGAGCCTGCCCGAAGGCGCGCGCGACCTCCTGATCCTGCACGCGAGGACCCTTGCGGCGGGCGAGTCGGAGCATTACATCGTCAATCGGCAGTTGGCTGAGCAGTGGATGCAGGCGCATCCCGCGCCTGCCGATGCGAAAGAGCTGGCGAAGAAATCGAGCGCCAAGAAATCATCCTGCAAGGGCCTCTCGACCGGCAGCCTCAACGCCGACTGCGCGAAGGAGGCGGCGCAGCACGCAGCGGACGAAGTGACCCGGCAATGGCGCAAGGAATGGACGCACGTGTCGGCCGAATATGCTCACGACCTGCACATGGCGGAGGACTGTCTCGCCGACCATACGCTGCGACCGGCCAACCCCGTCCCGGTCCGATTCACCATCCCCCTCGAATTTCCGGTGAGCGCCCAGAAGAGCACCAAGAGCAGCGACGCGCACGGATCGGCCTCGGGATCGGTCAAGGGGACCGTCACCGTCGGAGTCCCCGTGGACGCCGACTTCCAGGCGAACGTGGAGGTGGCCTATATCCCGTGCCTGCCATTCGCCTTCCGTCCAAAGAGCGTGAGCGCGAACGGAGACATGACCGTGTCCGCGCGCCTCGGCGCCACCCTGAGCGCGACCGGTCAGTTCAGCGAGCTGTTTACGATCCCGCCGACCGGCGGGCCGAAGATCCCCGTTCAAGTGATTCCGATCGTCATCGCCGGCGTGCCGGTCGCCGAGCTCGACGTCAGCATCTACCTCGATGGCACGGTCGAGATCGGCGGCGACGGCACGCTCGACGGCCATTTCCTGCTGAACGCCCCGTACAAGACGGCGTTCGACTTCAAGTGCGACGGCAAAGCCTGCGGACTGAATGCGCACAACGTCCCCGTGCCGACGACGACACACGAGGACGCACAGCTGAAGGGCCAGGTTCACGTCAAGCCGGCGATATATGTGGCGCTCCAGCTCGACCTCGACTGGGACGCGCTGTCGGCCCGCGCCGGGCCGCAGCCCTACCTGTGGGGCGAGGTTCGCGGCTGCGGCGAGGCGTCGGCGAGCCAGAGCACGAGCGGTCAGTCGTCGGCCGAGCAGCAATATGCGCTCGCGGCCGATCTCGACTGGTCGGTCGAGCTGCGCGCCGAGGCCTTGATCGGCGGAAAGAAAGTGGCCGAGCGACTGGTGAAGGTGCCCGGCTTCCAGGACCGCAGGCACATCTGGTTCGGGGACCTGGCGCCGCCGGGCGCGAACAACGCTCTGACCCCGAGTGTGGTCGGCGCGGCGCAGGTCGCCGCAGGGCAGGCCGCCGCTTTTGCGGTGAAGATGCGGCAGTGCTATCCGTACGGCGACCAAGTCCAGTACCGAGTGAGCTGGACCGGCGGCGCGACCCCGCCGTCGAATTCCGCCGGCGCCTCGCGACCCGGGATCAT
>JBAUTZ010000264.1:0-2228 GCA_049582445.1 Burkholderiales bacterium
CCGTGGTGGCCATCAAGCTGGCCCGCGCCGTCTATTACATGCTCAAAAGCCACACCGTCTTCGACCCCGACCGGCTGGTGGCCGCGCTGAGCCGAAACTGATTGGACCCTGGCGACCGTGAACCGGACGTCTAACCTCATTTTAGCTACTCGCTGCGGGACCGTGGGGTAACTGGTTGGCGATCAGTTCGACCGGTCCAAAGGTCTGCCCTACATTTCGACTTCTCTTTTTGCCGTGATCCTGGGCGGCGATTGCGCCGGCAGCTTCAACCCCAACTGGTTGAGCAAGAGTTCCTGCTCGACTTCGGGCTGCGTGTAACGTGCAAAGATCAGCTCCCGCCCGTCGGTGGTCGGGAAGTGCACGTCGTGCATCGCCAGCGCCCCGAACTTTTCCAGCACGCTGCGCGGGGTCAGCCCCGGAGCTTTGCGCCGCAGTTTCTCCCGCAGGCTCACGTGGAGGCAGTAGGCTAGAAAGCTCACCAGCACATGGGCCTCGATCCGGTCGGCGCGCTGATGATAGATCGGGCGCAGGGCCAGGTCGCCTTTCAAGTTTTTGAACGCGGCTTCGATCTCCACCAGTTGCAGATAAAACTCCCAGAGCTTGCCGGGATCGGTTTCGGTCAGGTTGGAGCGTAACACGTAGCGCCCTTCGCGACGGCGCACTTTGCGTAGGGCCTCCTTGCGCAGCGTGAAGGTGAAACTCACGCGGCGGGACTGGGCGCGGGCGGGTGGCGGTTCGGGCCAGGCCACGCTCACCAGGGACCAGACGCGGCCGGCTTCCTTTTTGGCCGCGCCCAGTTCGAGCAGCAACCGTTCGTAGCCGGGCCGCTGCGTCTGGAGTTGCCGCAGGCGCTGCCAGAGTTTTTTGAGTTTGCGCCGGCGCATGGCTCGTTCCTTGTCCACCCGTGCGCCGCTGTGGACCAGCACGTAGAGTTCGCCGGCCTGCGGCAGGAGTTTGACTTGCACGCGCTGGCGCGCTTGCTGCCAGGGTTGTTGGGTCAGTGCCGCTTCCAGTTGGGTCAGCCGGCCTTTGGGCGTGCCGACCACGTAGTTCACGGGCGGATCACTCTGCCGCATTTCGGCGAGCACAGCCTCGGTGGGGATGCCGCGATCCATCACCCAGATGCGCCGCGCCTTGCCGTAGCGTTGCTCGATCTTTTTGAGGAAGGCGCGCAGCGTGGTGGAATCGGCGGTGTGGCCGGCGAGAACCTCGTAGGCCAGCGGAAAACCCTCGGGTGTGACCACCAGCGCGATGACCACTTGCACACAATCGGGCCGGTGATCGCGGCTGTAACCGTGCCGGCGCGGATCATTTTCGGGAACCGGCGGCTCGCTCTCGAAGTAGGTGCTCGTCAGGTCGTAGAGCAACACGTCGAAGGTCAGTCCGAAGAGATCCCGCCAGCGTTCTTGCAAAAAACTGAACAGTTCCTCCTTGTGGGCGCACAACCGATCCAGCGCCCGATAGAGCGTATCCTTGGCCGCCAGCGCATAATCCTCGCCCAGCAGATCGGCCATGGCGCTGCGCTCAAACCATTCGCGATGCAGCCGCCATTCGCTGCCCGGCGCGAGGAGCCGGTAGGCGCACAACAACACCAGCACGTGATACCAGGCCGTGCCTTCGCGGCTGGCGGGCAGACGCGGCTGCCAGAAACGCGGCAGGTGCAGTTCCTCCCAGAGCTGGAGAAACAGCCAGCACGCGCCCCACTGCCGGGAACGGCGGATGGCAAAGTCGCGCAAACGCACCTGCACGCCGCAGTCGGCGGCGTGCGCCGGCACGGGCCGGTCGTCGGGAAAGAGCGCTAGCCGCACCTGCGCCCGCGCCTGCGGATCGAACGCCTCAATGCACCGCAACCAGGAGGCCTTTTGTGAATCGTTGATCTCACCCAGGTAGAGCACGTGCCGCTGGACAACACGCCCGCCGGCGCAGCGGCGGCTCTCAACGACCGACCAGTAACGGTGTTCCTTGCCGTCCTTGAACCGGCGATGACATTTGAGATGCATGACAGCCTCCGATCCTAGGCCGAAAACGGCAGAGGGGAAGAGGCTGGGTCTGCCCCACAGCCGGTTTTGAAAAGGCGCGGCTTGTGCGACAGTCGGTTGCGCAGGGGCTGCAACTCAACATCGAGGTTCTGCGGGGTGGATAGCGAAAGTCAGGTTAGTGAAGACGTACAAATCCGCCTGGCCCAGCACAACAGCGGGAAATCAACTTGGACACGGCATCGCGGCCCG
>JBAUTZ010000265.1:0-8102 GCA_049582445.1 Burkholderiales bacterium
GGCCGAGCGCGAGCACCGAGCCAGCCACCAGATGCTCCGTCGCCGGCAGCGACAAGCCGGCGAAGCCGGCCAGCCCGCCGGCGAGCATCGCGCCGACGAACGAGAGCGGCGCGAGCCACAGCGCACGGCCGCCGAGGCGTGCTGCCCACAGCCCGACCGCGACCATCGCCAGCAGGTGGTCGAAGCCCGAGAACGGGTGCAGGAAGCCCGCCGCGGCACCACCACTGACGGCGTGGAACGGGTGTGCCAGCGTGGCGCCAGAAGCCACCGCCAGTACGAGCGCTACTGCGATGCGTGACATAACATGCCCTCCGTTTCGATGAACTTGATGATCGTATCCAGCCCCTGGCCGGTCTTCAGGTTGGAGAACACGAACGGCCGCGCGCCGCGCATCTTTTTTGCGTCGCGGTCCATCACCTCGAGCGAGGCGCCGACCAGCGGCGCGAGGTCGATCTTGTTGATCACCAGCAAGTCGGACTTGGTGATCCCGGGGCCGCCCTTCCTCGGAATCTTGTCGCCTGCGGCGACATCAATCACGTACAGCGTCAGGTCGGACAGCTCCGGGCTGAACGTGGCCGCGAGGTTGTCGCCCCCCGACTCGATGATCACCAGGTCGAGCCCCGCGAAGCGCCGCGTCAGGCGCGCCACGGCCTCGAGGTTGATCGAGGCGTCCTCGCGAATCGCGGTGTGCGGGCAGCCGCCGGTCTCGACCCCGATGATTCGGTCGGGGGACAGGGCTTCGTTTCTCACCAGAAACTGCGCGTCCTCCTCGGTGTAGATGTCGTTCGTTACGACGGCGATGTTGTAGCGATCGCGCAGCGCGCGGCATAGTGCGAGCGTCAGCGCGGTCTTGCCGGAGCCGACTGGCCCGCCGATTCCGACGCGCAGGGGTTGCTGCGTAGAGGTCATGATCTGAACAGCCTGCTGTACTGAGTTTCGTGAAGGGACGACAGGATGCCGAGCCGCGGGGTGTAATTGGCGAATTCGTCTTCGGGCAGCGCCGCCGCACGCTCGGCGATCGCCTCCAATCCTGCGCCGAGCGCGAGCAGCATCTTCTGCGCCGCGGTCTGGCCGAGCGGCACCGCCTTTACCGCGGCCATCACCTGATTCTCGAGCCACGCCCACAGGTAGGCGACGAGCGCCTGCCGAGGATCGATCCCCCAGTGGCGGACCGCGCATGCGAAAGCCATCGGGAAGGAAATCTCATCGAGCTCGAGCGAATTGATTCCAAGACCCTTGAGCAAATTCGCGAGTGAGTAACCCATCTGCACGGTCTCCGCCCGAAGCTCCGCCGTCTCGCGGCTGGCGAGAAACAGATCGTTCCAGCGGGCGTCGGGCCGCTCGATCATTCTCGACAGCAGCGGCGCTTCCATGCTCGCGACGGAATGCTCGAGCACGTCGCCGATCCAGCTCTGCGCGCTCGCCGCGTCGGTCACTACGCCCGCCTCGATCGCGGCCTCGAGGCCCTGCGAATAGCTGTACGCGCCCACCGGAAGCGTCGGGCTCGCGAGCTGCAGCAGTTTCGGGAGGCTCATCGGTGAGGGTGGTGATGATCGTGGTCGTGGTCGTGGTGATGATCGTGAATCTTCGCTTCGTGCTCCTGTTCGTGATGGTGGTGACCGCCGGCGGCGTAGGCACCTGCCTCCGGCTCGAACGGCGCCTCGACCGGCGCGAGCTTGGCGCCGAGCCCGTTGAGCATGTCCTCGAGCACGTGGTCCGCGGCAAGGCGCAGGTAGCCCTCGCCGACCTGGACCGGGACATGACGATTACCGAGGTGATAGGCCGCGCGCGCGAGCGCCGCGGGCGAGCCGCAGGTGACGTGCAGCAAATTCTCTGGCTCGGCGATCACTTCGATGACGCGCCCGTCGGCGGCCACCAGCAGGTCGCCGCCGCGCAGCAGCTCGCCGCGCGGCAGCAACAGCGCAACCTCCTCCCCGGAGACGAGCCTCGCGCGCAGGCGGCTCTTCTGGCGCGACTCGAACGGCAGCCTGAGCTGCCCCTTCACCTCGATCCGGTAGGCCTGGCGCGAGGCTTTCAACTTCGACTTGATCTCGAGCATCAGAACAGGAAATAGCGTTGTGCCATGGGAAGTACCGCGGCCGGCTCGCACGTCAGCAGCTCGCCGTCGGCCCGCACCTGGTAGGTTTCGGAATCGACGTCGATGTTCGGCCGGTAGTCGTTGTGTACCATGTCCTTCTTGCCGATGCGGCGCGTATCGCGGACGGCTTCGAGCGGTTTGCTCAAGCCAAGATTCAGCAACGCGGGGCTGCCAAGCGAGGCCTGCGAAACGAAGGTCACCGAGGTGCGCAGCGCCCGCCCGAAGGCCCCGAACATCGGCCGGTAGTGCACCGGCTGAGGCGTCGGAATCGAAGCGTTCGGATCGCCCATGGCCGCTGCGGCGATCATGCCGCCCTTCAGGATGAGCGAGGGCTTGACGCCGAAGAACGCCGGCTTCCACAGCACCAGGTCGGCGAGCTTTCCCTCCTCTACCGAGCCCACCGCGTGCGCGATGCCGTGCGTGATCGCGGGGTTGATGGTGTATTTGGCGATGTAGCGCTTCACGCGGAAATTGTCGTTCGTGTTCGCGTCTTGCTTGAGCGAACCCCTTTGCGTTTTCATTTTGTGCGCCGTCTGCCAGGTGCGGATGATCACCTCGCCCACCCGCCCCATCGCCTGCGAGTCCGACGACATCATGGAGAACGCGCCGAGGTCGTGCAGGATATCCTCGGCCGCGATGGTCTCCTTCCTGATGCGCGACTCGGCGAACGCCACGTCCTCCGCAATCGAGGCGTCGAGGTGGTGGCACACCATCAGCATGTCGAGGTGCTCGGCGACGGTGTTGACGGTGTAGGGGCGCGTCGGGTTGGTCGACGAGGGCAGCACGTTCGGCTCGCCGCAAACGCGGATGATGTCCGGCGCATGTCCGCCCCCTGCGCCCTCGGTGTGGAAGGTGTGGATCGTGCGCCCCTTGAAGGCACGGATGCTCGCCTCGACGAACCCCGACTCGTTAAGCGTGTCGGTGTGGATCGCCACCTGCACGTCCATCTTCTCGGCCACCGCCAGGCAGTTGTCGATCGCGGCGGGCGTGGTGCCCCAGTCCTCGTGCAGCTTGAGCCCGACCGCCCCGGCACGCACCTGCTCTTCAAGTGGCGCCGGGAGACTGGCGTTCCCCTTGCCGAAGAAACCCAGGTTCATCGGAAAAGCCTCTGCCGCCGCGAGCATCGACCGGATGTGCCACGGGCCCGGCGTGCAGGTCGTGGCGAAGGTGCCGGTCGCAGGCCCGGTGCCGCCGCCGAGCATGGTGGTCACCCCGCTCATCAGCGCCTCTTCGATGAGCTGCGGGCAGATGAAATGGATGTGGCTGTCGATGCCGCCGGCGGTGACGATCATGCCTTCGCCGGCGATCGCCTCGGTCCCCGCGCCGATCGGGATGGTGATGCCCGGCTGGATGTCGGGATTGCCCGCCTTGCCGATTTTCCAGATACGGCCGCCACGCAGGCCGATGTCGGCCTTGACGATGCCCCAGTGATCGACGATCAGCGCGTTGGTGATGACGGTGTCGGCGACCTCCGCCGACGTTCTCTGGCTCTGGCCCATGCCGTCGCGGATCACCTTGCCGCCGCCGAACTTCACTTCCTCGCCGTAGACGGTAAGGTCCTTCTCCACCTCGATCCACAGCCCGGTGTCGGCGAGGCGGACGCGATCGCCCACCGTCGGGCCGAACATCTCGGCATAGGCCTGGCGCGTGATCTTCATTTGAGTTTCCCCATCACCTTGCCCGCGAAGCCGAATACTTTTCTGTCTCCGGATATCGAAACGAGCTCGACCGTCCGCGTCTGCCCCGGCTCGAAGCGCACCGCGGTGCCCGCGGCGATGTTGAGCCGGAAGCCGTAGGCCTTCCTGCGCTCGAACCTGAGCGCCTCGTTCGTCTCGAAGAAATGGTAGTGCGAGCCGACCTGCACCGGCCGGTCGCCGCTGTTGGTGACCGCCAGGGTCACGGTCTTTCGGCCGGCATTCAGCTCGATCTCGCCGCCGGCGGTCTGGATTTCTCCCGGTATCATGCCGTCGCTCTCCTCGGTGCCTCGGCCGCGCTGCGAAGCAGGAACTCGCGCACCGTGTCGATCTGCTCCTGGTCGAACAGCGCGGGCGCATGGCCGATGCCGGCAAACTCGACCGCCTCGAGGCCGGGCTTGCGGCGGCGCATCTCCTCGACCGTGCGTGCAAGCAGCACGTCCGAGTTCGCGCCGCGCAGCACCAGCACCGGGCACTCGACCGCATTCCACGCGCTCCACAGGTCGATGCCGCGCAGGAACTCCGGACCGAGCGGCAGCTCCGGGTCGGGCTGGGCCGACCAGCTGCCGATCGCCGGGTCGTAGCGCAGCGCCCAGCGGCCATCGTCGCGCCGGCGCACGCTGTGCTGCACGAGATACTCCCACTGCGCATCGGTGAGCGGCCCGAAGTTGGCGCAGGCCTCGCGCAGGTAATCGCGCGCTTCCTCGTAGGACTCGAAGGCGTGCTTGCGGCCCGTTCCGCCCTTGAGGCGAAACAGAGAATTCCAGGGCACGAACGGCCCCACGTCGTTCAATACCAGACGGCCGATCGGCGAGCCGCGCTTGGCGGCGAGCAGCATGCCGATCAGCCCGCCCATCGACGTTCCGACCCAGTCGAGCCGCGTCGCTCCGGCGCGCCGCCACAGGCGCCCGGCCAGGCCGCGCACCGGCGCGGGCTTCGTGATGCGTGCCACCAGCGCGGCCGCATCGCTCAGGTAGGTCGAGAAGCTGTAGCCGGACCTCTCCTCTAGCCACTCGCTTTCGCCGCGCCCGACGACGTCCATGCACACCACGCGGCAGTCGCGCGCCAGCCCCTCCGCCAGGAAGTCGAAGTCGTGGCTGTTGCGCGACAGCCCGTGCACGCACAGCACGACGTGCGGGTTCGACGGATCGCCCCAGTCGCTGTAGGCGATGCGGTGAAAGCCGTTCGGTCCGAGGCTGAGGAAGCTCTCTTGCGACATGCGCATGGGCCGGTCAGACGATCGGATTGTGCACCGTGACCAGCTTGGTGCCGTCCGGAAAGGTCGCCTCGACCTGGATCTCGGGGATCATCTCGGGCACGCCCTCCATCACCTCGTCCCGCCCGAGCAAGGTCGCGCCCCAGCCCATCAACTCCGAGACGCCGCGCCCCTCGCGCGCGCCTTCCATGATCGCGGCGCTGATCAGCGCCACTGCCTCCGGATAGTTGAGCTTCAATCCCTTCGCCCTGCGCCGCTCGGCGAGCAGCGCCGCCGTGAAAATCAGCAGCTTGTCCTTTTCCCTCGGGGTGAGTTCCATCGCGTCGCTCCGTGCGCGTACCCTCGCAAGGACAATGCCTGCGGCATGCCGCGGGGGAAGCCGGAACATTCTGCACCAAAACTGTGAACTGCCGGCCGGCGCGCACCATGCTGCAGCATCGATCGGCCATAATCCGCGCTTGACCGGTCGAGACGGATACGACATGAGCCATCGCGTGCTGCTGGGGATGCTGACGCCCTCGTCCAACACTACCCTCGAGCCGGTCACGGCGGCGATGCTCGCCGGACTGCCCGAAGCGAGCGCGCATTTCGGCCGCTTCAAGGTGACCGAGATCGCCCTGTCCGAGCAGGCGCTCGGGCAGTTCGACGATCGCGAAATCCTGCGCGCGGCGGAGCTGCTGTCGCATGCGCGGCTGCATTGCATCGGCTGGAACGGCACCTCCTCGGGCTGGCTTGGCTTCGAGGCCGACGAGCGGCTGTGCGAGCGCATCCACGCGGCGACGGGCATCCCCGCCTGCACCTCGGTGCTCGCGCTGAACGAGGTCCTGCGCGCCACCGGCGCGACGCGCTTCGGGCTGGTCACGCCGTACCGCGACGACGTACAGGCGAAAATCGTCGCCAACTACGCGCGCTCGGGGTTCGAGTGCGTCGCCGAGCGCCACCTCGGTCTGCAGGACAACTACTCGTTCTCCGAGGTCGGCGCCGGGCAGATTCGCGCCATGGTGCGCGAAGTAGCCGCAGCGAAGCCCCAGGCGATCACCATTTTCTGCACCAATCTTCGCGGCGCGCCGCTGGTCGAGGAGCTCGAGCGTGAGCTCGGAATTCCGGTCTACGACTCGATCGCCACCGTCGTGTGGAAATCGCTCAAGGTCGCCGGCGTCGACCCGAAGCGCGTGCAGGGCTGGGGCCAGCTGTTCCGCGACGTGGCCTGAGGCCCTGGCGTGAGCTCGCTCGATCTCGCGATCCGCAATGCGCACGTGGTTACGGCGGCGGAGAGCATGCACTGCGACATCGGCGTCGCCGGCGGACGCATCGTCGCGCTCGGCGAAGCGCTGCCCGCGGCGGCGCGCGAGATCGATGCGCGCGGCCGCCTCGTGCTGCCCGGCGGCGTGGACGGGCATTGCCACCTCGACCAGCCGATGCCGCCACCGATGAAGATGGCCGACGACTTCGAGTCCGGCACACGCTCGGCCGCCTGCGGCGGCACGACCACGGTGATTCCGTTCGCCGCGCAAGCGAAGGGCCAGTCGCTCGCCGCGGCGGTCGAGGACTACCACCGGCGCGCCGCCGGCAAGGCGTGCATCGACTACGCCTTCCACCTGATCGTGAGCGACCCCGTGCCGCACGTGCTGCGGGAAGAGCTGCCGCGCCTGATCCGCGACGGCTATACCTCGTTCAAGGTCTACATGACCTACGACGACCTCAAGCTGTCGGATCGCGAGATCCTCGACGTGATGGACCTCGCCCGGCGCGAAGGCGCCATGGTGATGGTGCATGCGGAGAACTCCGATGCCATCGGCTGGTTGACCGAGAAGCTGGTCGCGGCCGGGCGCACCTCGCCCGCGCATCACGCCGACGCGCGTCCCGCTTCGGTCGAGCGCGAGGCGACGCACCGCGCGATCATGCTTTCGGAACTGATCGACGTACCGATCCTGATCGTGCACGTGTCGGGCGGCGAGGCCATCGAGCAGATCCGCTGGGCGCAAGGGCGCGGCCTGAACATTTACGCCGAGACCTGCCCGCAGTACCTGTTCCTCACGGCGGCGCATCTCGGCGCCGCGGGATACCATGGCGCGAAGTGCGTCTGCAGCCCGCCGCCGCGGGACGAAGCGAGCCAGCGGCGCGTCTGGGAAGGGCTGGCGAACGGCGCGTTCCACGTCTTTTCCTCCGATCACGCACCGTTCCGCTACGACGATCCGCACGGAAAGCGCCTGGGCGGCCAGGAGGTCGCATTTCCCCAGATTCCGAACGGCATCCCGGGTCTGGAGACGCGGCTGCCGCTGCTGTTTTCGGAAGGCGTGGGCAAGGGGCGCATCGACCTGCGGACGTTCGTCGCGCTCACCGCGACCAATCCGGCGCGCCTGTACGGCCTCTATCCGCGCAAGGGCACCATCGCCGTGGGCAGCGACGCCGACCTGGTCGTGTGGGACGAGCGGCGCCGCGTCGTAATCCGCAACGAGCTGCTGCATCACGCGGTCGACTACACGCCCTACGAAGGAATCGAAGTGACCGGGTGGCCGGCGATCACGCTGTCGCGCGGCGAGTTGGTGTGGGAGGACGGAACGTTTCGCGGCACCGCGGGCCACGGGCGGTTCATGAAGTGCGGCCTGCCCGAGCCGGCGCGGCTGCGCCGTCTCGCAGCGCGCAGCTGGGAATAGCGGTCAGGTGCGCCAGATGCGAGGCTCGACCGCCTCGCGCCCAGTGATCGCGGGGCGCAGCACGGCCCACAGGCGCACGAAGTAGTGTCTCGCCGCCTCGCCCGAATCGCCCAGCCAGCGCGCGAGCAGCACCCCCGGCAGGAGCGTCACTGCAGCCTCGCCCTCGGACGGCGCGATCGCGCGGCAGGCAGCGAGCAGATCCTCGCCGATACGCGGCGCCGCCGCCGCGAGCGTGCCGCAGACCGGCTTTCCAGCGAGCCCCGCGCGCGAGGCGAGCAGCGCAGCGCCTCCATCGAGTGACGCGCTCTCCAGCCACAGCGGCCGGCCGTCGCGGCTGATCAGGTTGCGCAGCCGGATTCGGCCACGCTCGAAGCGCTCGCCGGATCCCGTGCGACCGAGGCACAGGATTTCCCAGCCGATGTAGCGCGCATCGGCCG
>JBAUTZ010000266.1:0-3085 GCA_049582445.1 Burkholderiales bacterium
AGGCGACAGCCGCCGAGGCACAGCTCGCCACGCTGCGCCAGATCCAGGCGGCGGCGGAGAATAACGCGCCACTGCAGGAATGGCTCGGGCGTCACGGTCTGGCGTCCCTGCCGCGCCTGTGGCAAAAGCTGCGAATCGAACAGGGCTGGGAGACCGCGGTCGAGGCGGTGCTGCGCGAGCGCCTGCACGCCATCGAGCTCGCGGACGCCACCCAGCTGGAGCGCATCGCGGCCGACCAGCCGCCGGTGAAGGCGAGCCTGTTCGCGCACGGCGACGGATCGGTGCCGGCCGCCCTCGGAGCCTCCGCCGCGCTGACATCGAAAGTGCACGCCACCGACCCCCGCATCGCGGGCGCGGTGGCGGACTGGTTTGCCGGCGTCTACGTCGTCGAGGCGGACCCGGACCCTGCCATGCGCGCCGCGCTGCCGCCGGGCGCCGTTCTCGTCAATCCGGCGGGGCACCAGTTCACCCGACACACCGTGAGCTTTCACGCACCGGATCCCGCCGATGCGGGGCTGCTTGCCCGGCAGGCGGAGATCGAGGCGCTCGAGGTGCGTTGTCCGGCGCTCGAGGCGCGGCTCGTGCACGAGCGTGCGGGGCTGGAGACCGACGAGGCCGCTTTGAGCGAGCGGCAGCAGGGGCTGGAGCTGGCGCGTGAGGAGATCGCGCGCCTGCAGCGCGAGCGTCACGACGCCCAGATCGAATTGCTCAAGCTGACCCAAGCGATTGAGCGCTTCCGCGAGCGCAGCGACCAGATCAGCCGCGAAATGGAGGAGATTTCACGCGACGTCGCGCGTGACGCGGAGCGCCTGCAGGTCTGCCGGGCTGCTATCGAGCGCATCACGGACGAGATTCGTGCCGCGCGGGAGGTCCTGGAAGCGGTCAAGGCCGGATACGTCGCGTCGGAAGTGGCGCTCAGCGACCAGCGGCGCGCGTCGCAGAGCGCCGAGCGCGAGTCGCAGGACGCGCTCTTCGGCGAGCGCGAATGCGCATCCAAGATCAACGAGATCGACAATTCGGTGCAGGTGATCGACCAGCAGATTGCGCGCGCGGAAAGCGAGATCACAAAGCTCACGCAGGAGCTAGCGGAGGATCCCATCCCGCAGGTGCGGGAATTGCTCGACGGCGCGGTCGAAGCGCGTATCGGATGCGAAAAGACGCTCGCCGAGGCGCGCAACGCGGTGGAACATGCGGCGGCTGTTCTGCGCGGACTGGAGGAAGAGCGCCTCAAGGTCGAGGGCCATATCAATCCGCTGCGCGATCGCGTGGGCGAGCTGCGCCTCAAGGAACAGGCCGCGCAGATCAACCACGACCAATATGCCGAGCAGTTGCGTGCGGCCGAGGCGGACGAAGTGCGGCTCGCCGTGGAAGTGGAAGGCGCGCCCCGACCATCGGCTCTGCAAGGCGAGATCACGCGGCTCACGCAGGCGATCACCGAGCTGGGAGCGGTCAACCTGGCGGCGCTGGAGGAGCTGCGCAGCAGCTCGGAGCGCAAGAGTTTCCTCGATTCCCAGGCGACCGACCTCGAAGAGGCGGTCGCGACGCTGGAGGACGCCATCCGTCGCATCGACCGCGAGACGCGCGAATTGCTCCGCGAGACGTTCGACAGCGTCAACCGGCACTTCGGATCGCTCTTCCCTGTGCTTTTTGGCGGCGGCGAAGCCAAGCTGATCATGACCGGCGAGGAGATCCTGGACGCGGGCGTGCAGCTCATGGCCCAGCCCCCGGGCAAACGCAACAGCACCATCCACCTGCTGAGCGGGGGAGAAAAGGCCCTCACGGCGATCGCGCTGGTGTTCTCGATGTTCCAGCTCAATCCGGCGCCGTTCTGCCTTCTGGACGAGGTGGACGCCCCGCTCGACGATGCGAACACGGTCCGCTTTTGCGACCTGGTGCGCCAGATGTCGGGACAGACGCAGTTTCTGTTCATCAGTCACAACAAGCTCACGATGGAGCTCGCGGAGCAACTGATCGGGGTCACGATGCCCGAATCGGGCGTCTCGCGTGTCGTCGCGGTGGACATCGACGAGGCGCTGCGCATCCGCGAGGAGCTCGCCGCCTGATGGTGCAGGAACCCTGACCGGAAGCCCGAGGCGCGATCCCATGACCGAATTCCAGCTTGGTCTGTTCGCGATCGGGGCGCTGGCGATCATCGGGGTGATCGTCTACAACAAGCTTCAGGAGCGAGCGGCGCAGCGCAACGCGCAGCGCACTTTCGGTGCCCAGCATGCCGATGTTCTTCTAGGCGAGGAGGCCCCGCGCCGGGAGCCGACGCTGCAACCGGTGGCTCGCGAGACCGAACGCGCCGCGGGCACTAAGTCGGACGCCCTGCCCGATGAGCGGCTGGATTACGTGATCGAGTTGAGTAGCCGGGAGCCGCTTGCGCCAGCCGTGTTCCTGGAGCACTGGGTTGCGCTCGAGCGACGGTTCGGGTGGCGCGTGCGCGCCTCGTGCGGGAACGACGCGACAGGATGGCGACGAGTGGAACACGGGGACCCCGTGAGTTATGCGGGGTACCGCGCGGCGCTCCAGCTGGTGTCGCGGGCGGGCGTGATCAGCGATGCGGAGGTGATCGAGTTTCGTTCCGAGGTCGAGACCATCGCGGCGAAGCTCGGGGCCTCCACGACGGCGCCCGAGATGAAGCATGCCTTGGAGGCCGCCCGCGAACTCGACCGCTTCTGCGCCGATGCGGACATTCAGGTCGTCTTCCGTGTGGTAGCACCCGAGGGAGCCAGCTTTCTGCGTCCTCAGGTGGAGGCCGCGACGTCGACTGCCGGTATGGAAGCGGGGGCCGATGGCATTCACATCAAGCGCGACCACGAGCGACGTGCGCTGTATGCGCTTAGCATGCAAGATGACGATCAGCAGGGGTTGCGAAGCATTACGGTCGCCCTGGACGTCCCACGCGTCGTCGAGGTGCGCCGGACCTACGAATCCATGGTGCGCTTTGCGCGGCAGCTCGCCGGCACTCTCGGTGGATCGCTGGTCGACGACAACGGCAATGTCCTCGACGAGCGGGCGCTCGCGGCGATCGGCGCCGAGCTCGAGTCCGTGCGCCGGGCGCTGGAAGCGCGCGGCGTGGAGC
>JBAUTZ010000267.1:0-2314 GCA_049582445.1 Burkholderiales bacterium
GCGACAGCATCTCGGCGGCCGTCACCACCCCCTGCCCGCCCCTGCCGTGGATGCGGATCTGGAACATGACTCTAGGTTAGCGGCGGCGGCCGCGCCTGGTTTGACCCAGATTAAAACCATTCGCCCCCCTTCCGGCATTCTTGACGGGAATATGAAACAGATCCTTGCAGTACTGCTCGCCGCGCTGGCGCTCGCTGCCGGCGCTGCCGAGCCGCCCGCCGCGACGCCGTCGCCCCCTGCGGCGACCGCCCCCGTCAAGATCGACGGCCGCACGCTATTCATGGTGCGCGGGGTATCTTCCTTGCCGGCGCAAGAGCGCGCCCAGGCAGTCACCCGACGCATCGAGCAGGTGGCGCGCGACGCTTCGGTGGCCCCGGATGCGCTTAAAGTGGTGGAGGGGCAGGACCGCACCGACATCGTGGCCGGCGCGACGCTGATCATGGCGGTGGTCGACGCCGACGCCGCGCTCGAGGGCTTGCTGCAACGCCAGTTGCTCGCCAAGCTGTACCGCGAGCGCATCGCCGCGGCGATCGTGGACTACCGGCACGACCGCGAGCCCGACGTGCGGCTGCGCAACGCGCTGTACTCGCTCGGGGCGCTCGCCGCGTTGGCCGCGGCGCTGGCCGCGCTTGCGTGGCTGTACCGGCGGCTGCATGCGTTCCTCGAGCGGCGCTACAAGGCGCGCATCCGCGACGTCGGCATCAAGTCGTTCCGCGTCCTGCACGCCGAGCAACTGTGGGCCGCGGTGCACCGGCTGCTACGTGTTCTAGAGGTGCTCGCCATGCTGGCGAGCGCCTACCTCGCGCTGCAATTCTCCCTCGGCCTGTTCCCGGAGACGCGCGAACTCGCCGGGCGCCTGCTCGGCCTGGTGCTCGATCCCCTGGCGTCGATGGGGCGCGGCCTGCTCGATTTCCTGCCGAACCTGTTCTTCCTGGCGATTCTGCTGGTCGTCACACGCTACCTGCTGAAGATAACGCGGCTGTTCTTCACCGCGGTCGCAAACGGGTCGGTGAAGGTCCAGGCCTTCGACGCCGAGTGGTCGTGGCCCACCTACCGTATCCTGCGGCTGCTGGTGATCGCCTTCGCGCTGGTGATCGCCTACCCCTATATCCCCGGCTCGGACTCGGCGGCATTCAAGGGCGTGTCGCTGTTCCTCGGCGTGATCTTCTCGCTGGGCTCGACCTCCATCATCGCCAACATACTCGCCGGCTACGCGCTTACCTACCGGCGCGCGTTCCGCGTCGGCGACCGCATCAGGGTGGGCGAAGCGATAGGCGATGTCACCGAGATGCGGCTGCAGGTGACGCACCTGCGCTCCCTCAAGAACGAGGAGATCGTGCTGCCCAATTCGCAGGTCCTCAACAGCCAGGTGCTCAACTACAGCACGCTGGCGAAGAAGGAGGGCCTCATCCTGCACACCACGGTGGGCATCGGCTACGAGACGCCGTGGCGGCAGGTCGAGGCGCTGCTGCTCATGGCCGCCGAGCGCACCGACGGGCTCATGCGCGAGCCGGCGCCATTCGTCCTGCAGCGGACGCTAGGGGATTTCTGCGTCAGCTACGAGCTGAACGCCTACTGCGACGACCCGGCGCGCATGATGCCCCTGTACACTGCCCTGCACCGAAACATTCTCGACGTGTTCAACGAGTACGGGGTGCAGATCATGACCCCGGCCTACGTCGCCGACACGCCGCAACCGAAGCTGGTGGCGAAAGAGCAGTGGTTCGCCGCACCGGCCGTCCAACCGAAAGGAAGTCCGCAATGAGCGACAGCGAAAAGAAACCCGATGCAGTGCGCAAAGGCTACTGGGGCAGGCAGCTGAGCGACGTCGACAAGGAGATCGCACGCCTGGCGTCGATCTGCGACGTGCAAATCCTCGACCCGGGCGTGATCCAGCGCGTCATCGGCAACGACGCCACGGTGTGCGGCAAGAGCAACCAGCTCGCGTTCGACAAGCTGCGCACCGCCATCCTGATCCATTACGCCGTAATGGAGAAATCCTTCGACCGGCTGGGCGTCGACGAAACGCGCAGGATTGTCGACGTCATCGTCGCCAAGCTCAAGGAGCGATTCGGCGACCACCTCGGCGATCCCAAGCTGCCGCGCTGATGCAATACTGTTCGGCCGCGCCGCCGGGCCGTACCCACGGCGCCCGCCTCAATTACGCGGGAGGGACACTTTTCCGCTGACGGATAACCAGCCTCGTCCAAGGACGACGCGGATATCGAGAAGTGGGGCATCAGGGGACGAAGGCCAGGAACAGGAACGCCGCGAGAATGACCAGTTGCACCGCACCCTGCATCATGTGGGTGCG
>JBAUTZ010000268.1:0-1543 GCA_049582445.1 Burkholderiales bacterium
GAGGCGATCGCATCCAGGCTCAGCGTCACCCCGCAGTGTCCGGCGAAGGCCATCTCGCAGGCCGTCGCCAGCAGCCCGCCGTCCGAGCGATCGTGATACTCGAGCAGCAGCCCCTCGGCAGCCAGGCCCTGGATGGCCTCGAAGTAGCGCTTCACGAGCGAGGAGTCGTCGGCGTCGGGGCACTCCTCGCCGAAGCGGCCGTAAACCTGCGCGAGGATCGAGCCCCCGAGGCGGTTCCGGCCGCGGCCGAGGTCGATCAGCAGCAGCTCGGTATCGCCGCAATCGGTGCGCAGGCGCGGCGTGAGCGTGGCGCGCGCGTCCTCGACCGGCGCGAATGCCGAGACGATGAGCGACAGCGGCGCTACCACTTCCTTTTCATCCCAGGCGGTGCGCATCGAAAGAGAATCCTTGCCCACCGGAATCGCGACCCCGAGCGCAGGGCAGAACTCGAGCGCCACCGCGCGCACGGTGTCGTAGAGCGCGGCATCTTCGCCCGGGCGTCCCGCGGCCGCCATCCAGTTGGCCGAAAGCTTGACGCGGCCGAGATCGCCGACGCGCGCCGCGGCAAGGTTCGTGAGCGCCTCGGCCACCGCCATCCGACCCGAGGCCGGCGCGTCGATGAGCGCGAGCGGCGTTCGCTCCCCGAGCGCGAACGCTTCGCCTGCGTAGCCGTCGTAGTCGAGCAGTGTCACCGCGCAGTCCGCGACGGGCACCTGCCACGGACCGACCATCGGATCGCGCGAGCACAGCCCGCCGACGGTGCGATCGCCGATGGTGACGAGGAAGGTCTTGTTCGCGACCGCCGGATGGCGCAGCACCCGGAACGCCGCTTCCTTCAGCGTGATGTCGGCAAGCGACAGGGGCTCGAGCGCGCGCCGCAGGCGCTTCACGTCGCGCAGCATCCTGGGCGGTTTGCCGAGCACCGTGTCTAGCGCGATGTCGACGGGCTTGTTGCCGAACTCGCGATCTGCGACGCTCAGCTGGCCGTCCGCGGTGGCGCTGCCCAGCACCGCGAACGGGCACCGCTCGCGCTCGCAGATGGCGCGGAAGCGTTCGAGCTCCTGCGGCGCGATCCCGAGCACGTAGCGCTCCTGCGCCTCGTTGCACCAGATTTCGCGCGGCGACATGCCGGAATCCTCGGAGGGCGCGGCGCGCAGCTCGACCCGCGCCCCGCGCCCGGCCGAATGCACCAGCTCCGGAAGCGCGTTGGACAGCCCGCCGGCGCCGACGTCGTGAATCGACAGGATCGGATTCGCGGCGCCGAGCTGCCAGCACCTGTCGATCACCTCCTGCGCGCGGCGCTGGATCTCGGCGTTGCCGCGCTGTACCGAGTCGAAGTCGAGGTCTTCGATGTTGGCGCCCGAGCCCATCGACGAGGCGGCGCCGCCGCCCATGCCGATCAGCATGCCCGGTCCACCGAGCTGCACCAGCAACGTGCCCTCCGCGAGCGGCGCCTTCGCGGTGTGCGCCGCGTTGATGTTGCCGATGCCGCCGGCGAGCATGATCGGCTTGTGGTAGCCGCGCTGCACGCCACCGACGCGCG
>JBAUTZ010000269.1:0-2326 GCA_049582445.1 Burkholderiales bacterium
AGGAAGCCGATCGCATCGCGCACGAGAAGGGCTGGGTGTTCAAGCAGGACGGCGACAAGTGGCGGCGCGTGGTCGCTTCGCCCGAGCCCAGGCGCATCTTCGAGCTGCGTCCGATCAAGTGGCTGCTCGAGCGCAACACCATCGTCATCGCGGCGGGCGGCGGCGGCATCCCCACCGCCTACGTTCCGGGTGCGCACCGCAAGCTGGAAGGCATCGAGTGCGTGATCGACAAGGATCTCGCCTCCGAGCTCCTGGCGCGCGAGCTGGACGCGGACCTGTTCGTCATGCTCACCGACGCCGACGCGGTGTACGCCGACTGGGGCAAGCCGACGCAGAAGGCCATCCGGCGCGGCTCGCCCGCGGCGCTCTCCGCCATGTCGTTCGCCGCCGGCTCGATGGGGCCGAAGGTCGATGCGGCGTGCCGCTTCGTCGCCGCCACCGGCAAGCGGGCGGCAATCGGCGCGCTCCCCGACCTCAGCAAGATCCTCGCGGGGGAGGCCGGAACGACGGTCTCCGCCAAGGAAGGCGGCATCGTCTATGCCGCCCGATGATAGGTCGCACGCGACGCGCGAGCCTCTCGCCGGCAACGAACTGCGCCTGATCGACGACTGGTGGCGTGCGTGCAACTACCTGTCGGTCGGGATGATTTTCCTCAGGGACAACCCGCTGCTCAGGGAGCCGCTGCAGCCCGAGCACGTGAAGTACCGGCTGCTCGGCCACTGGGGCGCGAGCCCGGCGCTGTCTTTCATCTGGGTGCATCTCAACCGCGTCATCAAGCGCGACGACCTCGACGTCATGTTCATGGCGGGGCCCGGCCACGGCGCGCCGGGCGTGCTCGGCCCCGCGTATCTCGAAGGGACCTATTCGGAGGTCTATCCCGACAAAAGCGAGGACGAGGAAGGGATGCAGAAGTTCTTCAAGCAGTTCTCCTTCCCGGGACACATCGGCTCGCACGTCACGCCCGAGACGCCGGGCTCGATCCACGAGGGCGGCGAGCTCGGCTACAGCCTGTCGCACGCCTACGGCGCGGCGCTCGATAATCCGGATCTCATCGTTGCCTGCGTCGTCGGCGACGGCGAGGCGGAGACCGGGCCGCTCGCCACGGCATGGCACTCGAACAAGTTCGTCAACCCGGTACGCGACGGCGCTGTGCTGCCGATCCTGAATCTCAACGGCTACAAGATCGCCAATCCGACGATCCTGGCGCGCATCAGCCACGAGGAACTGGAAGCGCTGTTCGTCGGCTACGGCTACAAGCCCTATTTCGTAGAGGGATCCGAGCCAGCCGCGATGCACCAGAACATGGCGGCCACGCTCGATGCGGCCGTCGCCGAGATCCGTGCGATCCAGAAGAAAGCGCGCGCGAGCGGCCAGGCGGAGCGGCCGCGCTGGCCGATGATCGTACTGCGCTCCCCCAAGGGCTGGACCGGGCCGAAGGAAATCGCCGGCCACAAGGTCGAGGGCTCCTGGCGCTCGCACCAGGTGCCGTTTACAGACGTGCGCGGCAATCCTGCCAACCTCAGGCTGCTGGAAGACTGGATGCAAAGCTACGCGCCCGAGACGCTGTTCGACGCAGGCGGCCGGCTGCGAGCGGAGCTGCGGCGGCTGGCGCCCGCGGGCCGGCGGCGCATGAGCGCCAACCCGCACGCCAACGGCGGCCTGCTGCGCAGGGAGCTCAAGCTGCCGGACTTCCGCCGCTACGCGGTGAGCGTGCCGCAGGCGGGCAAGGTGCTGCACGAGAACACGCGGCCGCTCGGCGAGTACCTGCGCGACGTGATGCGCATGAACATGACGAGCTTCCGCGTGTTCGGCCCTGACGAGACCGCCTCCAACCGGCTGCAGGCGCTCTACGAGGCGAGCAAAAAGACCTGGATGGCGGAGCTGCTGCCCGAGGACGCGGACGGCGGCGAGCTCGCGCGCGACGGGCGGGTGATGGAGATGCTCTCGGAGCACACGCTGGTGGGTTGGCTCGAGGGCTATCTCCTCACCGGCCGCCACGGCCTGTTCCATACCTATGAGGCCTTCGCCCACGTCGTCGACTCGATGTTCAACCAGTACGCGAAGTGGCTCGACATCGCGAAGAACCACGTGCCGTGGCGCGCCGCCGTGTCGGCGCAGAACATCCTGCTTTCCTCGACCGTGTGGCGCCAGGATCACAACGGCTTCTCGCACCAAGACCCGGGCTTCATCGACCTCGTCACCAACAAGAGCCCGACGGTGACGCGCATCTACCTGCCGCCGGACGCGAACACGCTGCTCGCGGTGGCCGACCAGTGCCTGCGCGCGACCGACTGCATCAACGTGATCGTCGCCGACAAGCAGAAGC
>JBAUTZ010000270.1:0-2827 GCA_049582445.1 Burkholderiales bacterium
GCTCTCGGTCACGATGCGCAGGTCGTCACCGTGGATCAGCGCGTCGATCACGCCGGGCTCGCGCACAAGCGCTTCCTGCATGCGCCGCCGGGCAGCGCCCTCCACTCGCACCGTAAACGCGCGCCCGCGCATGCGTTCGCTCAGCTCGGTCGGGCGGCCCTTGATCAGCACTTCCCCCTCGTGCAGCAGCACCACCTCGTCGCAGCGCTCCGCCTCGTCGAGGTACGCCGTCGACAGCAGCACGCTGGTGCCCTCGCGATCGACCAGCCGGCGCACGATCGCCCACAGCTCCCGCCGAGACACCGGATCGACGCCCACGGTCGGCTCGTCCAGCACCAGCAGTTGCGGCGCGCGCACCAGCGCACAGGCGAGACCGAGCTTCTGTTTCATCCCCCCCGAGAGCCGTCCTGCGAGCCGGCCGGTGAACGGGCCGAGCCCGGTCATCTGCATCAGCTCCGCATAGCGTGCGCCGCGCGCCTGCGCCGGCACGCCCTGCAAGTCGGCGTACAGGTCGAGGTTCTCCTGCACGCTGAGGTCCTCGTACAGCCCGAAGCGCTGCGGCATGTAGCCGAGCATCCCCTGTACCTCGAGCGACCGGCGGGTCGCGTCCAATCCCAGCACCGTGATGCGCCCGCCATCGGGCGCGAGCAGCCCCGCAACGAGGCGCATGAGCGTCGTCTTGCCGGCACCATCGGGCCCGACCAGGCCCATCACCAACCCTGCCCGCATGGTGAGGCTCACCCCGCGCAGGGCCTGGACCTCTCGCTTGCCAGCGTGAAAGCGCTTCGCGACCTGGTCCAGTTCGAGGACGACCGGCGGCGCGCTCATGCGCCGTTCTTGCAGGGATCGCTTCCGCCGCCGCCCGATGGTGGCGCCTCGCCGAGGGGGATCTCGACGCTCGCCGGCATGCCGAGCCTGAGCTCGCCCTGCGGCGAGCAGACGAACACCCTCACCTGGTAGACGAGCTGCGTGCGCACTTCCTGCGTCTCGACCGATTTCGGCGTGAACTCCGCGGTCGGCGAGATGAAGCCCACCCACCCGCGATAGCGCTTTCCCGGGTAGCTGTCGGTGAGCACCGTTGCGCGGGCGCCGAGGCGGATCCTGCCGAGGTCCGGCCCGGACACGTAGGCGCGGACCCAAAGCGGCTCGACGAGCGCGAGCGTAAATACGGTCTTCTGCGGCGAGGCCATGTCGCCCGGCTCGAGCACGCGGTTCTCGATCATGCCGGCGACGGGCGCGTGAAGAGACGCCTCGGCCAGGTCGCGCTGCGCGATCGCGAGCGCTGCCTCGTTCGCGGCGAGCGTCGCTTCCGCCGCGGCAGTGTCTTCCTTGCGCGGACCGAGCACCACCAGGCGGAGCGCCTCCTCGGCCGATTTGAGCCGCGCCTGCGCCGCCTCGGCGGCGGCGCGCGCGTCGTCGGCCTGTTGCTCGGCGATGAAGCGCTGCTCGGCGAGCGCCTTGAGTCGCTGGTAGGTGCGCGCCGCGTTGCGCGCATCCACCCGGGCCGACTCGGCATCCGCCTTCGCCTTGCTGATCTCCTCGGGCCGCGAGCCCGCGTGGAAGCGCGCCACGACTTCGCTCTGCGCCGAGGCCTGCGCCTGCGCCAGCTGCACGGCGCGCTCGAGCCGACGCGTATCCAGCACTGCGAGCAGCTGTCCCTTCTCCACACGGTCGCCTTCGTGCACCAGCTCCCGCTCGATGCGGCCCGAGGCGTTGAACGCGAGCTCCACCTGGCGGATGTCCACGTTCCCGTGCAATACGAGCGCGCCGCTCTCGGGCTGCGCGCGCTCCTGCTGCCACCACCACGCGCCGCCGCCCGCCGCGAGCGCGGCGATCACCACGAACGGGACAATCCTCGCATTCATCCCAGAGCTTGCTGAATCCGATGACGACCGGCGTCAAGGATAGCGCAGATGCCGGGCGTGCCCGGATCTACTACACTAGGCGGCCCCAGGAACTTCCGGTCTGCCCGTGTTCTCCTCGATCCCGCCGGTCACGCGCACGCTGATCATCGCGAACGTTGCGATGTTTCTCCTTCAGATGGTGCTCGGGGACTCGCTCATCATTTATCTCGGGCTCTGGCCGATCGGCACCGCGGCGGTGTATGGGACGTTGCCGGGCTTCCAGCCTTGGCAGGTGATCACCTACGCCTTCCTGCACGGCGGAGTGCCGCACATCTTCCTCAACATGTTCGCGCTCTACATGTTCGGCGGCCAGCTCGAGCGGCTGTTCGGGCCCAAGCGCTTCCTCAACCGCGACCTCGCGAGCGTCATCAGCGCTGCGGGGTCGCAGCTGCTGTACGCCGCGCTGGCGGGCGGCGCACCCTATCCGACGGTAGGTGCCTCGGGCGGAATCTTCGGCGTGCTGCTGGCGTTCGCAATGTACTTTCCCAACCAGACCATCGTGCTCCTCATTCCGCCGATTCCCATGCCGGCGTGGCTGTTCGTGGTGCTGTACGGCGCGCTCGAGTTGTTTCTCGGCGTAACGGGCACGCAGGCCGGTGTGGCGCATTTCGCGCATCTTGGAGGCATGCTCGGCGCCTGGCTGATGATCCGCTATTGGCGCGGGCGGCCGCCGTTTCGGCGGCGTTGAGGAATCGTACCGCAGCGACACTTCCTCCAAGGCGCTCGGCGGGATTATCCTCGGGACCTGCACATCCGCAAGGAGTGAACCAGCATGAATCCCCGTTCTTTCCATCGCAGCTACCGCCTGTTCGCGGCCGCGCTGGCGGGCCTCGCCGTCCTCGGCCTCGCCGCCTGCGGCGAGGACAAGCCCGAGGCCAAGCCCGCGGCGCAGGTCGCACCCGCGCCCCAGCCCGAGCAGAAGA
>JBAUTZ010000271.1:0-38081 GCA_049582445.1 Burkholderiales bacterium
GATTTGGCCGCTGCGGCAGGCGCTTGCGGCGTGGCGGCAGGCGGTGGCGCAGCCTTCTTTTCCATCTCAGCGAGTTGCTGGTTCTTCAGTTCAAGAAGCTTCTGCAAGTCGGAGACGTTCTTCTCGAGGTCGGCCACGCGGGATTGCGCCTCCTGCAATGCCCGCTCGCGCGCAACCCGATCGTCTCCGCTGGCGGCGACTGAGCCAGCTGACCCTGGCTTGCCGGGCTCGGCCTTAGAGAGCTTGAGCTGATCTTGCGGCGCCTCTGGCGCGGGCTCCGCCGGTTTCTCGGTAATGCGGCCGGTCGTGGCCTGTTGCGTCCCAGACTCGCCTGCCGGTTTTGACGCAGCCGCTGCGCTCGCGAGCTTGCGTCGGTACTCGGCGAATGCAGCCATGTGCTCGTGCACCAGTCGCTTGGCCTCTTCCGGATCGACTGCGGCCACATCGTCCTGACCGGGCACGGTAAGGACCTTCCCCGCCCGGACAAGGTTGATGTTGTCGCGTATGAACGCCTCGCGGTTCGCGCGAAACAGGGCTATCAACATCTGGTTGTACGTCACGCCCTTGCCCATGTGGCCGCGCGCGATTTCGCCCAGCGTATCGCCCTGCTTGACCGCGTAGGTCTGCTCTTTTGGAGTGGCGGGCGGGGTTGGCGCCTGCGTTTCCGTCGGGATCGGGGCCGGCGTCGCTGTCGGAGCCGGGGTGGGCGTCTCCGCGATGGGCTTCTCTTGCACGGGAGGAACAGCCGGCGCCGGAACCTCCGCGGGCCGCTGAACCGGGGTGGCTACCGCAGGCGGCGGCGTCGTCGCGATCGGCTGCGGCCCTTTGTATTCGGGGGGATCGAGAAGGAACGTGTACTCACGCACCAGCCGGCCACTGGACCACTGCAGTTCGACAAGGATATCGAGGAACGGGTCGTTTACTGGCTGCTTGGTGCGCAATTGAAGGACAGGTTTGCCGTCGCGGCGATCCAGGTTGACTGTCATCCCGAGCAACACCGGGTTGAATTCGATTCCCGCGCGCGCAAACGCCTCCGGCGAAGCCAGACGTGCGCTGATCGAATCGATTTCGTCGGACTGTTCAGCGACAACTTGTATCTCAGCGTTAAGTGGCTGCCCAAGGGCAGAAAGGACCTTCAGGTTGCCCAGCCCGGCGGCATGGACGACGAGCGGCATCAACGTCAATGCCGCCGCAAGAAGCCTTCCGATGATGGATTTACCCACGCTCCCACCCTGAATCGTGTCTCGCCCGTCAACTAACATAACATCATGGTCTTAGGCTTGCAAGCTGAGATATTTTCTCGCTTTTTTGCGGTTTCGCGCCGGAAAAAGGAGCGGATTCGCGTTCCCATACCGACGCCCCTTTCCATTCATTGCCCGACCGCCCCGATGGCCCCTCAAAGGGGGTCATGCTCTGACGCCGGTCTCCAGCAGGATGCGCAACATCCGGCGCAGCGGCTCGGCAGCACCCCACAGCAGCTGGTCTCCGACCGTGAATCCGGCCAGGTATTCCCCACCCATCGGCAGCTTGCGCAGCCGCCCGATCGGCACCGACAATTTTCCGCTCACCGCCGCGGGCGTCAGCTCCGCCAGGCTCTCCTCGCGCCGGTTTGGTACGACCTTCACCCAGTCGTGTGCCTCGGCGATCATCCCTTCAATCTCGTCGAGCGGGACGTCCTTGCGTAGCTTGATGGTCAGCGCCTGGCTATGACACCGCATCGCGCCTATGCGCACGCACACGCCGTCCACCGGCACCTGGTGCCCGTTGTTGCGGCCCAATATCTTGTTCGTCTCCGCCTGCCCTTTCCACTCCTCGCGGCTCTGGCCATTGCCGAGATCCTTGTCGATCCACGGCAGCAGGCTGGCGGCGAGCGGATGTCCGAAATTGCTCTTCGGCATCGCGGAGCCGCGCAACGTCTCGGTCACCTGGCGGTCGATGTCGAGGGCACTCGAGCCGGGATCGTCCAGCAATTTGCGTGCGCTCTCGCCGATGCACGCCATCTGTTCGGCGAGCTCGCGCATGTTCGCCGCTCCAGCACCGGAGGCGGCCTGATAGGTCATGCTCGTCATCCACTCGACGAGGTCGTGCTCGAACAGCCCCGCCATCCCCATCAGCATCAGGCTCACGGTGCAATTGCCGCCGATGAAGTTCTTCGTACCACGTGACAGCGCGCCCTCGATCAGCGACAAGTTCACTGGATCGAGCACGATCACTGCGTCGTCGTTCATGCGCAACGCGCTAGCTGCGTCGATCCAGTAGCCTTTCCATCCGGCCTTGCGCAGGCGCGGATATATGTCGTTCGTGTAGTCGCCGCCCTGGCACGAGACCAGCACCGGCAACACCCTCAGCGCTTCGATGTCGCGCGCATCCTGCACGACCTGCGTATCGCGGCCGATCGCCGGCCCCGGGCCGCCGGCCTGGGAGGTCGAGAAGAATACCGGCTCGAAGTGCTCGAAGTCGCGCTCCTCGCGCATGCGCTGCACGAGCACCGAGCCCACCATGCCGCGCCAGCCAATGATTCCGACCTTCATCATGATCGATTCCCGTGGGCGCCCGCCTAACCGAGCGCAGCCACTACTGCGTCTCCCATCTCTCTCGTGCCCACCTTTCTCGTACCCGAAGTGTATATGTCCGCGGTGCGATAGCCGGCTTGAAGCGCCTGCTCGACGGCGCGCTCGATTCTCCCGGCTGCCTCCACGTTGCCGAGCGAATAGCGCATCATCATCGCCGCGGACAGGATCGTTGCCAGCGGATTCGCGACGCCCTTTCCCGCAATGTCCGGCGCCGAGCCGTGGATCGGCTCGTACAGCCCTTTGCCTCGCGCATCGAGGGAGGCCGATGGCAACATGCCGATCGACCCCGTGAGCATTGAAGCTTCGTCCGACAGGATGTCGCCGAACATGTTCCCGGTGACGATGACGTCGAATTGCTTCGGATTGCGCACCAGTTGCATCGCGCAATTGTCGACGTACATGTGCGACAACTCCACGCCCGGGTAATCTTTACCCGTGTCCGTCACGACCTGCTTCCACAGCTCGGTAGTCTCGAGAACATTTGCCTTGTCGACCGAGCACAAGCGACCGCCGCGCTTTTGCGCGGCCTGGAATGCAACGTGCGCGATGCGCCGGATCTCGCTTTCGCGGTAGCGCATGGTGTTTACGCCCTCGCGCTCGCCGCCGGCAAGCGTGCTGATGCCGCGCGGCTCGCCGAAGTAGATGTCGCCGGTGAGCTCCCGCACGATGAGGATGTCCAGTCCCGCAACCACTTCGGCCTTGAGGGACGAGGCATCCGCCAGTTCGCGATAGACCCGCGCGGGGCGAAGATTGGCGAACAGACCCAGTTCCTTGCGCAAGCGCAGCAGGCCGCGTTCGGGGCGCTTGTCGCGCGGCAGCGTGTCGTACTGCGGTCCGCCAATGGCACCGAAAAGAATCGCGTCCGCCTGCCGCGCAAGATTTAGCGTCGCCTGCGGCAGCGGGTCGCCGGCAGCGTCATAGCCGGCTCCGCCCACCGGAGCGGGCTCGAGCTCCAGACCCAAGCCGTCCTCGCCCAGGCGGCGCAATACCTTCAGCGCCTCGGCGACGATCTCATTGCCGATGCCGTCACCGGCCAACACCGCGATCTTCACGATGGCTACCGGTAGATCCAGGGAAACTGATCCCGCCGCCGCGCCTCGAAAGCGCGGATCTTATCGGCGTGCCGCAGCGTGAGGCCGATCTCGTCCAGGCCATTCAGCAGGCAGTACTTGCGGAACGGCTCGACATCGAACTTCGCCACGAACGAGGCGTTCTGCGTCGACACGGTCTGCTGCTCGAGGTCGACCACCAGCTTGAATCCAGGGAACGATGCCACCTCATAGAACAGCCGGTCGACCTCGCTCTCGGATAGCAGCACGGGCAGCAGGCCATTCTTGAAGCTGTTATTGAAGAAGATATCACCGTACGAGGGCGCGATTACACAGCGGATACCGTAGTCGAGAAGGGCCCAGGGCGCGTGCTCGCGCGAGGAGCCGCAACCGAAGTTCTTGCGCGCAAGCAGGATCTGCGCACCCTTGTAGCGCGCCTGGTTAAGCGCAAAGTCTTCGTTGAGCGGCCGCCGAGCGTTGTCCATTCCTGGTTCGCCGTGATCCGCGTAACGCCAGGCGTCGAAAAGATTCGGACCGTAGCCGGTGCGCTTGATCGACTTCAGGAACTGCTTCGGAATGATGGCATCCGTGTCGATATTCGCTCGATCGAGCGGGACGACGATGCCTTCCAGTCGCGTAAATTTCTGCATGGGCCCTTTCACTTCATCCGAACTAGAAATTCGACCGCACGTCTACGAAATGACCCGCCACTGCCGCCGCGGCCGCCATCGCCGGGCTAACGAGGTGTGTTCGTCCGCCATCGCCCTGCCGGCCTTCGAAGTTACGGTTCGACGTCGAGGCGCAGCGCTCTCCGGGCTCCAAGCGGTCCGCATTCATTGCCAGGCACATCGAACACCCGGGCTCGCGCCACTCGAAGCCGGCGTCCCGGAAAATCCGGTCCAATCCTTCGCGCTCGGCCTGCGCCTTGACCAGCCCCGATCCGGGCACCACCATCGCCAGTCGCACACTCGAAGCCACGCGGCGGCCTTTGACGACTGCAGCCGCGCTGCGCAGATCTTCGATTCGCGAGTTGGTGCATGAGCCGATAAAGATCTTGTCCAGCCGGATGTCGGTGATGCGCGTCCGGGGCTTGAGCCCCATGTACACCAGGGCGCGCTCTATGCCCTCGCGTTTGATGGGGTCCTTCTCGCGGTCCGGATCCGGCACGGTCGCATCGACGGGTACCACCATTTCCGGGGACGTTCCCCAAGTGACCTGGGGCCTGATCTCACGCGCGTCGAGCGCCACCTCCCGGTCGAACACCGCGTCCGGATCGCTGTGCAGGCTGCGCCAGTAGATCGCCGCCTGGTCCCACTCAGGGCCGGTGGGCGAAAACGGCCTTCCCTTCAGATAATCGATGGTGGCCTCGTCCACGGCGACCATCCCTGCGCGCGCACCCGCTTCGATCGCCATGTTGCACACGGTCATGCGGCCCTCGATCGACAGCGCCCGAATCGTGCTGCCGGCGAACTCGATTGCGGAGCCGCTGCCGCCCGCGGTGCCGATCCGTCCGATCACAGCGAGCACGACATCTTTCGCAGTGACCCCGCGCGCGAGGGGCCCTTCGACCAGGACGCGCATGTTCTTCATCTTCTTCGCGACCAAGCACTGCGTCGCCAGAACATGCTCGACCTCGGAGGTCCCGATACCGTGCGCCAGGCAGCCGAATGCACCGTGCGTGCTCGTATGCGAATCGCCGCACACCACGGTCATGCCAGGAAGCGTGGCGCCGTTCTCGGGACCGATCACGTGCACGATGCCTTGGCGGCGATCGAGAAACGGGAAATAGGCCTTGGCGCCGAATTCGCGCATGTTGGCGTCCAGGGTTTCCACCTGCAGCCGCGAGATCGGATCGCGAATCCCGTCGATTCCCTGCTCCCAGCCCGTGGTCGGGGTGTTGTGATCCGCGGTCGCGACAACCGAACCGACGCGCCAAGGCTTGCGTCCGGCCGCTTTGAGCCCGTCATAGGCCTGCGGGCTCGTGACTTCGTGGACCAGATGGCGGTCGATGTACAACAGCGCAGTGCCGTCTTCCTCGACGTGCACCACGTGGGCGTTCCAAAGCTTGTCGTAGAGCGTCTGTCCCATGCGTCGCGCGCGGCTATGAGTTATGAGTTTTGCGAGAGCTGGAAATTATCGCACAGGGTCACGCTGACAGGCGCCCGTCAACCTCGTTAAAGCCCTGCACGTTTCAGGCGCGTCACCAAGAGCGATCCCGCAATGGCCGCCGCGGCTGCGAAGGTGAAGGTGAACGCGGCCCCGCCCCATTTCCAGGTCCATCCGGCGAGCAATGAGCCGATCGCACCCCCCGCCCCGTATGCAAGACCCGAGAACAGCGCTTGGCCGCGCGCGTGCGAAAGGGGCGGAAAAAGGCGATGCACGGCAGCGATCGACGCAGAGTGAAATGCGCCAAAGGTCGCCGCGTGCATCAATTGGGCAACGACCAGGACGGCCACGTGGTCGGCGGCCCAGCCGATTGCGAGGAAGCGGAGCACCGCGGCGAGGAGACTCGCTTGAAGTATCGACGCCAATGACCAGCGCCGGAATAGCGCCGGAAGGTAGACAAAAACGAGTATCTCGGCGAGGACGCCGAGCGTCCACAGCGCGCCGATCGTCTTGCCGCTATAGCCCAGATGCTCGAGATGTAGCGTAAAAAAGGCGTAGAGCGCGCCATGCGCAACTGCCATGCAGAACCCCACGCCGATCAACGCGCGCACAGAGGGGCCGACGACAAACCTCTCGGGTCGCGCGTCTGCGGTCCCGGCGCGCGGCACTCGGCTATCCGGGAGAAGCAGTGAAGCGGCGAGAGCTGCGAGCGACAGCCCGAGCAACACGGCGGGCAGCGTTCGCACCGGGTTCGCGTCGAGCCAGGCCCCCGCGGCGAGCACCGCGCCGATGAAGCCTACGGACCCCCATAGTCGGATTGGGCCGTAGTGCCCGCTTCGTCCAGCGAGCGCCGATAGGGTGATGGCTTCCACCAGCGGCAGGCCACCTGCGGACAAGACGCTCATCAGCGCGATGACGACCGCGATTCCCGCGAAACCCGGCGTGATCGGAAGAAGCGCGAAGCTCACCACGGGCGCCGCGCAGGAAAGCAACACGACCCCGTTGCGCGCGCCCCAGCGGTCGGCGACCCACCCCCACAATCCGGGCGCGACGATGCGCGCCAGTTGCGGCAGCGCGAGCACCGCCGCGATTTGCGCCGCGGCGAGGCCGCGGTCAGCGAGATAAAGGGGAAAGTAGGGCACGAACGCGCCGACGAATGCGAAGTAGGCGAAGTAGAAAAGCGAAAGTCGGGTCGCGTCGGCCATTTGCGCGTGGTCCCGCCACCTTGCTACGGGGTGGGCCCGGCGGGACGCGCCCGCAGCGTGAAGCGGACCGCGGCCAGCACCTCATCGACGAAGCGCTCTTTCGCGATGTCGCCCGAGGCTGGGGGTCCAATGTGTCCGTCGAGCATCAGCTGCGACAGGCCGTGCACAAGGGCCCACGCCGCCCACGCCGCGCGTTGCGTTTCCCGCGGCTCGGCCAGAGCCACAAAGGCGTCCGCGAACGCATCCGCCGTATCACGCATGGCCTTGCGAAGGGTCGCGCCGGCGTTGACACCGCTCGCCCCCGAGAACATCAGACGGAACCGCTGCGGCTCGGCAAGCGCAAAGCGCACGTAGGCTTGAGCCACCGCGCGCCCGCCACCCGGCGCGGCCGCGCGTAACTCACCGCTAAGCCGGCGGAAGCCTTCCAAAGCAACCGCAGCCAGCAGGGCGCTTCGATCCGCGAAGTGCCGATATGGCGCCGCGTGCGACACCCCGGCACGCCTCGCAGCCTCGCGCAAGGTCAGGCCGCGCGGGCCGCGTTCGTCCAGTACCGCGCCCGCGGCCTGCACCAGGGCTTGGTGCAGGTCGCCGTGATGGTAAGGACGACGCTTGGCACGGCTTGATGTAGACACGGGAAACATTATGCCACGCCGGATGTGCGCCGTGTAAACATGCGCCTGTGGAAGGTCAGCCCCGCTTGGACTGACGGCGGGCGTAGGGATTGCCGCGCGTGCGGAATTCGACCGCCAGTGGCGTGCCGCGCAGGCCGAAGGCCTTGCGAAATCTCGCCTCGAGGTACCGGCGGTAGCTGTCCGGCACGTAGTCAAGTGCGTTGCCGTGAATAATGATGCGCGGCGGATTCATCCCACCCTGGTGCGCGTAGCGCAGCTTGGGCCGCACCAAGCCCTTGCGCGGCGGCGCCTGCTGTTGGACCGCGGCGATCAAGGCCCGCGTGAGCTTCGGGGTCGAGAGCTTCGCCATCGCCGCCGCATACGCGACGTCTACCGAACGCATCAGCTCGCCCAGTCCCTTGCCTTCCTTGGCGGCGATGAAATGAGTGTCTGCGAACCCAAGGAACCCGAGCTTCCACGCAAGTTCCTGCTTTACCCTTTCGCGTCGCTCGCGGTCAGCCGCATCCCATTTGTTGATCGCCAGCACGACGGCGCGGCCGCGCTCCAGGATGTACCCCGCTACGTGCGCGTCCTGGTCGCTGACCCCCTCGAACGCATCGAGCATGAAAATCGCAACGTTGGCCGCCTCAATCGCCTGCAGCGTCTTGACGATGGAAAAACGCTCCACGGCCTCACCCTGCCTGCCGCGCTTGCGCAGGCCAGCGGTGTCGATCAGCGTGTAGCGCCTGCCACTGCGCTCGAACGGCACCTCGATCGGATCGCGCGTCGTCCCCGGCTCATCGAAAGCGATGACGCGCTCCTCTCCCACCAGCGCATTGACCAAGGTGGACTTGCCTACGTTTGGGCGGCCAACCACGGCCACGCGCGGCCCCCCCTCCTCCGACGATTCGGGCTCGATATCTTTGGGGAGTTCTGCGATAACGGCCTCGAACAAGCTCGTCACGCCCTCCCCATGCGCCGCCGAAATCGCCATGGGCGCCCCAAGCCCCAATTCGTGGAACTCGGCCGTCGCGCTCTCGGGAACCAGTCCTTCGCACTTGTTGACCGCAACCCGGATGCGCCCCTTTACCTTGCGCAGCCGCGCTGCAATCTCGCGGTCGGCCGCGGTGAGCCCCGCTCGACCATCGACGACGAACACGACCGCGTCCGACTCGGCGATAGCCTGATCAGCCTGTCTCGCCATTTCCACGAATATGCCATCGGTCGCGCCAGGCTCCAGGCCGCCCGTGTCGATGACGATGAAAGAGCGTTCGTCGAGCCGGCCCTCGCCGTAATGCCGGTCCCGTGTCACCCCGGGCACGTCGAGCACTATCGCATCGCGGCTACGCGTAATCCGGTTAAACAGCGTCGATTTGCCGACGTTCGGACGCCCCACCAGGGCGATCACGGCCTTCATCGCGGCTCGACGATGGCGCTAGGGCGCAAGCGCGTACAGCCCGCCGCTTTGCGATTGGACCAGAAAACCGGTCGGCAAACGGACTGGAGCAGCCCGTACAGGCGTACCGCCGGTAGCGATGCGCGCCACGAACGCGCCGGAATCGCGCGCGAGAAAATGCACGTATCCCTCGAGGTCGGCCACCACGATTTCCGACCCGATGGACAAGGGAAGCGAGAGTTGCCGGTTCGCGAGACGGTCCTGCTTCCATACGCTGCGCCCGCTTCGAATCTCGAGCGCCTGGACGGCGCCTTTGTCGTCGCTCACATAGGCGTTCCGGTCGTCGAGACTTACCCCGGTCAACGAGGACATCTCGCGGGACCATAGCTGATTTCCGGTGCCGGAATCGAAGCATGCAACGCGCCCCTGGAAGGCTGCTGCGCATACCTCACGCCCCTGCACCGCGGGATCGCCCAATACCTCGGTAATGCGCTCCAGCTCGGTCGCCCCGCGCGGCACCGCGACGCTTGCTTCCCAGCGCACGCCCCCGTTTTCCATCGCGATGGCAACCAGCTTGCCGCCGGAGAAACCAGCATACGCGGTGTCACCCGCAATGGTCACGCCCGTCGCAGACCTTACGATGAGGGAGGCGGGCGCGCGCTGATAAACCCATCTGCGTTTGCCGTCGGACGCCTCAAACGCAAAGATGCGGCTGTCGCCACTGCGCACCAGCACTAGGCTCGAGCCAAGCGCGGGCGCCGCAAGCACTTCGCTTGATACGCGGGCCCGCCAGCGAACGCGGCCGTCCTGAGCATCGAGGGCGAACACCACGCCATCGTCCGTCGCGACGACGACGAGATTTCCGTCGCTTCCTACGCCGCCGGAAAGGCGTGCGTTGACCGATACGCGCCAACGCACTTGCCCCGTCCCCGCGTCGAATCGCGCGACAGACCCGTCGCGCCCGGCGGCGTACACGCTGTCGCCGTAGAACGCCGGACTGAACGTAAACCCGCTGGCCGCGCCGACGCTTGCCGACCACAGCACCCGCACCGGCTGGGGATTGGCGATCGGCGTGAGGGGTGCGGGAGTCGGTCCGGAAGGACCGCTGAACCAGTTCATCGGATTCATGCTCGAGCAGCCGCCGAGGAGGAGAGCGGCGACGAACAGCGCCGGAAGCTTGCGCACTCTCAACCTCCGAGCGCCTCGAGGCGCATGCGCACGCTTGCGCGAAAGGCGCCTTCGCGCTTGTCCGCTTTTTCCAGGGCCAGCTGGTATGCCGCACGCGCAGCGACCGTCTGATGCTGGGCCGCCAGGATATCCCCCTTCAACGCAGCGTATTGCGCATCGTAGGATGGCGGATGCGGCGCCTCGAGCAACTTGAGCGCCTCCGCGTAGGATTTATCGTCCAGCAACACGGCCGCGAGACGCAGCCTTGCGATGTCCACGAAATTGTCCGAGGACGAACGGTCAAGCACCCATTGCAATTGCGCCTTCGCGCTCTTGTTGTCGTGCCGATCGAAGTAAAAACGCGCCGACACGAGCGCAGCCATCGATGCATACAGCGTGCGCGGATACTTTTCCGCCAGCTCGCCGCCGGCGTCGCGCAAGGTCTTCGCATCGCCCGCCTCCGACGCCCTGATCAGCACCTCATACAGCGCGCTCGCCTGCAGCGCCTGGCTGCGCTGGTACCAGTCCCAGCCACGCCAGACTGCGATCGCGATGGCGGCCGCCGAGACCACCAGCAATACCAGATTGCCGTTGTTGTTCCACCAGCCCTTAAGCGCCTCTACCTGCTCGTGCTCCTGATGATCGAGTGCCATGCTATGACCTTGCCCTCCGCAACGCGTCGCCAAAGGCGGCGACCGAATTCTCGAGCCGAATCCTGAACTGGGTTTCTTCCCGGCGGAGGAACTTTACCGAAATCTCCTTCGCGCGGACCTCATCCTCGCCGACGATCAGGGCCGTCCACGCACCGCTCGCGTCGGCCTTTTTCATCTGCGACTTGAAGCTGCCACCGCCGGCATGCCGCACGATGCAGTACCCCGCTTTGCGCAGTTCCTCGGCCAGGACGAGCGCATACGGCTGGGTACCCTCCCCTTGCGCGACCAAGTAGGCATCCACCGCGCGAATCGAGGGAGCGTGCGCCGTCTGGCGCCAAAGCGCGATCAGGCGCTCGTTTCCCATCGCGAATCCTGCTGCCGGAGCGGGCTTGCCACCGATCTGCGCGAACAAGCCATCATAGCGGCCGCCTCCGCACACCGTGCCCTGCGCACCCAGCGCGTCCGAGATCCACTCGAAAACGGTGAGATTGTAATAGTCGAGCCCCCGCACCAAACGGGGATTGATCGCGAACGACACCCCCGCGGCTTCCAGCATTCGCTTTAGGCCGTCGAAATGGGCGAGTGACGGCTCGCCGAGGTACCCGATAAGAGCGGGCGCCCCGGCGACCACCTCCTGCACCTGCGGATTCTTCGAATCGAGAACACGGAGCGGGTTGGTGTGCATCCGACGTTTGGCGTCCGCGTCAAGCCGGTCGACATTCACTTCGAGGTGACGCACGAGGTCCTGGCGATAGCGTGCTCGCTCTTCGGGCGATCCGATGGTATTGAGCTCAAGTCTGATCCCGCCCAACCCGAGCTCGCGCCAAAGCGAGGCACACATGACGATCAGCTCGGCGTCCAGGTCCGGCCCTTCAAAGCCCAGCGCCTCGACCCCGTACTGGTGGAACTGACGATAGCGGCCCTTCTGTGGTCGTTCGTGCCGGTACATAGGCCCCGCGTACCAAAGGCGCTTGGGCCCGTCGTACAGGAGATTATGCTCGATGGCTGCACGCACACACGAAGCCGTGCCCTCGGGGCGAAGCGTCAGGTCTTCGCCGTTCAGCTCATCTCGCCACGCGTACATCTCCTTTTCGACGATATCCGTCACCTCGCCGATCGCTCTCCGGAACAGCTGCGTGTGCTCCACCAGCGGCATACGGATGTTGCGGTACCCGTAACGCCCCAGCCAGGACTCGACTCGCGCCTCGAAATCGAGCCACCATTCCGCCTCGTCCGGCAATATGTCGTTCATGCCGCGAACGGCCTGGATGCTTGTGCTCATGCGTAAGGCGGCGGTCAGGAGGCCGCCTTGATCCTGATCTCTTTGGGCTCGTTGGCCGTCTGGCGGTGGCGCCGGGCCCCCGGCGCATAATGGCTACGGACGTAATCGCTGACGATCGCCTGGAATTCCTCGGCGATACGGTCACCCTTGAGAGTCACCGTTTTCTCACCGTCCACGTATACGGGGGCCACCGGATATTCGTTGGTCCCCGGGAGGCTGATACCCACATCGGCGTGCTTGGACTCTCCCGGACCGTTGACCACGCAGCCCATCACGGCCACGCGCATGTCCTCCACGCCAGGGTATTGATCGCGCCACAATGGCATCTGCTCTCTTAGATACGCCTGGATACGTGAGGCCAGTTCCTGGAAATAGGTGCTCGTGGTACGGCCGCAGCCCGGGCAGGCACTTACCATCGGCGTAAAGCTGCGCAGCCCCATGGTCTGCAAGATCTCCTGCGCGACCTGCACCTCGCGGGTCCGGTCGCCACCGGGCTCGGGCGTGAGGGAAACTCGGATCGTGTCGCCGATGCCTTCCTGGAGCAGGATCGCCAGCGCCGCGGACGATGCGACGATCCCCTTCGAGCCCATGCCGGCCTCGGTCAGCCCAAGGTGCAGCGCGTAGTCGCAACGGCGAGCAAGTTCGCGATACACGGCAATCAGGTCCTGCACCTGGCTCATCTTGCAGGAGATGACGATGCGTTCGCCGGGTAGCCCCCAATCCACGGCCTGACGCGCGGACTCGAGGGCAGAGCGGACGACGGACTCGCGCATGACCTCCTGCGCGGACATCGGCAGTGGTGCTCGCGCATTTTCGTCCATCAATCGTCCCAGCAATTCCTGGTCAAGACTCCCCCAGTTCACGCCGATGCGCACCGGCTTGCCGAACTTGATCGCGCACTCGATCATGGTCGCGAACTGTTCGTCGCGTTTTGCCCCTGTGCCGACATTGCCTGGATTGATACGGTATTTCGCCAGCGCCTGGGCACAGTCCGGGAACCGGGTCAGCAGCCGGTGACCATTGAAGTGGAAGTCTCCCACCAGCGGTACATCGCAGCCCGCCGCGTCGAGACGATCCCGGATGCGCGCAACCTGAGCCGCCGCCTCCGGGCTGTTCACCGTGATCCGAACCAGCTCGGAGCCGGCACGCCAGAGTTCGATCACTTGCGCTACGGTCGCGACCGCGTCCACAGTGTCCGTGTTGGTCATCGATTGCACGACGACGGGCGCACCGCCTCCGATGGCAATACGTCCCACCATCACTTGGGTGGAATGGCGGCGTTTCGCCACGGCAGCGCCCTGGCTCATTTCAACGTGAAACGCGCTACGTCGACCCTGGTATATGGCTTCAGGTCGAATGGCTTGTCCCTATATACGACTTGCACGTGCTGCGCATTGCCGATCACCAGCGCAAACGGCGGTTGTCCTTGAATCACCTTCCTGCTACCAGCGGGCACCAGCTGCGCCATCAGCGTGCGCCCCGCCGCATCCCGTGCCTCCACCCAGGACTCCTCATCGAACTGCATGATGATGCGTCGCGTGTCGGCCCCGGCGGCGACGGTCGTCGCTACCGGAGCCGTAGCGGGCATCGCCTGGACGGCTGGCGCGGGTTGGACGTCCGGCGCCGCCTGGGCGCTCGGGGCCTTTTCGACGGCCGGCGCCGCGGGAACTTTCACCGCTTGAACCGGCGCCGCCATTTTGTCGGGCGCCGCGCTCGCCACGGTCGCCGGGGACGGCTCCAGGGGTGCTTTGGCGGCCGCAACGAAAGTGAGACGCGCGGGATTCGCGCGCTCGTGCTGCCACTCGATCAGAACGCCTGCAACCGCCGCGAGTATCAGTACGGACAGAACTGCGTATATGACATTCGACCTTCGAGAGGCGTCGGAGAACGGTACCGCCTGGTTGAACCGCGCGGCCAGCCTGCCCGAGTCCGGAATGTCGAACCGGTCTTCAACGCGGGCGAGTAGCGCATCCGCGTCGAGCTTGAGCAGCCGCGCGTAACTGCGCAGCATGCCGCGCGCGAAAGTCCCGCCCGGCAGGCGGTCGAAGTGGCCTTGCTCCAATGCCTCGATCTGGCGCGGAGCGAATTTCAGCTGCTGCGCCACGTCCTCGATGGTAAAGCCATGCGCCATGCGCTCCCGCGCGAGGACTTCACCGACGTCGGCTTCGCGCGAGCTCGCCGACGGGTCTCCTAGTGCCGAAATCGTCGCATGGACACCGAAACCCGACTCATCAACCGCGCTGGTCATAGGCTCCGCGCTGCAGAAGCTGGTATTCCCGCGAGCCGGGGAACCGGCGTCGCAACTGATTCGCATAACCCGCCTCGGCCGTTGCGTTTCCGAGCTTGCGCTCGATCCGCAGCGCAAGCCAGAGCGATTCGGCGGTGGGCGGCATCTGCCGGTTGTAGCGCAGCGCGTAGCGCTGCGCGTCGTCCATGTTGCCCTGGCGATAACGAATCTGCCCCATCTGGAGCAGCGCAATCGGTTCGTTCGACTCAAGCTGCAATGCGCGCTGGAAGTATTGCTCGGCGTCTTCCAGCTTGTTCTGCCGCATGGAGCACACCCCCGCCGCAGTGTAGGAGCGCCACGGCGTCGGATAGAGGGGATTGCGGACCGCTTTCATGAAATAGTTGATCGACTGCGCCTCGCGCCCGGTCTGGCACAGGAACCAGCCGTAGTTGTGATTGATATCAGGATCGCCCGGCGAAAGGCTCAAACCACGCTCGAAATTTTCCTGGGCCAGGCGGTTTTCCTTGAGCTCCATGTAGACCAGCCCGAACATGCTGTAAGCGGGCGCGTAACGCGAGTCGGCAGACGTGGCGGTGCGCAGTTCCTCGAGGGCCACCGCCATGTTCCCGCGGCTGTAGTAGAGAGCGGCGAGCTCGGTGTGGAGCCGCGCTCTGTTTTGCGGATCTCCCACTTCGCCGACGATTTGTCCGGTGTCGACGGTCGGGGGCTGTTCGTCTGTATGGGTCGCGCAGCCCGCCACGATCAGGGCAAAGCCGATGGCGACGACGCGTCTCATGCGCGGATCTCCGTGATCTTGTGAGTGAGGCGACGCGAACGTCTCGTGCGGTCGGTCACCTCCCCGGCGAGCTGGCCGCAGGCCGCGTCGATCCCATCACCGCGCGTCTTGCGCGTCGTCACGGTAACGCCCGTCCGGCGAAGGATATCGGCGAAGTGCCGGATGCGATCGGGTGAGGACCGCCGGAAACCGGAGTTGGGGAACGGATTGAACGGGATCAGGTTGAATTTGCATTGCACGCGCCGGGAAATGTCGGCCAACTCCCGCGCGTTCGCATCGGAATCGTTGACTCCTTCGAGCATGACGTATTCGAAGGTAATGAAATCTCGCGGCGCCTTCTCGAGATACCGGTTGCAGGCCTTGAGGAGCTCGCGTATAGGATATTTGCGATTCAGCGGGACGAGCCGATCGCGCAGAGCATCATTCGGGGCGTGAAGAGATATAGCGAGCGCCACCGGGCACTCCTGCCGCAAGCGGTCGATGCCCGGGACGACACCGGAACTGGATACCGTCACGCGGCGCCGCGACAGGCCGTAGGCGTTGTCGTCTAGCATGAGGTTGAGCGCCGGGATCACGTTATCGAGATTGAGCAGCGGCTCACCCATGCCCATCATGACAACGTTGCTGATGAGGCGTTCGCCCTTCGGATCGCGTCCGAGCTCGCGATTGGCGATCCAAAGCTGCGCAATGATCTCCGCGGTGCTGAGATTCCGATTGAATCCCTGCTTGCCGGTCGAGCAGAACGCGCAGTCGAGCACGCACCCCGCCTGGCTCGATACGCACAGCGTGCCCCGACCGGTTTCGGGGATGAACACCGACTCGATCGCGTTCGCGCCGTCCACCTTTAGCAGCCATTTGCGCGTGCCGTCTTCGGCCGTCTCATCTCCGACCACCTTGGGGGTCCTCACTTCCGCTCGCTGCACGAGCTTCGCTCGCAGGGCCTTGGCTAGATCACTCATGCGGCCGAAGTCCGATTCGCCGTATTGGTGGATCCAGCGAAGCACCTGGCGCGCGCGAAACGGCTTTTCGCCCATCTCGGCGAAGTAGCGTTCCAGCGCCTGCGTATCGAAGTCCAGGAGGTTGTCAATCATGGCGGTGACGGGCAGCCCCGCGTCAGCGGGAGAAAACCTCGCAAGCGGGAAAGAAGTAGGCGATTTCAACGCGCGCGGTTTCCGGGCCGTCGGAACCATGGACTGCATTGGCATCGATCGATTCTGCGAAGTCGGCGCGGATCGTTCCTTTGGCCGCCTTCTTGGGATCGGTGGCCCCCATCAGCTCGCGGTTTCTGGCGATTGCCCTCTCCCCTTCGAGCACCTGTACCAGCACGGGCCCGGAGGTCATGAATTCCACCAGGTCGCGGAAGAACGGCCGCTCGCGGTGCACTGCATAGAATCCCTCGGCCTGCGCTCGGGATAGGTGCATCATCCGCGCCGCGGCGATCTTTAGTCCGGCGGTCTCGAACCGCGCACAGATCTTGCCGATGACGTTCTTTTGTACTGCGTCGGGCTTGATGATCGACAATGTTCTCTCGACCGCCATTACTCGCTCTCCCATATAGGCGTGGTAACTCGAACTTGGAATTCTAACACGTCACCTGCTCGAATCGCGTAAAAACAAAGGCTTGCGCTACGGTAAAGGATGTTGGGGGCGCCACTCCGGCAGCACGCCCGGCCTCCCCGTTGCAGCAAGATATCCTGCGTCGATACCGACCCCCGGCACCCATACGAGATCGCCGTCGCAATAAAGGAGCGGTACTCGGTCCCGCTGCCAAGGCGGTACCCCCGCCTCTTGGAAAAGGTTCTTCAGGGTTCGGCGCGGCCTCTTGGGATCGGGCTGCAAGCGCTCACCGCCACGGCGCAGCCGAACGGTCACGGTCCCGGCCTCGAGTCGCCCGGTGTCGATGCCCGCGCCCCGCGTACGCCGCATGAACAGTTCGCCCTCGAGTGGAAGCAACTTGAGCCTGGACTGACCCGACCAACGGACGGGCCCGAAACCACCGCCTTCCGTGGACCGAGCGATCCGAATGACGCCACGATACGAGCGCAGCAGGGCGCCATCGTGCGCGATCACGGTGCGTGCGCCGCCGCTAAGTAGCTGGCGCAGCATCTCCGCAAGGCGCCGCTCGCTCGGCGCCCGAAGACCCTGAGCCGCCAGATGCTCACGCAGCACAAGCTTTGCTTCCGCGGGCGAAGTTTCGCGTAACTGCGTCACGCGCAGAGCACCCTCACGGTGCGCAAGAGCCCGGAGCAGGGCGTCTGCCTCGGCAAAATGGCGCGCCGCCCGCGCAAGCGCTTCACGCCAGCGCGGGTATTTTTCCTGCAGCAGGGGCAGAACCTGGCACCGCAGGTAACCACGGCTCAGAGAGGGGTCGCGATTGCTCTCATCGTCGACCCACTGGAGCCCCTCGATCCTCGCATAGCGCAGAAGCGCGGAGCGCGGCACGCCAAGCATCGGACGCAAAACCTGCTTGCGGCCAAGTCGACCGAGCACCGGCATGCCACTTGCACCACGCACTCCCGCGCCGCGCAGCAACGCCATGAGGACGGTCTCGGCCTGATCGTCGAGCTGATGCGCGAACACGATCACGTCGGCATCGACCGCGGTCAGCGCTGTGCGGCGCGCCGCGCGGGCCGCAGCCTCGAGTCCGATGCCTCGCGTCGTGCCGATCTTCACGCGCCGGACCTCCAGCGGCACGCCCCAGCCCCGGCAAAGACGGCGACAGAAACTTTCCCACCGCCCCGCGTTGGGACTGATGCCGTGATTGACGTGGATTGCGCTCAGCGAGTAGCCGCGCTGCGGAGCCAGGCGCGCAAGCATGTGCAGCAGCGCCACGGAGTCGACGCCGCCCGAGAGCGCGACCACGATGCCCTTGCCCCTCAAATCGATGCCGCGGAGGACGCGATCGACCGCTGCGCGCGGTCCGCTCAGCCGCGCATGTGCATCAGGACCGCTCTGCGACGTCCCGGAACTTGCCATGCTCCATGAGACGCTCGAGGCGTTCCTCCACGAGTTCCTTCGCCTTCTTGCCCTGGAGCTGCTTCGCGGCCTCTGTGAGCGCCTTCTTGAGCGATGCCGCAGTAGCCTGCGGGTCGCGGTGCGCGCCACCGAGCGGCTCGTTCACGATCTTGTCGATCAGCCCCAGCGTCTTGAGTCGGCCGGCGGTGATGCCGAGCGCCTCGGCGGCTTCGGGCGCCTTGTCTGCGCTGCGCCACAGGATCGACGCACATCCCTCGGGAGAGATCACCGAATAGGTTGCGTACTGCAGCATCAGAACGATGTCGCCGACGGCGATCGCAAGCGCCCCGCCGGAACCGCCCTCGCCAATCACGCTGACGATGATCTGAGTCTTCAACCCCGCCATGGCGTACAGGTTACGCCCGATGGCTTCCGATTGGCCGCGCTCCTCGGCGTCGATGCCGGGATACGCACCCGGCGTGTCCACAAAAGTAAACACCGGCAGCCGAAACTTTTCCGCCAGGCGCATCAGGCGCAATGCCTTGCGGTAGCCTTCCGGCTTCGGCATCCCGAAGTTGCGCAGAATCTTCTCCTTGGTATCGCGCCCCTTCTGGTGCCCAATCACCATGCACGGCTCACCGTTGAACCGCGCCAGACCACCGACGATCGAGGCATCGTCGGCAAACGTCCGATCGCCGTGCAGCTCCTCGAAATGCGTAAACAGCATGCCGATGTAATCGAGCGTGTACGGCCGCTGCGGGTGGCGTGCGACCTGCGCCACCTGCCAGGGGCTCAGCTTGCCGTAGATGTCCTTGGTTAGCGACTGGCTCTTCTTGGTCAGGCGCGCGATTTCCTCGGAAATGTCGACCGCTGAATCGTCCTGGACGAAGCGCAGCTCCTCGATGCGCTGCTCGAGCTCGGCTATTGGCTGCTCGAATTCGAGAAAGGTCGTTTTCATGGCTGCGGCATTCTACGCTCAAGCCGACGCGCTAGTACTCGACCGGAACCGGATCGAGAGATCGCCACAAGTACCACGTAGCGACGGAGCGCCAGGGCTGCCAGTCCTTGGCGATGCGCCGGATACCGCCTGAGCTTACGCTGCGTCCGCCGCGGTAGCGGAGGCTCACCGCACGCTGCAACCCGAGATCGTCGAGTGGAAGCACGTCGGGGCGCAGCAGGTTGAAGATCAGGAACATCTCCGCCGTCCAGCGTCCGATTCCGCGCACTTCGACCAGCTCCGCAACCACCTGCTCGTCGCTCATCATCTGCCAGCGCTCGGGAACAAGTTCGCCGCCGTCGAAGCGCGCTGCCAGGTCAAGGACGTACTCAACCTTTCGCCGCGAAAGACCGCATGCGAGTAGCCGCTTCGGCCCCGTCTCGATGGCAGCGCCCGGAGTCACGTCAGACATCGCAGCTACCACTCTCTCCCACACCGCTTGCGCCGCTTTCACCGATATCTGTTGGCCGACGATCGACCGTGCGAGCGTGAGAAACGGGTCGCCGCGCGGCGTGAGGTAGATGCGCGGAAAGCGCCGCACGATCCCGCCCATGACGGGATCACGGCGCGACAGCTCACGCTTTGCTTGGTCCCAGTATGGCGGTTTCACGCGCGCGCGAGCGGCAAGCTGACCAGCAGGTTCTGCGGTTTCATGCGCAGGACATGTTCCCCGTCGCACGACAGGGCGAGGTAGACCGGGCGCCCGGAAATCTCGGCACGCATGTCGGTCGGATCGGCGAAGTCCATGCGAAACAACGCCAGAATCCTCTCCATGCGATCGGGTTCGACGTCCGCGCCGCCCCACAGCTCGTTTAGGATTGACGTCGATTCCGCGTCTAGCCCGATATGCCAGGCCCATCCGGTTTCGTCGATGCGACGCAGCGGGCGTACGTGCACGCGCACGTCAAAAAAATGCGCGACCCAATCCTCGATGACACGGCACAGGGCGTCCAGGGCGCTCCGCCCATAGCTGAGGGTGATCACGGTGTCGAAGCGCGACTCTCGCTCCCAGTAGAGCGTGGCGTTGTCCCGATCGATCACCTCTAGCTCGGCGCGGCCGGGCGCTCCCTGCGCCTCGACGATCAGCCTGCCAATGTGGCCGTAGCGGCTGCCGGACGCGTACATCTCGACCGTCTCCTGGTCGGCCAGAAGCGCGTGGCCGTCGCGCAACGTGACCTTCTGATCGCGAAATAGGAGCTCTGCCGCGCGCAGGCGCAGCGGATCCGCGCAGCCCTCAAGAATGTTTCTCAGAATGACGTGCGCGAGTTGCTGGACAAAAAGAGGGGGCACGTCCACGGCCCCCCGGAACAGGTTGCTATAGCATCCCTCGATCGTTCCTGCGTCGAGCAACCTCTGGCGGAAACGCAATAGCAACCGATAGTTGTCCCGCGCGTCCGGATCAGCGAGCGAGTCGATCTCGGCAGGAATCACCTTGCGCCGGGGATCACTCATCATTGCTGCGTGCAGCCGCCGTTCCGCATCGCAGGAGTCCTCGACCGGGCAGATCTCCGGGCGGAGATAGTAGGCGCGCAGAAAATCGTCCGTGACCTCGAGGCGACCCGCCGCATCGCGCCGCAGAAGCCCGAAACCACAATTGCGCCAGAAGTCGGCCACGCCGCTGGGATTTCTGCCTGCCGACGCCCCCCTAGGCGGCGATGACGAGGCGGGATTGAGCCGACACGTGCTGCCTGAGGAACTCCATCTGGTCGGCGAAGATGCGTCGGTTGCTCAGGATCAGATACTCAGCCTTGTTCGGAACGTACGGCGCGTAGAGCAGTTCCATACCGGCCTCCTGCGGTAGTCGATTGCGCTTGACGCCGTTACACTGACGGCACGCTGTCACGACGTTCATCCAGGTATCGTGGCCACCGCGGGAAAGCGGTGTAATGTGGTCGCGGGTCAGCCGAAAGAAGTTGAATGCGCCGCCACAATAGGCACAGACGTGACGGTCGCGCCGAAAAAGCTCGCGGTTATTCAACGGCGGCACCTGATTGAATCCACGCACGGCAAGGGCTTTGCCCTTCACGGCGATGATCGAGGCCGCGGTGATACGCGAGCGCTCCCCCGTCAGCCGGGATACGCCGCCGTAGAAGGTGAAGGTCTTGTCGCCGAGAGTCCACGCCACGAGATTTTTCGCATAGTAGAAGCATGCCTGCTGCCAGCTGATCCAGCGGTGCGGCACGCCGTGGCTGTCTAGCGAAAGGATGAGCGGGTTTTCCATGGCATGGAGCATGTTAGCGCGACGATTCTGCCAAGCCTTCTTGTGCTTTGCAATCGCCTGCTAATTCGGATGCTTAGAAGAGATTGTTGGCAGTCCGCCTCACCCTCATGGCGGCTCGACCAGAACGCTTCGCGGCCGCATCCTGGCCACCGTTCGGCTAACGACCGCCGACGGCGTCCTTGAATCCCTGCCCGGCAGCGAACGCGGGTATCGTCTTCGCAGGGATCTTGATTTCCTTGCCGTTTGTCGGGCTCCGACCCGCTCGCGCCTTGCGCTTGCGCGGCAGGAAGGTTCCGAACCCCACGACGGTGACACGATTTCCCTTGGCAACGCCGGCAACGATTGCCTCGAACACCGCGTTGACGGCCTCGCCAGCTTCGGCACGGTTGAGATTGCCGGCTTTCGCGGCAGCCTGAACGAGGTCGGATTTCGTGATCACCGATGGCATACATTCTCCTCATGCGCCCGATCTAGTGCCGGACATCTCCCACGTCTCTCTTGCGTCGTGCGCGCGACGCAAGAGAATTCGCATCGTAGCGAATCCGCGCCACGAACACAACGCGGCATCGTGAATTTGCGCACGGCAACCGCCAAACTATTTCGATCACGCGTAAACGTCTCAGCGTTTGCCCGAAAGCAATTCGACGAACACGCTCGGCTCATCCACTCCCCTGCCCTGCGCGATCAGCATGCGGTAAAGCTCGCCCGCCGTGCGCGTCATCGGCATTGGTACGTCGATTCCGCGCGCGACCTCCCCTGCGTTCTCCAGGTCCTTGAGAAGCGTGTAGGCCGTGCCGCTCGGGTCGGAGAAGTCGCGCCGCGCCATCCGCGGTCCGAACACTTGCAGCGGCAACGAATCCGCAAACCCGCCCCTCAGCGCTTCCGGCAGCAACGTCGCATCGACGCCCGCCGCCTCCGCGAGCCGAACCGCTTCCGCAATCACCGGAAACAGACAGCCGACGATTACCTGGTTGCACAGCTTCGTGACCTGCCCAGCGCCCGCCTCGCCCATGCGTGTAACCCGCTGCGCCAGCACCTCGAGGACCGGGCGCACCTTGTCTATGTGTTCCGCCCTTCCCCCCGCCATTACAACCAGCCTGCCATTCTCCGCGCCCACCACACCGCCGGAGACGGGAGCATCGATCAACCCCATGCCGTATTCGCGTTCCATGCGCATGGCAAAAGCGCGCGCCGAAGCGGGGGCGATGCTGGAAAAGTCCACCACCAGCTTTCCGGCGCGGCCGCCCCGGGCGATACCGCGTGCGCCGAACAGTACCTCCTCGGCGGCATGCTGATCGGTCACGCACATCATCACGACTTCGGAACTGCGAGCGAGGTCGGCGGGTGAATCTACCTCCACGGCACCGTGAACAACCACGGGGGCGACTTTGTCGCGCGTGCGGTTCCATACGTGTACGCGGTAACCAGCCGCCAGCAGTCGCACGACCATCGGCCGTCCCATGAGGCCGACGCCGACGAATCCCAGTACTGGTTTCCCGCTCATGCCCTTCTCGCTCGTTTGGCGCCACCGCTATGGGTGACCGCGCCGGTGAACGCCGAGCCGACCAGCGCGGCGTATTTTTCCAGCGCTCCGGAACGTGGCGCGCTCACGGGGCGGCGCCACGTCCTTCGCCGCCTGGCAAGTTCGGCCGCGCTCACCTCCAGGTCGAGCAAACCCTTTTCAGCGTCGATGAGCACGCGGTCACCGTTACGCACCAAGGCGATCGGCCCGCCGACGGCAGCCTCGGGCGACAGGTAGCCGACCATCATGCCGCGCGTTGCGCCGGAGAACCGGCCGTCGGTGAGCAGCGCCACTTTCTCGCCCATTCCCTGACCGTAGATCAGCGCGGTCACGCCCAGCATCTCGCGCATTCCGGGCCCGCCCCTCGGGCCTTCGTAGCGGATGACGAGCACGTCGCCTTCCTTGTAGGCACGCTTGCGCACCACCTCGGCGCAGGCTTCCTCGGAGTCGAACACTCGGGCCTTGCCGTCGAACCTCAGTGTTTTCAACCCTGCGATCTTGATCAGCGCACCATCAGGACTGAGATTGCCCTTCAGGACGACGATGCCGCCGCTTGCGAGCAGCGCCTCTTTGCGTACCACCTCGCCGTCCGCGCCCGGATGATGCATTAGCTCCTGCTCGAGGGTCGTGCCAAACAGGGTGAGACAGTCTCCATGCAGCGCACCTCGCTCGAGCAGCTCCTTCAGCACCGCGTACACGCCGCCCACCGCGTGTAGATCCTTGGCGAGAAAGCGGCCGCCCGGCTTCATATCCGCGATGAGTGGCGTGCGTTTGGATACGCGCGCCAGATCGTCGAGCGAAAATCGGATGCCCGCCTCGTGGGCGATCGCAGGAATGTGCAGACCCGCGTTGGTTGAGCCCCCCGTCGCCGCAACTGCGGCGCAGGCGTTCTCCAGGCTCTTGCGCGTTACCAGGTCGCGCGGCAGCGGTCCACCGCGCCGCAGCAGATCCATCGTTACCCTGCCCGCTTCACGGGCCTGGGCGAGCCGCTCCTTCGCCACAGCAGGCATGGTCGCCGAGCCCGGCAGCGCGAGCCCGAGCGTCTCGGAAACCATCGCCATGGTATTGGCGGTGAATTGGCCCGGGCACGATCCTAGCGTCGGTAAGCACACGTGCTCCAACTCGTCCAACTCGCCACGCGTCATGTCGCCGGCCATCACAGCCCCGACGGCCTCGTAGGTATCGAGCACGGTCACGTCGCGGCCGCGCCATCTGCCGGGCAAAGCCGCGCCGCCGTAAACGAACACCGACGGAAGGTTGAGGCGCGTCATCGCCATCATCATTCCGGGCAGCGTCTTGTCGCAGCCCGCAAAGGTGACCAGTGCGTCGTAGGCGTGCCCCCGCGCCACGGCCTCTACGCCGTCGGCGATGATTTCGCGCGACACGAGCGAGTAGCGCATGCCCGCATGCCCCATGGACATCGAGTCGGCGACCGATATCGACACGAAGTCGAACGGCACGCCCCCCGCCTCACGCACGGCAGTACAGGCTTCCTGGGCAAACTTTCCGAGCAAAGCGTTGCAAGGCGTAACGCGGCCGTCGGTCGAAGCGACACCCACGAACGGCTTGCCGATATCCTGATCGGACAACCCGAGTCCGCGCAGGAACGCGCGATGCGGAGCGCGGTCCAGGCCTTCGACCGTGATGCGAGAAGGTAGCTTGCGGATTTTCATGCGCGCAGTGTAGCGCGCATGCGTTCGGGGCGGGTTATGCCGGCGCGCCCTCTTTCGCCGCCGCAGCACGCGCGGCGCGCGTCGAGCGAGCGCCGAAGAGGCGCATCAGCGCGAGGATCGTCACCAGCGTCACGATATAGAACAGCACTTCGATTCCGGCCGGTCGATCGTTGTAACCCACCAGCACGTGCAGCATGCGACCGGTGAGGCCGTCCATGCTAAGAACCCCCGACGTATCCCAGACCTGGTCAATGAGCGTTGGCAGCAGGCCCGCCTGGACCAGGAAACCTGCGGCGCTTGCCGCGAGCCCAGCCGCCAACAGCAGCACAATCACGCCCGTGACGGTGAAGAAGTGGCGCAGCGGTATTCGCAGCAGCCCGAAGTAGAGCAGCACGCCGACCGCCGCCCCGCCCAGGAGCCCCAGCGCTCCGCCGAGCGCCAGGCCGGTGCTGCCGCCGCTGGCCATCAGGCCGTACAGAAACAGCACCGTCTCCGCGCCTTCGCGCAGCACAGCGAGCGCGGTAACTGCGAGCATCGCCGACAACGGCTTCGCGCCGACCTGCACATCGTGACCGAGGTGGCGCATCTCCTCGACATGCTTGCGCGCATGCGAGCTCATCCAGACGTTGTGCCACGCAAGCATCGCCACTGCGACGAGCAGCACGCCGGCATTGAATAGCTCCTGCCCTCGCCCGTGGACGGCATCGGAAATCGCGCCCGCGAACACCGCGACCACCAGCGCGCCAGCGATCCCGAGCGCAACGCCGCCCGCGATCCAGCGGCCGCGCAACGCGACGCCGCGCGTCGCGCCCATCACGATCGCGACGATCAGCGCCGCTTCGAGCGTTTCACGAAATACGACGACCGCGGATCCCAGCATGGCGTTCCCGTTACTTGGCGTACAGCTTGCCCTGAGCCGTCGCTTCGTGGAACTCGCCGAAGAACGAATAGCTGCCGGGCTTGAGCGGACCGACCGTAACCGTCCCCTTGGTATTTCCCGGAACGATCTTCTCCACCCGCAGCGTCTTGCTCTCGAACTCCTCGGGCGTGGCGTCCTGATTGTCGATCACCAACTTGATGCGCTTGCCGGCGGGCACCGTGACTTCCGCCGGATTGAATCGATGCTCCTTGATTGCGATGGTGAATTCAGGCGTCTCGGCCATCGCTGCGAACGGTAGCGCGATCAGCAACGCCATTCCGTATCTCGTGACTTTCATCGGCGTCCTATTTAGCTTCAAGAATCAGTGCGAACCGTTCTGCATGAGAGCAGTTGTCGGATGATAATCATTCTCATCGCTAAGCGCAAGCCCATTAATGCTGAAGGGTCAAAAGGTACTCATCGACGATTTCGTCGACGTCCGAACTGTGCGCGAAACCCAGGCTCGCGGCGCGCTGTGACCGCGTTGCGCGCGGTACCACATCCATCACCGCCTGCAGGGCCGGATCCGACTGGAAACTGACTTGGCCGAAGCTGAGGCTGCCCGCGCGGCGCTGTGCCGCGCGCCACATGGCCTCCGCAGACACTGGAACCCCCGTGAGCAACACCGTGCGGTCCCACTCAAGCGCGCTGGAGGGCAGCTGCGCCGCGTGCAGCAGCGCCTCCACCGTCCGCGCCAGCGACAGGCAGGCCATGCGCGTGTCGGGTCGCACCGGGCAAACGTAATTGCGCCCCGCCAGGGGCTCGCGCACGATGGCACTCGCCCATCCGGAGACGGCAGTGTTGGCGCTTCCCGGCCGAACCATGATGGTCGGCAGGCGCAGCGAACGCCCGTCGACGTACGCGCGCCGCGTGTAATCGTTGATCAGCATCTCGCACATCAGCTTCTGCACCCCATACGAGATGCGCGGTGCCGGCGGGGTCTCGTCGGTGACCGGGTCGGGCAGCGATCCTCCGTAGACTGCGATCGACGATGTAAACACGAAGCGGGGCCGATGCCCCGAGAGCCGACAAGCCTCAAGCAGATCGCGAGTCGCGTCGAAGTTGACCTTAGTGCCGAGTTCGAAATTCTGCTCCGCGCCGCCCGACACCAGCGATGCAAGATGGAATACCGTATCGACCCGGCCATCGACGAGCGACCGAGCGAACTGCGGATAGGCGATGTTTCCGATCAGCACACGCGCGCCCGGCGCGTCGACCGGGGACTGGTCGACAGCGATGATCTCTGCGTCCGGTGATCGCTGCGTCAGCGCGGCGACCAGCGCGCGGCCGATGAAACCGGCCGCGCCGGTCACCACGACAGTCATTTCCGCGGTTTGCCCAGGTGCTTCCCGAAGTTCTGCAGCAGTTGTAGCGAGCGCTGCGCTTGCGGGTCGCGCAAGACCTGCCACGTCCCGCCCAGGCCGCCGGAGGGCGCCGGCAGGCGCGAGGTCTCCTCGACCGCGGCCTCGAGGCTACCCAGCACGTGCTCCACCGCATCGAGCCGCTCCATCAGCTTGGGCAAGGTCACGGCGATGCGCTCTAGCGCGCCAGATGCCTGCATCTTCTCCAGCATTTCGACCAAGCGCAGAACGCCACCACGGCTCAGGCGGTCCATCAGCGACAGCCCCTCGGCCATCGTCTCGGCCAACCGCCCGATCATTTCATCGCTCAGCGCGTCCTCCGCCGAGCCATAGACGCGCGCGAGCTGCACGAGCCGCTCCAGGTCGCCGTCGCGGACCATCCTGGCGATCGAGGGTAGCGCCTTCTCCAGTCCCGAACGGTTGATCTGGTCGAGCAGGCTCAAGCCTTCGCCCACCGCCTCGGTCAGCCTGCCGACCATCTCGTCGGTCAGCGCGTCCCGCGCGGCTTCGATCACGCGCTGAACTTCGAGGTCCGTCGATACCGCCTCGTTTGGGGTGCTCATCATCGCCTCCTTAGAGCAAGCCCCGGGCCGACGCCCAGTACAGCTTGTTGTAGGCCATCTTGAACCAATGCACGGCGCGGGTCGGCGCTTTCGGGTCGGGCGGGTTCTGGTAATTGAACATGGCGTAAGTCGCCCGGTCCTTTCCGGCCTCGATGAAGCAAAACACCTTTCCGTCGTAGTCGCGCACCGGGGTACCCATCTTGACCATCGCTGCGATGTTCTCTGCCAGCGCTTCCGCCTCGAAGTGGGCGGTCGAGCCCGCCTTGCTGATCGGTAGATTGGTCGTGTCGCCCACGACGAACACGTTTTCGCGGCCTTCCATGTTGAGCCGGTGCCGGTGCGTCGGGATGAATCCCCGCTGGCCCAAGCCGTTCTTCTCTATCACTTCCATGCCGCGATGCGCCGGGATGGTGATCAGCAGGTCGAAAGCGGCCTCGGATCCTTCCTCGCTGCGCACCACCTTCTTTGCGCCGTCCACTTCCTTCATGTTGAACAGCGTCTCATAGGTGATGCCGAGCCGCTCCATTTCCGGTGTGGCCCACTTGGCGACGTTCTCCAGAGAATGCGTACGGCCAATCGGATAGGTGTAATGGATCTTCGTCTTATCGAGGATCCCGCGATCCTTGAAGTAGTCGTACAGCATGAAGGTGATCTCGAGCGGCGCCATGGGGCACTTGTGCGGTACGCCGACCGCGATTACCACCCGGCCACCCTGGAATTGCTGCAAGCGCTTGAACATCTTGAGCGCCGATTCTTCGGTGTAGAACTGCTCGGCGTTTTCGGCAAGACCGGGAATTTCGTTGGCGACCGGGCGTGAGCCGGTGGCAATGACGATCACGTCATAGCCGTAGGTCTTGCCGCTCTTCGCCGTGACCTGGTTTTTGTCGAGCTGGAATTGCTCGACCGGGTCGACGTAGAACTCGATCCCGGGCTCCAGCAGGCTACGCTGGTCGCGGTAAAGCTCGTCGGGAGTCGTACGTCCAATCGCCAGGTACAACAGGCCCGGCTGGTACATATGCTTGTCCGAGGCCGACAGCATCGTGATGCGGGCTTTGCCGCTGCGCAACTCGCCGGCGAGCCTTCGGGCCAGGTTATTCGCCAGGATCGTGCCCCCCATCCCTCCCCCTACCACTAGGATCTTCATTGCTGCCTCCTCGTCGTTAGCCAGACACTCGTCGCGCCGTCACTTGGCCTTGCGCACCAATACGTGCCAGACGCCGTTTTCCTCCGTGGTACCAAGATGCTCGTGCTTGACCTTGTGGATCCATTCCGGGATCTCGTTCGCCGAGCCCTTGTCGGTCGAAAGCACTTCCAACTCGTCGCCGACCTGCGCCGCCTTCATCGCAGCGATCAACTCCATCAACGGTCCGGGGCAAAAGCTGCCCCGCGCGTCCACCAGCTTTCTGCTCGTCATCGTCTCATGCCTCTAGTCGTACCGCCACGGTCAGAATGACCAAACTTGCCCCTCGCTTGCGTCGTCGAGAAATTTTGTGAGGCCCATCGCCTCGCCAACGTACGGCTCGAGATCGCTCCGCTCCAGCTTGAGCACGTCCATCGCCATCGAACAAGGATAGATCTTCGCGTCTCCGAGCTCCACTGCGTTGGCGAAAAGTTCGGCGAACGGCGGCGCCTTCGTCTGCGCCAGGATCTTCCCGAATTCGCCTTCGGCGGGCGCATCCTTGGTTTTGCCCCGGACGAAGAACGGCAATGCGTTCATCGACAGGAAGACCCGCACGTCGCTTCCCCCGACCGCGCCGACCGACGCAACCATCGCCGCCATCTGCAGCCTTTCCCGGCTGCCCGAAACCACCATGATGCTCATCCGACTCGACATGTCAGCTCCTAGTCAATTCGCCTGCGCACTGCTCGACCCCGACAGTACATTATCGGAGCCACTCCTCACCGGAGCTAGAAAGCGTGCTGATGAAGGTATTTGCCGTGGTCCGGCGACACTATGGCCAATGCTGAATCATGCGTCGCCCTCTCGAGGCCGCGTTGAGCCAAATCAAGTTGCTTCGATTCCTCCTGGCGGCGCCCGCTGCGCCGCAGCACGTAGCGGATGACCCATGACCGCGGACATGGACCCTCGGGCGCACCGCGTGCTAGAAACTCCTCCACCCGGGCGCCGCGTGCGCCGGTCAAGAACAATTATCGATTCAGAGGGGAATTCGTGGACAGTCCGGAACGGCGCATTCAGGCGATGATTTTGCACGCCGTGGTGGCTTGAGGCCATGGCGGGCCTGCAACTCAGGATATTGAGCGGGGGCGCGGCGCAGGGTGCCGTCGACGCAGTCACTCCGCAGTTCAGGGCGCAGACCGGCTGTGAAGTTGTCGGTACCTTCGGCGCGGTCGGCGCGATGAAGGAAAGGCTGCTTGCAGGCCAGGCCGCTGACATCGTCATCCTCACCAGCGCACTGGTCGCAGAGCTCGCGGCCGCTGGCCACGTGCTTCCAGATAGCTGCGCAGACCTCGGACGTGTCCGTACCGGCGTCGCGGCCAAGCAGGGCGACCCGATTCCCGACGTTTCAACCGGCCCGGCGCTGCGCGTCGCGCTGCTTGCTGCGCCGGAAATCCATTTTGCCGATCCGCAGCGCGCCACCGCCGGGATCCATTTCGCCAAGGTGCTTGACAAGCTGGGGGTGCGCGCGGCGCTCGCACCGCGGCTGCGCCCGCAACCGAACGGCCTCACCGCGATGCGTGAGTTGGCGCGCGCGGCGGGAAGCGGCGCGCTCGGATGTACCCAAATTACAGAGATTAAGCAGACCCCGGGCGTGGCACTGATCGGCCCGCTGCCAGCAGAGTTCGAGCTGGCGACTGTGTACTCGGCTGCGTTATGCGCGAAGGCCGCCTCCCCCGACCTCGCGCAGCGCTTTATTGCGCTGCTCACCGGCGAAACGACGCGCACGATTCGCGCTCAGCTCGGCTTCGAATTCTAGGAGACGCGCATGGGCGACGCGATGTGGGAGAAGCTGGCAATCGTCGAAGTGGTGCAGAACTGGGCGCTGTGGCGCGATGCGGGCGACTGGGAGCGCTTCCGAACCGTTTGGCATGACGATGGCTGGATGACGGCCACCTGGTTCCAGGGCCCAGCCGAGAAATTCATCGCGGTCAGCCGGGCCGGATTCGAAAAGGGCGTCAGCATCCTCCACTTCCTCGGCGGCTCGAGCGTGGACGTTGAAGGCGACCGCGCGGTCGCACAAACCAAGATGACCATTAGCCAGCGTGCTTCGGTCGATGGCGTGCCGGTCGACGTAGTGTGCACGGGGCGCTTCTTCGATTTCTTCGCGAAGCGCGCCGGGCGCTGGGGCATCGTGCGGCGGCAACCGATCTATGAGAAGGACCGCATGGACCCGCTCGATCCCTCTGCCAGCTTGCCGCTCGATGCTGAGCTGCTGGCGAGCTTTCCCGAGGGCTACCGGCACCTGGCGTACCTGCAGGCGAAAAACGGCTTCACCATCAAGCGCGACCTGCCGCAGCTGAAAGGGCCCGTCGTCGAGCGGCTATATGCGCATGGCCGCGCGTGGCTGGAGGGCGCGCCGTCGGCCTTTCCGGCGGACGATCCGCCGCGGGCGAGCGGCTGAACCGCCGCTCAGCGGCTCAGATACTTTTCGAATTCCCTGTCTAGACCCAGAGCGTACTTCCCGAGCTGGTCCACCAGCTCGTCGGTCAACGCCTCAGCCGAAAGGATTGCCCGGCCGCGGCCGATCTTGCCGGTGTTAAGCAGGGTGATCGAGATCGTCATCGTATCGAAGTCAGCACGCAACGTGATCTTGCAGGGGATTAGTCCTCCCAGCGTCACCGTCGCATGCGTCGCTTGGCCGAAGTCGTTCTTCTTGGCCTCCCGCAGCTCGAACTGGACGCCATGTGCTGTCAAGAATTCAGTGCAGCGTTCGATGTCGGAGCCCCGCAAGTCGAGTCTCGCGGCTGGCGAGTAATGGGCCCGGTACCTCAGAACGGCGTAGTCGCAAACGTCCTTATCCACGATCCTGCGCGTACGGTAGTCCGCGAACGCATCGGAGAGGGCCATCGGCGGTGATTGCGACAGATAGATCATGTCGTACGGGGTCCCTACGGTCGGCGTAACCCTGTTCAGCTCGGCCGCGAATTCGGCGAAGTACTGGTAGGCCGCACGCAGATCCCGGTCGATTCGCGCGACCGCTTGCGCCCTTCGCGCAAGGGCCTCATCGGCGTCGGCGCGACTCGCCTCGCGCGCCCGCAGCGCCTCGATCGCGGCCGCCCGACGCGGCTTGTTCCCTCCCTGCGCCTCACGCAAGCGCTCGAATTCCTGCTGCTTGCGCGTCTCGGACTCGGCCCAGCGCAGCAGATCCTGCTTCTTTCGCTCCAGCCGCGCCTGTTCGTCACGCAAGCGGGCCTCCTGCTCGAGATCAAAGCCGCGTGAAAACGCTTCTAGATCCTCTAGCAACTGGCTGCTCGTCTGGTCAGGGAGCTTCTGGCGCCCCTCCGTCGGCACTCCAATCTTGAGCGTGGGAGCGAACTCGCCCGGCTCGGGTATCCGGACCCTGCGTAAGTCCACCGCCATTTCGCCAGCGTTCAAATAGCGGTCGCCTGCACTCTTGGCAAGCGCCCTTCCGATGATCCGGTCGACGTCCTCGGGAATAGAAGGATCCAGTTGTGTCGCAGGCACGTATGGCTCGCGAGCGATTCGATTCATCAGATTCAGGGTCGTGGGCTCGCCGGGGCGTTCGAATGGGGTTTTCCCGGTCAGCATTTCGTAGAGCACGGTACCCAGGGAAAAGATGTCCGAGCGTGGATCGAGCGGCAATCCAAGGACTTGCTCAGGTGACATGTACCTCGGTGAGCCGAGTGCGGTGCCGATCTGCGTGACGTCCGAGGAAGGCACGTACGCGACGCCGAAATCGGTAAGCTTGGCGCGGCCCATGGGCGATACCATGACGTTGCCCGGCTTGACATCCCGGTGCACGATTGCGAAACGCTGCGCATGATTCAGCCCGTCGGCGATCTGTGCCGCGAGATCGATCACTGTCTGGAGCGGCAATCGCCCCGGCTCGCGCAGCATCTGTTGCAGCGTTCGCCCCTCCAGCAATTCCATCGCAATGTAGGCGACGTCGTCTTGCTCGCCAACGTCGTAAATCGTGACAACGTTTGGATGGTTGAGGCGTCCGGCACTCTTCGCCTCGCGCAGGAATCGCTCGCGCACCTCGTCCATCACGTCTTCAGGCAGGCTCGGATTGAGCGTCTTGATCGCGACTTCGCGCTCGATGAGCGGATCCTCCGCGCGGTACACGATGCCCATCGCGCCGCTCCCGAGTATCCCGAGTATGCGGTAGCGTCCGAGTCTCCCCTGATTCATGTGTTGCGCGGCTTGGAAAATATTCGAATCCAGTTCGATTTTCTTCTCTCTTGCCTAGATTAAGCTTCGCCTAATTCCCATGCGCCAGCAAGTGAGAAACGCGCGAAAGCGGTATTTCGCACGATCCATGCATATGTTGGTAGCGGTGCCACTCGGACAAAGCAGGGTAAAGTTCACACCGACCTCGCCGGCACTGCCACAGCGCGCATCACCTCGGGACGGCCCGATAAACTACGCATCTCCCCTTGAGGCAGAGACGCTCCGGTTCCTCTCCGGGTCCCCTGGCAGTCACCTGGACTTCCAGGTGGCAGACGGGCTTGGTATCGTGCAGCCAGACCACCTCGCCGCGCGCGGTGAGCTCGTCTCCGACGCACGCCGGGCCCACGTATTCGAGCTCCTGCTTGATGAACACGCTGCCCGGGCCCGGCATGCGCTCCGCGACCAGCGCGTTTAGCGCGCCCGAAGTAATGCCACCATGCACGATCAGCCGTCCGAACGTCGTACCCTTGGCGTAGGACTCGTCGAAGTGCAGCGGGTTCGCATCACCGGTGATGTCACTGTACATGCGTACGTGCTCGGGCTCGATGCGCCGCTGCCAGACGGCCCTCTGGCCAAGCTTCAGGTCGAGCTTCATTCACCCCCCCATGCCCCGGCTCCCCAAATTTATTATAGGCTGCCTCGAAGGAGGATAACGTGGACCTCAAGCTCAAAGATCGCCGCGCGCTGATTGTTGGATCGACTGCGGGCATCGGCTACGCGATCGCCCGCGGCCTCGCCGCAGAAGGCGCTCACGTCACCGTGACCGGCCGCAGCCGAGCCTCGGTCGATGCCGCTCTCGCCAGGCTGCGCATGTCGCTGCCGGGTGCCGTTGCTGGCGGTATTGCCGCCGACTGCGCGTCGTCGGCCGGCGCGGATGCCGTCTTCGCGAGCCTGCCGGAAGTCGACATCCTGGTGAACAATCTCGGGATCTACGAGCGCAGGGCGTTTTTCGATATTCCCGATGCCGACTGGATGCGTCTGTTCGATGTGAACGTAATGAGCGGGATCCGCTTCGCGCGCCATTACGCACCTGGCATGGCCAAGCGCGGCTGGGGAAGGGTGCTATTCGTATCGAGCGAATCGGCGCTCAACGTACCGAAGGAGATGATCCACTACGGCATGACCAAGACCGCCCAACTCGCGATTTCGCGCGGGCTCGCCATGGAGTTGTCGGGCACGGGTGTGACGGTCAACTCACTGCTACCGGGACCGACGCGAACCGAGAACACCGATCGCATTCGTGCAGAGCGTGCCAAGGCGGCCGGCAAGACGGTGGCCGAGATCGAAGCGCATTTTTTTGCCCACTTTCGCCCCACCTCGCTGCTCAAGCGCTTTACCTCCGCCGACGAGGTCGCGAACCTGGCGACCTACCTTTGCGGTGAGGGAGCTTCCGCCACCACTGGCGCGGCGCTGCGCGTCGATGGCGGCGTAGTTAACCAGATCATGTAGCGCGTCTTATCCGCCGATCCGATTACGCAGCAAACCGACGCCTTCGACCTCGGTCTCGAGCACGTCTCCCGCCTTCATGAATTCCGGGGGCGTGCGCGCGTGGCCGACGCCTGCGGGCGTGCCCGTGGAAATAATGTCGCCGGCCTCGAGAGTCAATCCGGCGGAAAGCTCGGCGATGATGCGCGGGATGCGGAAGTACATGAAGCGCGTGTTGGAATCCTGCTTGACAACCCCGTTCAGGCGGCAGGTCAGGCGCAGCGCTTGCGGATCGGGTAATTCGTCCGCGGTGATGATCCACGGCCCCATCGGACAGGTCCCGTCCAGGCTCTTGCCCTTGAACCATTGCTGCCCATGCTGGCGCTGGACCTCGCGCGCCGACACGTCGTTGATCACCGTGTAGCCGAAAACGTGCTTCAGCGCATCGGCTTCGGCAATGTCGCGGCCGCCACGACCGATGATGACGCCGAGCTCGACCTCCCAGTCGAGCCTTTCCGTAACGCCCGGGTGCAGCGGGATCGGGTCGAGCGGTCCGTTGACCGTGGTAGCTGCCTTGGTGAAGAACGCGGGATGCGCGGGCATCTCCTGCACCTGCGGCCGTGCCCTGGCGCCTTCCTCGAAGTGCTCCAGGTAATTCCAGCCCACGCAGAACACGTTCTTGCGCGGCCGCGGAATCGGCGCCATGAGGCGCACTGCCGTAAGCGAGGACGGCTTCCCCGTGTACCCCTTTACCAGCTTTCTGAGGGCCGCCACGCCAGCCTTGCCGGCTCCGATCAGTGAAATCATGTCCGCGGCGTCGAACGGGAGGGGCTGGCGGGCGCGCCTGGCCGCATCACCTACATCAATGACCCGAGAATCGCCGAGCAACACACCGACACGCGGTGTGCCGCCACGGCGTGGCCTGAAGGTCAGGAGGCGCATCGAGCAATTCACGCATTTTCCCTCTTTGGGCCGGTGCGATAATGTTTTTATGGGTCCTGTCTACGTGATTGGCACATCGTGCACCCCGTTCGCCAAGCTGCCGGACAAGTCCTTCAAGGATCTGACCCGGGACGCGTATCTCCAGGTTCTCGCTGACGCCGGTCTGGATGACGGCGGAGCCATCGAACAGGGCTGGTTCGGCAACTGCGGCATGGGTAGCTTTGGCCAGGGCAACATCCGCGGCCAGGTGTGCTTCACCCCGCTGGTGCGCGAAGGTCGTTTTCCGCAGCGCGTGCCGATGATCAACGTGGAAGGCGGCTGCGCCACCGCGTCGATGGCTTTCCACGGTGCTTGGAAGGACATGCTGTCGGGCCAGTCCGAGCTGTCGCTCGCAATCGGCGTCGAGAAGACTTTCGTCCAGAACGATCCGCAGCGCACCCAGCAGATCTTCGAGGGCGGAATCGACCAGTTCGATCGCGACGAATGGATCGCGTATTACCGCGCAGCGGGAGAACTCGCCGGCAAGCCGTTCGAGCCCAACGCCGGCGGCGGCACGGTTTTCATGGATACCTATGCCATGCAAGCGGCGTACCACATGAAGACTTTCGGCACGACACAGCGCCAGATCGCCGTAGCTGCGTCGAAGAATCATGCGATGGGCGCGAAAAATCCGCTCGCGCAATACCGTTTCGAAGTCTCGCCCGAGCAGGCACTTGCGGACCGCGTCGTCAGCTATCCTCTGACGCGAGCGATGTGCGCCCCGATCGGCGATGGGGCCGCCGCAGCACTGCTGTGCTCCGGACAGTTTCTCGCGTCGCTTCCTGCGCGCGTGCGCGAGCGCGCAATCAAGGTGCGCGCAAGCACGCTGAGTGGCGGCAAGTATCGCGCGCTCGACGAGCCGGGCTTGAGCCGCATTGCCGCGCAACGCGCGTACACCGCAACGGGGCTGGTGCCTGATGACATAGACCTCGCCGAAGTGCACGACGCCACCTCCTTCTGCGAGATCTACCAGTGCGAAATGCTGGGATTCTGCCCGTCTGGAGAAGGCGGCCGCTTCATCGAATCGGGCGCCACCGCGCTCGGCGGCAAGCTGCCGATCAACCTATCCGGCGGGCTTGTATCGAAGGGACATCCTGTCGGCGCTACCGGCTTGTCGATGATCCACGAGCTCGCGCTGCAGCTGCGCGGTGAGGCCGGCGTGCGCCAGGTCCGTGGCGCGCGCATCGCGCTGGCCGAGAACGGGGGCGGCGTAATCGGCTTTGACGAAGCGGCCTGCTCGATCATCATACTGGAAGGGGCGCAACGATGACTTTCGGCGGACGCTTGGCGGCCGTTACAGGTGCAGGATCGGGCATCGGTCGCGCCACCGCGCTGATGCTCGGCATGCGCGGAGCCGCCGTCGCGGCGATTGATCTTGATGCCGCGACCGCCCGTGATACCGCCGCGATGATCACCCGCGCAGGTGGACGCGCCGCCGGCTACGCAGCAGACGTGAGCAAGGCCTCAGCACTCGACGACGTCGTGACGAGCGCGGTCGCAGAGCTTGGTCCACTCGAAATCATGTTCAATAACGCCGGCATTCTCGATGGCTACTTCGACGTCGACGAGCTCGACGAACAGACCTGGAGGCGCGTGATCGACATCGACCTCACGGGCGTCTTCCTCGGCTGCAAGCGGGCGTTACGCGAGATGCTGCCGCGCGGGCGTGGCCGCATCGTCAACATGGCCTCGGTGGCGGGCCTGAACGGCACCGGGGGCGGCGCCGCCTACATCGCCGCCAAGCACGGTGTCGTTGGCTTGACTCGGCAAATGGCGGTGGCCTACGCGGCGCGCGGGATTCGCGTGAACTGCGTCTGCCCTGGCGCCATTCCCACCGGCCTGAGGGGGCATTCCCAGTCGATTCTCGGCCCCGGCGTACCCGACATGAGTGGCCGCGGCGTCGCGGTCAACGACGAGCAGGTGCGCGCGCTGGTGCCGGCCGGCGCGCGCGGCACGGTCGAGGACATAGCGGCGGCTGTTTGCTGGCTCGCCTCGGACGAGGCCGGCTACGTCAATGGTCACGCGCTGGTCGTGGACGGGGGATGGCGCGCGAAGTGACGCGGTCGCGAAGACGACGCAAGCGCATCGCGCATTGTCAAGCAGTGTGAGGGCCGCCGTTGATGCACTTGCCCGCACGCATGCCAAGTGTTGGTATACGTCCCAAGCACAGGCACCTATGCCAACCATGACGGATCAAACGCAGACCATCATCGACATCACGACTCCGAACGCACGCCTGAGTTCGGGTCACGCGACGGTCGAGGCGCGTCAGCGCCCCGGAATTTACGATGGCTACTGGCGAGAATTGCGATCAACCACGGACTGCGAGGCGGCGGCGCAGAGCAAGGGGATCGCCGCGTATTCGGCGGACGAGCTCGCGAATGCAATCAAGGCGGCGACCCGGGCGGCACGATGGTCGATGTGGGCGGCGTTCGCCGCCGCGCTGGCCGCTCTGCTGTCCTTGATCCTGGTCGGTCTCCGCTAGCGGAGCGGCCGAGCGGCGGCCGCTCGGCCACGCGCGTGTTCCCGGTCGCCAGGAAAGTCAGTTCAGCTCGTCATCCTTCCAAAATTTCGTCCCGGCAGCCGCGACCCCGGCCTCGAGACCGTTCTTCGTGTACGAATAGTACATCGCGTCGGCGATGACGTTCTCGCCGGTCCCACCTCCGGCCGACTTGCCCCCCGCACCGGTGGACGCCGTGCCGCCGCCGCCGAACTCCCAACCCTTCTCGATGAACTCATTCATGGCCGCGGCCGTCTTGAACACGATCAACGTCTCATTCTCCGCAATGCCGGCCTGCAATCCCGCGCTCGCCTGGCCCATCTTCATGAACGTGTCTTTCTTAGTCTTGACGTTGTGCACCAGCCCCCTGCCCCCGGCTCCGCCTACGACGAAGCTCATACCGAACGTCGTAAACACGGCGTAGCCCGGCGCCTTTGCAACCTCGCCCTTGAGCTTCGGATTGGCCTTATAGAACTTCGCGAGCGCGGTCTGTGTCGCCTTGCGGACCTCGGCCTGCTTCTTGGCCTT
>JBAUTZ010000272.1:0-2202 GCA_049582445.1 Burkholderiales bacterium
GTGCGGCGTGACCGTGACGCGCGGGTGCGACCAGTAAGGATCTCCCGCCGGCAGGGGCTCGGTCTGAAACACGTCCAGGTATGCGTGCGCCAGGCGCTCCGAGTCGAGCGCCCCGAGGAGGTCGCGGTCCACCGCGTGCCCGCCGCGAGCGACGTTGATGACGCAGGCGCCCTCGGGCAACCGAGCGAGGTTGCGCGCGTTGAGGATGCCGCGGGTCTCGGCCGTGAGCGGGAGCAGGCACACCAGCGCGCCGCTCTTGGCCAGAAGCGCATCCAGCCCGGCGCTTCCGGAGAAGCACTCGACGCCCGCCAGCGCGCGGGGGCGGCGGCTCCAGCCGCACACCCGGAATCCGAGCGGCAAGAGGCGTGCCGCGACCTGCCGCCCGAGCTCGCCCAGGCCGAGCAGGCCCACCGTGCGGTCGGCCGCCATGAATTGCGGCAGCGGCCGCCACGACTGCTCGGCCTGCTGCGCGCGGTAGCGGTAGAGGTGGCGATGCCAGTCGAGCACGCGAGCGAGCACCGTCTCGCCCATCGCGGCGACCATGCCCGGATCGACCAGTCGCGCGAGCGGCACGTGGCGCGGCAGAGTCGAGTCTGCGAGCAGTCCGTCGACGCCCATCCACAGCGACTGAATCAGCTTCAGGCGCGGGAACTGCGCGAGGGCCCCGGCGGGGGGCCTGGCGACCAGCGCGACCTCGATCAGCGCCGGATCGCCGATCTCAGGCCATGCGAGGATCCGGTCGCCCGGCAGCGCCGCGCGCAATGCGCCGAGCCAGCGCCCGGGCTCCTCGCCCGGCGCGACGAAGGCGACATTCACGCGCGGACGCCGGTCAGCCGCCCGGCTTGAAGCCCGAGGCCTTGATGATCGGCGCCCATTTTTCGAAGTCTTCCCTCTGGATGCGGGCGAGCTCCGCGGGACCGTAGCCGGTCGGCTCGAGGCCCATGGTCGTCAGCCGCTCGTGCAGCTCGGGCGACTTGATCGCCGCGATCGCCGCCTGCGACAGGCGCTCGATGACCGCGGGCGGGGTATGTGCCGGCACCCACAGCGCGTACCAGCCGTAGCCCTCGATGTTGTAGCCCAGCTCCTTGAACGTCGGCACGTCGGGAAACGCGAGCGGGCGCTGCGAGCCGGAGGCCGCGAGCGTGTAGGCCTTGCCGGATTTCTCGACCGTCTTCAGGTCGGCGACCACCGTGCTCGCCGCCGCGATCTCGCCCGAGGCGAGCGCCTGCATCGCGTTGGCGGTGCCCTTGTACGGCACGTGAATCAGCTTGATGCCCGCGGCCTGCGCAAACATCACGCCGAAGAAGTGCGGCAGGCTGCCGGGCGCCGCGGATGCATAGAACGCGGCGTTCGGGTCCCTCTTCACCAGGGCGACGTAATCCTTGAGCGTCTTGACCCCGAGCTTCGCCGATACGCCGAACCCGATCTGGAAGTTCGCGAGGTGGGCGACCGGCGCGAAGTCGGTGAAGGCGTCGTAGCGCAGGTTGCCGAAGGAGCTCGGAAAGATCGCCGTCACCGCGACTGGCGCGAGCATCATGGTTCGGCCGTCCGGTGCCGCAGCCTTCAGCTCCTCGGCGGCGATCCGCCCGCCGGCCCCGGCCTTGTTCTCCACGATCACAGGCTGGCCGAGCGAGACGCGCATCTTGTCGGCGACGAGGCGCGACAGCGTGTCGCTCGAAGCGCCGGCAGGGTAGCCGAGCAGCAGCTTGATCGGACCGTCCTGCGCCGCCGCGGGATGGGTGAGCGCCGCGGCCCCGGCGGCGAGCAGCACGAGCAACGCGTGTCTGGAGATCATTTCGATTCCCTCCTCTCCCGGAATGGTGAGCGATGGTAGCATCACGCCCGCCCGCACGAGAACGAGGAGCAGCGCATGGCGATCCGCAATTTCACCGAGGAAACCCTCACCGCGGAGGTCCTGCGGCGCATCGAGAGCACCCCCGATCCGCGCCTCAAGGAGGTCATGACCAGCATGGTGAAGCACCTGCACGCGTTCGTGCGCGAGGTGCGCCCGACGCAGGACGAATGGTTCGCGGGCATCAAGTTCCTCACCGAGACCGGCCACTGGTGCGATGACAAGCGCCAGGAGTTCATCCTCATGTCGGACACGCTCGGCGTGTCCATGCTGGTCGACTTCATCAACTACGGCAAGACGGCGAACGCGACCGAGTCGACGGTGCTCGGGCCGTTCTACGTCGAAGGCGC
>JBAUTZ010000273.1:0-1816 GCA_049582445.1 Burkholderiales bacterium
CCTCTCGCCTGTCCACGCTACCGGGTACGAAGGCCGCCGCGAGCGCGTTGCCCAGCGCAGGGTCCGAGGCGCCACCGACGGCGATCCAGGACGCGCGCCCCATTGCGGTCGCGGGGCCCACGATCGGTCCCTTCCACGGCATGTCTATCGTGAGGTCGTTGCTTCGCGAGGCGAGATGGGCATGGATATCTGCGGCGGACATGGTTGCGGTCACTCGAGGAAACTGGACACTTTCACGAACACATTTTTTTCGGCGTCTTTGCCGATCAGACAGTCCTGGTGCCCGAACCCTTCGAGGGCTTCAGCGCGGAAATGGACGCCTCGGAGGTCCCTGAACAGGCTTTTCAGGCGCTCGAGCGTGGCGACGTCGGCGAGGCCGTTCTTCTCACCGTGGATGCTCATGGTGGGAAACGTCCAGCGCTCTTCCAGGTTTTTGCGCACGACGTACACATTGCGCCCCGCATGATTCGTGATCATGTTGGTGCGGGCGAAGTGGATCCCCTGCGAGACAGTGTCGATGCTGAGCGGGCCGAACAGGTCGTCGATGTAATCCAGCGTCTTTCCGTCGAGCCGCGAGCTGCCGTCGGGATTGGCAAGATTGAAGTCGCGGCCGTAGAGCGCGTCCATACGGTGCCGCGTGCCGACGAACGGTGTGCGACGGCAGGGCCACACCGGGTTCTCGACGTCGAACTCCTCCTCCGGGTAGGGCAGGGTGGCGAGCAGCCGGTCGATCAACTGGTCCTTGACACCCGGCTTGCCGGACACGCGAAACTGATAGTCGCCCAGCGGCAGAAGATAGCGCAGGTAGCTCATTGCGTAGCCGCGGAACAGATTGGCGGGGCTCATGACGACGGTCGGCCCGATCTGCGACAGCACGGCTTTGCGGATCCAGTTTGGCAGCTCCGTCCGTTGCTCGATAAACGGCTCGTGGCCCTTCGGCGGGGCGAGCACCGCCATAGTAAACATGGCGGCGCCCATGCAATGCGCGAAGACGTCGATCTTCTCCCGCCCGGTCTCGAGGCGGATGCGCTCGAAGGCCGCTGGCAGGTCGTTTAGCGCGGCCTCCTCGAAGTACCAAGGCTCCCGAGCCGTGGGCATGCCGCTGCTCGTGCGCAGGTCGACGATCCACACATCGCGGCCCTTGTTGCACAGGTGCTCGGCGAGGTTGGGCCGCACGGCGTGATGCGCGAATGTAGTGCCGCTCGCGCTGTAGCCATGAATGAGCACGATCGGGGGCTTGTCCGTGGCCCCCGGCGTGTAGCGCGTCAGCCGCACCACGGCGCCCTTGCCGAGGCGTTTCGTGGGCGGCATGGCGAGCTCGACGACGCGCGGTTCCGGCAGACCCTCGACCGCGCCGGGGAGGCGGCGCGGCTCGTAGCGGGCGTCAGGGGCGTCCGGCTTGCGAAAGCTCCAGATGTGAATCGTCAGCAGCAGGCGCGTGAAGTACGCGACGAAAGACGCGAGGTCAGCGAGCGCCGCGACCTGGTCCTGCTGCCCGACCACGCACGCGAGCGGCACGCGCTGCTTGACCAGGTACGTGGGATCGAGGGCGAGCACGCGCCGCGAGCCGGGGGCGAATTCGAGCGGGAATTCGGTCAGCGTCATCTCCATGAGCTGGCGCCAGGGGTTCGATCGTCGCCCGTAGGTGAGGCGCTTGACGCCGCGAATCGCCGACCTCGTCGCGATGCGCCCGGCGTCGATCAGGCCGGGGCTCGAGGAAACGATCTCGTCGATTTCGAGCTCGTATTCCAGGAGCCGCGCTTCGCCCGCGCGCGTGGCGAGCGCCAGGGCGTACAGAAAACGCTTCCAGCCATCC
>JBAUTZ010000274.1:0-2851 GCA_049582445.1 Burkholderiales bacterium
GGTCAGCGTCGGCCCGGCCGCTGAACTCGGGCGCCGGGAATAATTCGAACGCACGGCCTGTTTGCCCTACCGGGAGCGCGTACTTGCGCGCGTCGTCAACGAATTCCAACCAGCGAGGAGAACCGGATGAACCGCATTCGAGTCAGAACCATCGCCTTTCTTGCCCTGGTGATCGCCGCGACCACCGCGACGCTCGCCATGGCGCAGATGAAGCCGGAAGACGCGATCCGCGCGCGCCAGTCGATCATGCGAGTCATGCTGCTGAACGTCGGTCCGCTCGCCGGTATGGCGCAGGGAAAAATCCCGTTCAACAAGGACGTGTTCACCGCCAACGCACTGCGCCTGGAATCGATCTGGGCCATGAACCCGGCGCAGTACTTTCTTCCCGGAACCGACAAGCCGGTACCCGGCTCGATGATCGCCGGCTTCACTCACGCCAAGCCGGAGATCTGGTCCGAGCCCGCCAAGTTCAAGGAGGCTCAGGAGCGCGCGAGCGATGCGATCGGCAAGCTCGCGCAGGCGGCGCGCTCGGGCGACGAAGGCGCGATGAAGGCCGCCGTCGGTGACGTCGGCAAGGCCTGCGCCAATTGCCACGACCACTTCCGCAGCAAGTAGCTCTCTAGAAGTTCAGGATCGCGTACAGCGCGGCGGCGGCGATGATTGCCGCCACCGCGGCGCGCGCCAGGCCGGGAAACCGCGCAGGCGGCAGGGCCCGCGCCGGCACCTGCCTCGTTCCGGTGATCATCGCCGAGACGAGGTTCTCGCGCTTGTAAAAGAAGTAGTACAGCACCGCCGCCACGTGCACCCCGATCAGCACGAGCAGCACCACGGCGCTCGCCTGGTGCACGGCCGAGAGCGTGTCGGAGAGCGCCTTGCTCACCTTCGGGTAGAGCGGGCCCTCCGTGGCGAAGTCGTCGTTCGCGAACAGCCCGGTGCCCACCTGCAGCGCGAGCGACGCGAGCAGCAGCACGACCATCCAGCCGCCGAGCGGATTGTGGCCGATGGTGTACGACGGCGTGCGCGACAGCAGCGCGCGCGCGTAATCGCGCACCGCCCGAGGGCCGCGCACGAAGTGCGCGAAGCGCGCATACGTGCTGCCGGCGAATCCCCAAAGCACGCGGAAGATCAGCAGCGCGAAGATCGCGCAGCCCGACCACACGTGCCAGCGCATCGCGTTGCCGGCGAGGTATCCCGTGCTCACCGACAGCGCAACCAGCGCCACCAGCACCCAGTGAAACACGCGCACCGGCGCATCCCACACCTTGACCGTGATCCGGTCGCCGCCGAGCGATTGATTTTCTGACATTAAGATTGCGTTAAGCCGCTCGCCGCATCGTTCGTCCCGAGTATGCCAAGGAGCGACGAACTGCGGAAGCGCCGCGTGGCGCTGGTGCTTCAGGGTGGCGGCGCTCTCGGCGCGTACCAGGCCGGAGTGTACGAGGCGCTGCAGCGGCACCGTCTTGCCCCCGACTGGGTGGTGGGCACCTCGATCGGTGCGATCAACGCCGCGCTCATCGCCGGCAATCCGCCGCAGGCGCGCGTGGCCCGGCTGCGCGAATTCTGGCAAGGCGTTGCCTCCGACGACGCGCTCGACATGCATAGCGCGCTCGACGCAGTGCGCCAGTACAACACCTGGCTCACCACGCTGGGCACCGTGGCGCAGGGCGTGCCGGGATTCTTCGCGCCGCGCGTGCCGGGCGCTTTTGCCGCGGGGCTCGCGGTGCCGCCGGGCGCTGCGAGCTACTACGACACGGCCGCGCTCGCCGACACGCTCGAACGCCTGGTCGATTTCGGTCACCTGGCGAGCGCAGGCGCGATGCGCCTCACGGTGGCCGCCGTGCACGTGACCACCGGCAAGCTGGTCGCCTTCGACAGCGCGCACCAGGCGCTTGGCGTCGAGCACGTGATGGCGAGCGGCGCCCTGCCACCGGGCTTCGCCCCGGTTTGCATCGACGGCGAGCTCTACTGGGACGGCGGCCTGTACTCCAACACGCCGCTCGAGCTGGTGCTCGACGACGAGCCACGTACCGACACGCTGTGCTTCATGGTCGATCTGTGGCGCGGCGACGGGCCCGCCCCGCGCACCCTGGGCGAAGTACAGGCGCGCCAGAAGGACGTCATGTACGCCTCGCGCTCGACGCGCCACATCGAAGCCTATCGCCGCATGCACGACCTGCGCCACGCCGTTCGCGTGCTGCATGCCGCGCTGCCGCCCGAGCTGCGAGATTCGCCCGAGATGCGCAAGCTCGGCGAAGTCGGCTGCGATACCACCATGCACATCGTGCGCCTGACCTACCCGGGGCGTGACTGGGGCATGGCGTCGAAGGACATCAATTTCTCGCGCGGCTCGCTCGAGTGGCGCTGGCAGCAGGGCCTGCGCGACGCGGAGCGCGCGATCGAACAGGCCGGCTGGCTCGCGCCGGCACCCGCCGATACGGGCCTCGTGGTGCACGAGCTCCCCGTCGCAACCGGAGACACCGATGACCGAAGATGAAGTACGCGGCAACGCCTTCGCCATGCCGCTCACCAGCCCCGCCTTTCCGCGCGGGCCCTACCGCTTCATCGATCGCGAATTCCTGATCGTGACCTACCGCAGCGATCCGGCGGCGCTGCGGCGGGTGGTGCCCGCGCCGCTCGAGCTGGCCGAACCGGTGGTCAAGTTCGAGTTCATCCGCATGCCGGACTCGACCGGCTTCGGCCACTACTGCGAGTCCGGACAGGTGATCCCGGTGTCGTACCGCGGCGAGCGCGGCGGCTACGTGCACGCCATGTACCTGAACGACCATCCGCCGATCGCCGGCGGCCGCGAGCTGTGGGGCTTTCCGAAGAAGCTCGGCGAGCCGACGCTCAG
>JBAUTZ010000275.1:0-3915 GCA_049582445.1 Burkholderiales bacterium
GCAGGGCGAGTACGCGCAGGCCGAGAGCCTCGCGGCGCGCTCCAACGCCTGGGCGGGAAGCGACGCGCAGCTGCGCACGGAGAACTGGCGCCTGATCGCGCGCTCGCGCGATGCGCGCGGCGATGCCGACGGCGCGCGCACCGCGAACGAGACTGCCGAGCGCTACGCGCGCTAACGCGCCGAGTTGCACGAGGCGCGGCGCAGGCCGCCCGAGAGTCCCAGCAGCGTGATCATTGTCGTCATCGTCAGCTTGAAATCGAATCCCGTATAAAACTCGCGCGTCGCGCTTGACGATTGCTCGCGCGCCGACGCACAGTTGCAACCGCATAAAAGAAGTCCTGCTGTCAAGGACCGTCAGCTTCACCCGCAGTGAAATCCAAGGGAGCTTCAAAATTAGGAGGAAGGTATGAAGAGGACCTGGCTCGTCGCAGCAATCGGCGCGTTCGCCGCAATGCCGGCAATCGCCGCCACCAACACGATCACCATCGGCATGACGGTCTCAAAGACCGGCTCGCTCAACGTCGACTCGGTCAGCCAGCTGCGCGGCTCGGAGCTGTGGCGCGACGAGGTGAACGCCGCGGGTGGCATCAAGGCCGGCAACCAGCGCTACAAGGTGAACTTCGTAAGCTACGACGACCAGTCGCAGGGCGGCCGCGTACAGCAGCTCTACACGCGCCTCATCGTGCAGGACCACTCGCAGTTCCTGTTCAGCCCGTACTCGTCGGGGCTGGTCGCAACCGCGGCGGTGATCAGCGAGCAGTACGGCAAGATCATGCTGGTGGGCGGCGGCGCCGAGGGCAAGACCTACGAGCTCGGCAACAAGTACCTGTTCCAGTGCATCACGCCCGCAGACCAGTACCTGAGCGGCGCGATCTCCGAGCTGAAGGAGCACGACCCGCACGCCAAGGTCGCGATCGTGTACTCCGACGACCCGTTCTCCAAGGCCGTGGTAGCGGCGGCGCGCGAGCAGGCGAAGGCCGCGGGCTTCAGCATCGTGGTCGACGAATCGTATCCGCCGGCGAACACCGACTTCGGCCCGCTCATCAACAAGGTGATCTCCTCCGGAGCGGACGCGTTCCTCGGCGGCGGCCACTATCCCGACGGCGCGACGCTCGCGCGTCAGCTGCACGACCAGAAGGCCGGCATGAAGTGGATCTCGATCCTCGTCGCGCCCGACAGCGAGCAGTTCAAGACGCTCGGCGACGCGGCGCTCGGCGTCACCGTTCCGTCGCAGTGGGAGCCGCAGGTCAAGTACAAGCCGGTGTTCGGGCCCACGATCGCCAAGTTCACCGAGCAGTTCCGCTCCAAGTTCAAGGAGGATCCGGACTACCACGCGGCCTCGGGCTACGTGGTAGGCCTGCTGCTGCAGCACGCGATCGAGCAGGCGCACTCGATCGACCCGGAAAAAGTGACGGCGGAACTCAACAAGATCGACACCACGACCTTCTTCGGCCGCAACAAGTTCGCCACCGACGCGGGCCATCACGGCCTTCAGGTCGCGCACCAGATGGTCCTCGCGCAGTGGCAGAAGAAGGGCGGCGGCCTGGAGAAGGAGATGGTCTGGCCGGACGCGGCAGCCACCGCCAAGGTCCTCTACCCGCTGCCGTAGCCGAAGCAATGTAAACCGCAAGGGGGCCGGTCCCTCGGGACCGGCCCCCTTGTCATGAGCGCGACGCATGATCGGCCTCCTCGCATCATTGCTGGACGGAATTCTCGTGGGCGCGGTCTACGGGCTCGCGGCGATGGGCATCACCCTCATCTGGGGCGTGATGGACGTCATCAACCTGACGCACGGCGCGATGATCGTGGCCGGGATGTTCGGCGTGTACCTCCTTTCAGGCTCGCTCGGCATTCCCGTCTACGCGACGCTGCCGATCGTTCTCGTCGGCGGCTTCGTCGTCGGGGTCGGCCTGTACTGGCTCGCGGTGCACCGCGTGGTCGGGCAACCGCCGCTGATGAGCCTGCTGTCGACCTTCTCGGTCAATCTGGTGCTGATCGGCCTGGGCACCGCCGTGTGGGGCACGGTGCTGTTCAACGTCCAGGTGTCGCTGCCGGGCCTGAGCCTCGGGCGCTACACCTTTCCCGGCACGCACCTGATGGCCGCCGCGCTCACCGCCGTGATCGGCGGTGTGTTGTATCTGTTTCTCTACCGCACGCGCACCGGAAAGGCGGTGCGCGCGGTGTCGGGCAACCGCGAGGCCGCCGAGCTCGTCGGCATCCCGACGCGGCGCGTGCTCGCGCTCTCCTTCGGCCTCGGGGTCGCGCTCGCCTGCGTCTCCGGAATGCTGATCGCGACGCTGTTTCCGTTCACCGTGCTCTCGGGCGACGCCTACCAGCTGAAGAGCTTCGTAGTGACGGTGCTCGGCGGCCTGGGCAACCCCGCGGGCGCGCTCGCCGCCGGCATCGCGCTCGGGCTGCTCGAGGGGCTCGCCACGCCATTCATGCCGGTGAGCTGGACCCTGGTGATCGAGTTCGTGGTGTTCGTGGTGGTGCTGGTCGCATTTCCCGGCGGCGTGCTCGGCCTGCGCCGGGCGCGCTCCCACTGAACGGGCGGCGGGCATGAGGCTCGTGCAGCGGCCCTTCTTCTGGATCATCGCGGCGGTAGTCGCGACGTTCGTGCTCGCGCCGACCTACGGCAACAACGTCGAGCTGCGCGAGAGCCTGATACTCGCCGCGGTCTACATCACGCTCGCGAGCAACCTCAACATGATGCTCGGCTACGCCGGCTACGTGAACTTCGGCGGCATCGTGTTCTTCGGCCTTGGCGGCTACTTCTGCGTCTGGCTGATGAGCGCCTTCGGCTGGCCCCTCGTCGCCGCGACGCTCGCCGGCGGCGCGGCCGTGAGCGGGCTCGCGTTCCTGTTCGGCCTCGGCATCCTGCGCCTGCGCGGCGCCTACTTCGCGCTCGCCACCGTCGGCGTGAACGAGGCGGTGATGGCGTTCGTCACCAACTTCGGCCCGTGGGGCGGCGCGACCGGCATCTATCTCTCGCCCGCGCTGTTCGGGCCGCTCGGCGGCCCGGCCAAGGCGCTGTGGACGATCTACTACCTGCTCGTCGCGGTGATGGGCGCCTCGCTCTACCTGAGCTACGCGGTCAAGTCCTCGAAGTTCGGCCTCGGCCTGCTCGCCATCGGCCAGAACGAGGACGCCGCCTCGGTGCTCGGCGTGCCGACGCCGCGCTACAAGGCCATGGTCTACAGCCTGTCGGCCTTCCTGCCGGCGATCGCGGGGGGCCTGTACTTCTTCAAGGGCGCGTTCATCCAGCCGCCCGACGCCTTCGACCTGCAGCTCTCCACCGAAACGATCGTGATCGCCATGCTCGGCGGCCAGGGAACGGTGACCGGGCCCGCGCTCGGCGCCTACCTCTACGAGGAGCTGCGCGGCTGGCTGCTCACCTCGCCCACGTTCTCGAATTTCCAGCTGGTGATCGCCGGCGGCCTCCTGCTCGCGATCGTGCTGTTCGCCCCCGGCGGACTGATGGGCCTGATCTACCGGCGCTGGCCGCGCCTGCGGCGCATCCTGGAATGAGCGCGCTACTCGAGGTCGAAGGCCTGTCCAAGCGCTTCGGCGGCGTGCGCGCCGTCGACTCACTCAGCTTCGCGGTCGAGGAAGGCTCGATCCTCGGCCTGATCGGTCCGAACGGTGCCGGCAAGTCGACCGTATTCAACCTGATCAACGGCGTGATCCCGCCCGACGAGGGGCGCGTGAGATTCCGCGGCTCGGACGTCACCGGCGCGCCGCCCTACCGGGTAGCGCGCCACGGGCTCGCGCGCACGCACCAGATCGTGCAGCCGTTCATGACCATGACGGTGCTGGAGAACTGCATCGTCGGCGCGTGCTTCGGGCGCGAGAACCTGCCGCTCGCTGCCGCGCGCGAGGCCGCGCGCGAAGCGGCGACGCTGGTGGGTCTCGGCG
>JBAUTZ010000276.1:0-12287 GCA_049582445.1 Burkholderiales bacterium
ACCAGAGATAGCCGTCGATGGCCGCCATGGCGGCGAGGGACACTGGGTAGCCGAAGGCCCACTTCAGCTCCGGCATTTGCTCGAAATTCATGCCGTAGATTCCGGCGATGAGGGTCGGCACTGCCACTAGCGCCGCGTAGGCGGCAAGACGCTTGGTGACCTCGCTCTCCCCGATCGTGATCATTGCCAGGTTGACCGAGATCGCCGTTGTGACGGTGTCGCGCTCGGAATCGATCGACTGGTTGAGCCTAAGCAGGTGATCGTAGACGTCGCGGTAGTAGTCGCCCAACCCGGCGCACACGTGGGGCACCCGGCCGCCGAAGAGCCGGCTCACCGCCTCGAGCAAAGGCGCGGTGGCGCGCTTGAGCACCATCAGCTTCTGCTTCAGGCCGTAGAGCGCCTCGATGTTGGCGCGCGGCGTGCGGTTGGCGAAGATCTGCTCCTCGATCGCCTCGAGCCGGGTTTCGAGCGCGTCGAGCACCGGGAAGTAGCGGTCCACGACCGCGTCCATCAGGGCGTAGAGCACGTAGCCCGCGCCGTTCTTCAGCAGCTCGGGTTCGCGCTCGGTGCGCGCACGGACTTCCTGCAGGCCCTTAGGCGAGTGACTGCGAACCGAAAGCACGTAGTTGCGGCCGACGAAGATGTCGATCTCGCCGGCCTGCAGCTCGTCCCCGACGGCCTCGATGGTGTGCAGCACGACGAACAGCGAGTCGCCGTACTCCTCGATCTTGGGCCGCTGGTGGCCGTGAGTTGCGTCCTCGACGGCGAGCTCGTGCAGGCCGAACTCGTCCTGCATTTCCTGGAGCTCGGAGGGCTCCGGATCGCGCAGCGCCACCCACACGAAGCAGCCCGGGCGAGAAAGGTAGGACCTGATCCCGTCCTTGCCGATCTCGGCGAGCTTGTTGCCGTCCTGGTAGGCGACGCAGGTGATCAGCATGGGGCAATCATAGCCTCATCGGCTAAAATCGACCCCTTCGCCTGCCAGGACCGACCGCCATGCCCGAGATCAGCAAACGAGCCGCAAGCCTCGGAACGGAGAATGCCTTCGTGGTGCTCGCCGAAGTGAACGAGCTCGCGCGGCGCGGCAAGGACATCATCTCTTTCTGCATCGGCCAACCTGACTTTCCCGCGCCGCAGAACGTGCAGGAGGCGGGGATACGCGCGATCCGCGAGGGGCGCCACGGCTACACCCCGTCGGCGGGAATCAGCGAGCTGCGCGAGGCGGCGGCGAAATACCTCGGCCGGATGCGGGGGGGACTGCCGATCCGTGCCGAGGACGTGGTCGTCGGCGCCGGCGCCAAGCCGTTCATCGCCTACGCGATCCTCTCGACCACCGACTACGGCGCCGGCGACGAGGTGCTCTATCCCAATCCGGGCTTCCCGATCTACGAGTCGCAGATCATCGCCAACGGCGCCAGGCCGGTGCCGATCCACCTGCGCGAGGCGCGCGGCTTTTCCTTCGACCCGGCGGATCTCGAACGGCTGATCACTGCGAAGACGAAGCTGCTGATCCTGAATTATCCGCACAACCCGACCGGCGGGCTGCTCTCGAGGAAGGAGCTGGAAGCGATCGCCTCGATCCTGAAAAGGCATCCACAGGTGTGGGTGTACGCCGACGAGATCTACAGCCGGCTGGCGTACGCGGGCGAGTTTTTCTCCATCGCCCAGGTGCCGGGGATGTACGAGCGGACCATCATCTCCGACGGAGCATCGAAGACCTGGGCGATGACCGGCTGGCGGATTGGCTTCACGGCGAACCCCGTGCTCGCACCTGTCTTCACGCGCTGGATCACCAATACCGATTCCTGCGCGTCGCAAATAAGCCAGTGGGCCGCGCTGGAGGCGGTCACAGGACCGCAGGATGCGGCCGAGGCGATGCGCGTGAGCTTTCTCGCGCGGCGGGACCTGATCGTTCGGCTGCTGGGGGAGGTGCCGGGTGTCACGTGCCAGGTTCCGGGCGGCGCGTTCTACGTCTGGCCCAACGTCACCGAGGCCTGCCGCATGATCGGCGCAGCCGACTCGGAGGAGTTCCGCAGGCGCCTGCTAAACGAGGCTGGCGTGGCGGTGCTCGCCGACATCCATTTCGGAGCCCGGGTGCCCGGCGAGGGGCAGCACGTGCGCTTCTCGTACGCGGCATCGAACGAAGCGATCGAGCAGGGTGTCGCCCGCATGGCCGAGTTCATCCGCAAGAACACCAAGAAGGCGGCGTGAGCGAGGTCTGGCGTCCCAGCGCGACGGTCGCCGCGGTCATCGAGCGCGACGGGAAATTCCTTTTCGTGGAGGAGATTGCGGACGGGCGCCGCGTGCTCAACCAGCCCGCAGGCCATCTCGACCCGGGTGAGAGCCTGGTGGAGGCCTGCGCACGTGAGACGCTCGAGGAAACGGCGCACCGCTTCACGCCGACCGCCCTGGTCGGCATCTACCGGTGGGAGTACCAGCCGGCGGGGGTGACGTTCCTGCGCTTTGCCTTCGCCGGCCGCCTCGACGGGGTCGAAGAGGGGCGCGCGCTCGACAAGGAGATCGTCGCCGCGCGCTGGCTCACGCCGGCCGAGCTGGCGGCGCGGCGGGCGGAGCACCGCTCGCCGCTCGTACAGCGTTGCGTCGAGGACTACGTGGAGGGGAGGCGATTTCCGCTGGAGGTGTTCTCGCGGGAATTTTCCTGAGCGGGAACGGTCTTTTCAGGCATGGCCGAGAAAGTCATCGTTGGAATGTCCGGAGGTGTCGATTCCTCCGTCGCGGCGTTGCTGCTCAAGCGGCAGGGCTGGGACGTGGTCGGCCTGTTCATGAAGAACTGGGAAGACGACGACGACGACCAGTACTGCTCGACGCGCCAGGACCTCATCGACGCAGCCGCTGCGGCCGACGTGGTTGGCGTACCACTGGAGGCGGTGAACTTCGCAGCGCAGTACAAGGAGCGCGTGTTCGCGGACTTCCTGCGCGAATATTCGGCGGGCCGCACGCCAAATCCGGACGTGCTGTGCAACGCCGAGATCAAGTTCAAGGCCTTCCTCGACCATGCCCTGCGTCTCGGGGCAGGCAAGATCGCGACCGGACACTACGCGCGCGTGCGCGAGCGCGGTTCGAGGTTCGAGCTGATCCGGGGGTCGGATCCGGGCAAGGACCAGAGCTATTTCTTGCACCGCCTGAACCAGGCGCAGCTCGCTCGCGTGCTGTTCCCGGTCGGCGGCCTGAAGAAGTCCGAAGTGCGCCGCATTGCCCTCGAGGCAGGGCTGCCGAACCATGCGAAGAAGGATTCCACGGGAATCTGCTTCATCGGCGAGCGCCCGTTCCGGGAATTTCTCAACCGTTACCTGCCCCATGCGCCGGGGCCGATCGTCACGCCGGAGGGCCGGCGCGTCGGGGAGCACATCGGGCTCGCGTTCTACACCATCGGACAGCGGAAGGGCATCGGCCTGGGTGGGGCCGGCGAACCCTGGTACGTCGCGGCGAAGGACGTTGCGAGCAATACGCTCACCGTCGTGCAGGGCCACGATCATCCGCTGCTCATGAAGCCGACGCTCGCGGCGCTCGATGCGAGCTGGGTGGCGGGCGAGGCGCCCCCGGTGCGCTCGCGTCACGGCGCCAAGACGCGTTACCGCCAGGCCGATGCGGCGTGCACGCTGGCGCGCGTCGAGAACGGCGAAATCACCGTGGACTTCGCCGAGTCCCAGTGGGCGGTGACGCCCGGACAGTCGGTGGTGCTGTACGACGCCGAGGTGTGCCTCGGCGGCGCGATCATCGCCTAGGAGGCTATTTCGGGGCGGTGTCGGCGAAGGCGGCCCGTTCCGAGAGCCGGTCATATAGCCTGGCGAGATTGCGGTGCGTGCCGCGCCAGTCGATCGCGGGGTGGCGGAAGGCGAGCCACCCCAGGCAGCAGCCGACCGCGATGTCGGCGAGCGTATAGCGGTCGTTGTGGCACCAGTTGTGCTCGGCGATGGCGGACGACATTTCGGCGAGGCCACGCTCGATCTTGCCGCGCTGGCGGCCCATCCAGGACTGGCTCTGTTCGCCGAGCGGCCGCAGCGTTTCGGCGCGCAGCAGCGCGCCCGCGTCGGTGACGCCGTCGGCGAGCGCTTCCCAGCGGCGCACTGCGACGCGCTCGCGGTTTTCCTCCGGGATCAGTCGGCTGATCGGCGAGACGTTGTCCAGGAATTCGACGATCACCCGCGAATCGTAGAGGGCGGTGCCGTCGTCGAGGACGAGCGTCGGCACCTTGCCGAGCGGATTGTGAGCGATCACCGGCGAGTCCTCGCGCGCCACGTCCACGAGCTCGAGCTCGCAGTCGATGCGCTTCTCGGCAAGGACGATGCGTACTTTCCGTCCATAGGGACTGGCGAGCGATACGAGTAGCTTCATGCTGTGCGGTGAGTGGAACGGCCGCGGATTATACATTCGCGGACCCTATAATACGGGGTCAACAGCGATCACGGGCACCGAATGCCTTCCCCGCTCACCGCACTTTCGCCGCTCGACGGCCGGTATGCCAGCGCGGCAGACCCGCTGCGACCGTATTTCAGCGAGCACGCGCTGATCCGGACGCGCGTGAGGGTCGAGATTGCGTGGCTACGAGCGCTCGCGGCCGAGCGCGGCATTCGCGAGCTCAAGCCGTTCTCCGCGGCGACGTCCAGGGCGCTGCAGCGCCTGGTGACGAATTTTTCCGAGCGTGACGGAGAGCACATCAAGAACATCGAGGCCGAAACCAACCACGACGTCAAGGCGATCGAGTACTGGCTGAAGGGCCGGCTGGGCAACAATCCGGAAGTAAGGCGGTCGCTGGAGTTCATACACTTCGCCTGCACCTCGGAAGACATCAACAACCTGTCGTACGCGCTGATGCTCGCCGAGTCGCGCGCGACGGTCATGCTGCCGCGCCTGGACGAACTGATCGCAGCACTGACGGCGATGGCGCACCGTTACGCGCGCTTGCCCATGCTGTCGCGCACACACGGCCAGCCCGCCTCGCCGACCACGCTCGGCAAGGAGATGGCCAATTTCGTGCACCGCCTGCGCCGCGCGCGGGAGCGCGTCGCGGCAGTCAGCCTGCTCGGCAAGATCAACGGCGCGGTGGGCAACTACAACGCGCACGTCGCCGCCTATCCTGGAATCGACTGGGAGCGCTTTTGCCGGCGCTTCGTCGAGAGGCTGGGTCTCGAGTTCAATCCCTACACCATCCAGATCGAGCCGCACGACTCCTTCGCGGAGCTGTTCGACGGTTACGCGCGTGCCAACACCGTGCTGCTCGATCTCGACCGCGACATCTGGGGTTACGTCTCGCTCGGTTACTTCAGGCAGAAGCTGAAGGCGGGCGAAGTCGGATCTTCGACGATGCCGCACAAGATCAATCCGATCGATTTCGAGAACTCGGAAGGCAACGTCGGAGTCGCGAACGCGCTGCTGCGGCACCTCGCCGACAAGCTGCCCGTGTCGCGCTGGCAACGCGACCTGTCCGACTCGACCGCGCTGCGCAATGTCGGCAGCGCCCTCGGCCACACACTGCTCGCCATGCGTGCATGCCTGCGGGGACTGGGAAAGCTCGAGGCGGATCCGAAGCGGCTGGCCGACGATCTGGATGCAAACTGGGAGGTGCTGGCCGAGCCGGTGCAGCAGGTGATGCGCCGCTACGGGGTGCCCGAAGCCTACGAGAAGCTTAAGGCCCTGTCGCGCGGGAAGCGGCTCGATCGGCGCCAGCTCGCGGCATTCATCCGCCGGTTGCCGATCCCGACGGCGGCCCGACGACGGCTGCTTGCCCTTACCCCCGCGAGCTATACCGGCCGCGCAGCCGATCTCGCCAGGCGCATCTGAGTCGGGCCGTCAGACGACGGCGCCTTCGTGCTCGTCGCGCCGCTCGCGCTTGGGCTTGATGAACTGGGCGCGGGTCACGCGCAGCCACATCAGCAGCGGGCTGGCGACCAGGACCGACGAGTAGATGCCGAACAGGATGCCGATCGTGAGCGCCAGCGCGAAGTAGTGCAGCGCGGGACCACCGAAGATCAGCATGGTGGTGACCATTGCCTGGGTGCTGCCGTGCGTGATGATGGTGCGCGAGATGGTGCCCGTGATCGCGGCGTCGATCACCTCCGGCGTCGAGGCCTTGCGCATCTTGCGGAAATTTTCTCGCACCCGGTCGAACACCACAACCGACTCGTTGACGGAATAGCCGAGTACGGCCAGCACCGCCGCTAGCACGGGGAGCGAGAACTCCCACTGGAAGAACGAGAAGAAGCCAAGGATGATCACCACGTCGTGCATGTTGGCAATGATCGCCGACAAGCCGAACTTCCATTCGAAGCGAAGCGCGAGGTAGGCAACGATGCCCAGAGCGGTCACCATTAGCGCGAGCGCGCCATACTGGGCAAGCTCCGCGCCGACCTGCGGACCGACGAACTCGACACGCCGGACTTCGGCGCTGCTGTCCTGCGTCTTCAGCAGGGCGGAGATCTTCTGCGACAAGTCGGAACTCGACTGCCCCTTCTTGATCGGCATGCGGATCAGAACGTCCTGCGAAGAGCCGAAATTCTGCACTTCCGACTGGTAACCCGCGTGCTCCAGCGTGTCACGGATCCGCTGCACGTCCGCGGCATGGCTGTAGTTCACTTCGACCAGCGTGCCGCCCGTGAATTCGATCGAGAAATGGAGCCCCTTGGTGGCCAGGAAAAAAACGGCGGCGAGGAACGTGATGAGCGATATGACGTTGAAAATCAGCGCATACCGCATGAACGGTATGACGCGGCGTATCTTGAAGAACTCCATCCGGCTCTAGTCCTTGTCGGCTACTTCCAGGCGGTATTGCCGATCGACAGCTTGGCGACGCGCCGGCGGTGGCCGTAGATGAGATTGACGATTCCCCTCGAGACCGTGACCGCGGAGAACATCGAGGTGAGGATACCCAAACAGTGAACGACCGCGAAACCGCGCACCGGTCCCTGCCCGAAAATGAGCAGCGACAGTCCCGCGATCAGCGTCGTGATGTTTGAGTCGAGGATCGTGCCCCAGGCCCGTTCGTAACCCGCGGCGATCGCGGCCTGCGGGGTCGCGCCGCCGCGGATCTCTTCGCGGATTCGCTCATTTATCAGCACGTTGGCGTCGATCGCCATACCGAGCGTGAGCGCGATCGCGGCGATGCCAGGCAGCGTCAACGTGGCCTGGAGCATCGAGAGCAGGGCGACGAGGAACAGCAGGTTGATCGCCAGCGACAGCGACGAAATGACGCCGAACAACACGTAGTACACCGACATGAACACGACGATGATGCCGAATCCCCACTTGGTCGAGTCGAAGCCCTTGGTAATGTTCTCGCGTCCGAGGCTCGGTCCGACGGTGCGCTCTTCTACGATCTCCATCGGGGCCGCGAGCGCTCCGGCGCGCAGCAGAAGGGCGACGTCGTTGGCCTCGGAGCTCGTCATGTGCCCGGAGATCTGGACCCGTCCGCCAGGAATCTCGGTGCGAATAACCGGCGCCGTGACGACCTCGCCCTTGCCCTTCTTCTCTATCAGCAGGATGGCCATGCGCTTGCCGACGTTCTCGCGCGTGACTTCCTGGAAGATGCGCGCACCCGGCCCGTCGAGACGCAGGTTTACCACCGGCTCGCTCGTTTGCGGATCGAAGTTCGCCTGCGCGTCGGTCAGCCGGTCGCCGGTGAGGACCACCTGTTTCTTGATCAGCAGCGGCTGGCCATTGCGGTCGACGTAATAGTCGTCTCCGAACGGGACGTCGCCCTTGGCCGCGGCAGCGAGGATGTCGGGGCGCATCTTGTCTTCGTCGACCATGCGGATCTCGAGGCTCGCGGTCCGGCCTAGGATTTCCTTGGCCCTGGCCGTGTCCTGCACGCCGGGAAGCTGCACGACCACGCGATCTGCACCCTGCTGCTGGATCACGGGCTCGGCGACGCCGAGCTCGTTGATGCGGTTGTGCAGCGTCGTGATGTTCTGCCGGATCGCGTTTTCCTCGGTGCTCTTGAGGGCCGAAGGTTTGAGGGTGCAAACCAGCAGGTAGTCGTTGCCCTCGTCGCGCTGGGCGAGAGCGACGTCCGGCTCCGTGGCGAGGACCTGCTCCCGGGCGCGATCGCGCATCGCCGGGTCACGGAACAGAAGTCGCAGAGTATCGCCCTGGCGCGTGATGCCGAGGTGCCGGATGTTCTTGTCGCGCAGCGTTGTGCGAAGGTCACCGGCGATGCTGTCGAGCTTCTTGGTGACCGCCGTCTGCATGTCGACCTGCAGGAGGAAGTGCACACCGCCTCGCAGGTCGAGGCCTAGATACATCGGCAATGCGTGGATCGCCGTTAGCCACGAGGGCGACGATGACAGCAGGTTCAACGCGACCACGTAGGTCGGATTCGAGGGGTCGTTGATCGCCTTCTGGATGACATCCTTCGCCCTGAGCTGCGTGTCGGTATCGGCGAAGCGTATGCGCAGGCCGTTGGATTCCAGCAGCGCGCCCGTATACGGAATCTTGGCCGTCTTGAGCGCGCTCTCCACGAGCGACATTAGCGCTGCGTCGACCTTGAACGTCGCCTTCGCGCTCGAGACCTGTACCGCAGGCGATTCGCCGTAAAAATTCGGGAGGGTGTAGAAGAATGCGACGATGATCGCCAGCGCGATCATCGCGTACTTCCAGAGCGGGAAGCGGTTCACTGAATGGTCTTGATGGTTCCCTTGGGCAGCAGCGTCTGCACCGCAGACTTCTGCACGTGTATCTCGGTGTTCGGCGCGATTTCGATCGAGAGGTAGGCGTCCGCCAGCTTGGTGATGCGGCCGACGATGCCGCCGGAGGTGACCACTTCGTCGCCCTTCTGCAAGCCCTCGATCATTTGCCGCTGCTCCTTGGCGCGTTTCATTTGCGGCCGGATCATCAGAAAGTACAGCAGGCCGAACATGAGAATGATCGGCAGCAGGCCGAGGAGCCCGGTATCGCCGGCGGACCCTCCCGATGCCTGCGCGAATGCGGAGGAGATCGACACGTCTAACTCCTTGCTGTAGCGGGAAAAGCCGCGGATTATAGCATCGGCATGCGACGCTCCATCAGGACGCGCTCCGCCGCCGCGTCCAGACGGCCGGCCTCGATCGATTCGCGCAGCTCGCGCATCAGCTGCTGGTAGTAGTGCAGGTTGTGCAGCGTGTTGAGCCGGGCGCCAAGGATCTCGTTCGCCTTGTGCAGATGGTGCAGATATGCGCGCGAGAAATTGCGGCAGCCGTAGCAGGTGCAGCTCTCGTCCAGGGGGCGGGAGTCGTCACGGTAGCGGGCGTTGCGAATCTTGACATCGCCCCAGCGCGTGAAAAGCCAGCCGTTACGCGCATTCCGGGTCGGAAGGACACAGTCGAACATATCCACGCCCAGCCTTACCGCTTCGACAATGTCCTCCGGCGTGCCCATTCCCATCAGGTAGCGCGGCTTATCGGCAGGCAGGCGGGGCGCAATGTGCGCGAGGATGCGGCTGCGGTCCGTCTTGGGCTCGCCGACAGCGAGCCCGCCGATGGCGTAGCCGTCGAACCCGATCGTGACGAGACCCGCAAGCGACTCATCGCGCAGCCGTTCATAGGTGCCGCCCTGCACGATTCCGAACAGACGATTCCGCGAACCGCGGAAGGCTTCCTTGGACCGAGCCGCCCAGCGCAGGCTCAGGCGCATCGACTCTTCGGCTTCAGTCTCGGTGGCGGGATGGGCCGTGCACTCGTCGAGAACCATCGCGATGTCGGAATCGAGCACGCCCTGGATGCGCATGGATTCTTCGGGGGTAAGGAACAGGCGGTCGCCGTTGATGGGCGACGCGAACCTGACTCCTTCCTCGGTGACCTTGCGCAGGGCGCCCAGACTGAATACCTGGAATCCGCCCGAGTCGGTGAGTATCGGATGGCCCCAGCCCATGAAACGGTGCAGTCCGCCGTGCGCCTCTACCACATCCAGCCCGGGGCGAAGCCACAGGTGGAATGTGTTGCCGAGCACGATTTGAGCGCCGACCTCCACCAGCTCCTGCGGCGACATTGCCTTGACCGATCCGTAGGTGCCCACCGGCATGAAGGCCGGCGTATCGACTTCGCCGTGCGCGAGCCGGAGGCGCCCGCGGCGCGCCGCGCCGTCGCGGTGCGAGACGGCGAAAGTCAAGCGGCCCTCTCGATAAGCATCGCGTCGCCATAGCTGAAGAAGCGGTAGCGCTTCTCGACGGCATGCACGTAGGCATTACGTATGTTTTCGAATCCACCGAACGCGGCCACCAGCATCAGCAGGCTCGATTTCGGGAGATGGAAGTTGGTCAGCAGCCGGTCGACGACCCTGAAGTTGAAACCCGGGTAGACGAACAGGTCGGTTTCCCCGGCTTTGGCCTCGAGCCGGCCACCGAGCGCGGCGCCTTCCAAGGCACGCAGCGTTGTCGTGCCGGCTGCGAGCACCCTGCCGCCGGCAAGGCGCGCTGCTGCGACGGCGTCGACCGTGGCCTGCGGAACCTCGAAGCGCTCGGAGTGCATGCGATGTTCTTCGACGCGATCGCTGCGCACCGGAAGAAAGGTGCCCAGCCCCACGTGCAGCGTCAGGCGGGCGATGCGTACCCCGCGCGCTTCGAGGCGCGAGAGCAAGGCACGGTCGAAATGCAGGCCCGCGGTGGGCGCGGCGACCGCACCGGGTTGCGTGGCGTAAATGGTCTGGTATCGCTCTGCGTCTTGCGCGTCGGGAGAGTGGGAGATGTACGGCGGCAGCGGCAACGTGCCGTGGTGTTCGAGCACGTCGGTTACGCGCGCGTCGCAGAACCGCAGCCGGTACAGTTCCCCGCTCCGGCCAAGCACCTCGATGCGCACGTCGTCGCCCACTCGCAGCGTGCTGCCGGCCTGCGGCGGATGGCTCGCGCGGATGAGTGCCAGCGCCTCGCTTTCGCCTAGCGTCCGCTCGACAAATATCTCGATCCGTCCGCCCGTGCTCTTGCGCCCAGCAAGCCGCGCCTTGACTACGCGAGTGTCATTGACCACCAGGACGTCGCGCTCGCCGACCAAGGACGGAAGATCGGTGAACATGAGGTCCTCGAGTTCGCCGGTCTTTCCCTCCAGGTGCAGCAAACGGCTGCGGGACCGTTCGCCCGCGGGGTGCTGCGCGATCAGCTCTTCGGGCAACGCATAGTCGAAGTCGGCGACCCGCATGGCGCGGCATTATAGGGTCGGCCTTCGGGCGGCCGCTTCCCGCTGTCCCCGAACTCCGGGATAATCCGCCCTCCGCGCCGGAATGGCGGAACTGGTAGACGCGCCGGACTCAAAATCCGGTGCTGGCGACAGCGTGTGGGTTCGAGTCCCACTTCCGGCACCATGCCGTAACTCCTCATCCCCTGCGATCTTTGTATTCGGCGTGAGAAATACCTCCGGTTGCCTCTGATTTTCAAGGTGGTTTTGGTGGACAATCGGCCTGCCCGGGGGTAGTCTTTCCCGGCAAAGCCCAAGGGGGAAGTCAGCCATGGCCCAGGCACAGCTCAGAGCGCTGCCGATGGCCCGCAATACCGTAATGGTGGTCGACGACCAGTCGACCGGCCGCGCCATTCTCGAGCAGGTCGTGCGCAGCCTCGACCAGCGCGTCCTGGTCGAAGGTTTCGCTCGCCCGGTGGACGCGGTGGTGTGGGCGACGCGCCACGTCGCTGACCTCGTCCTGGTCGACTACATGATGCCTGACATGGATGGCATCGAGTTCGTCAAGCGTCTGCGCGCTCTGCCCGGCTACGAGCACATCCCGATCGTGATGGTTACGGTGCACGACGACCGCAAGGTGCGCTACGCGGCACTGGACGCCGGGATAACCGACTTCCTCACCAAGCCGGTAGACGCGCGCGAATGTCTGGCGCGCTGCAGGAACCTGCTCACCCTGCGCCGTCAGCAGCTCGCGCTGGAGGACCGCAAACGACTCCTGGAAGGCATGGTCGAAGAGGCGACGCGAGAAGTGCGGGAGAGGGAGAAGGAGACTCTGCTTCGGCTGGCACGCGCGGGGGAGTTCCGGGATGCCGAAACGGGCTATCACCTGGTCCGCATGGCGCGATATTCGCGGCTCATCGCCGATGCGATCGGCATGACTCGCGACGAGAGCGAGACGATAGAGCTCGCGGCACCGCTGCACGACATCGGTAAGATTGGCGTCCCCGATCAGATCCTGCTCAAGGCCGCCAAGCTCGACGATACCGAGTGGGAGGTAATGCGGCGCCATCCCATCATGGGACACGAGATCCTCAAGGGCAGTGCGTCCAAATACGTACGCATGGGCGCGCTCATCGCGCTCGGCCATCACGAGAAATACGACGGATCGGGCTACCCAAACGGCCTGATCGG
>JBAUTZ010000277.1:0-6862 GCA_049582445.1 Burkholderiales bacterium
GCGCTGGCGCGCGACGCGCGGGCGCGCGAGGCGGCCGGACGGCGAAGCGCGCTGCAGGCGCTCTACGAAAGCCTCACTCCGCGCGAGCGCGAAGTGCTCGCCGGCATCGTCGCGGGCAAGCTCAACAAGCAGATCGCGGCAGACATCGGCGCAGCCGAGCGTACCGTCAAGGCGCATCGCGCGCAGCTGATGGAGAAGATGGGCGTGGGCTCGGTCGCCGAGCTGGTGCGCATTGCCACGGAGCTCGGGCTCGCCCCGCCCGACCGCCCCCTCGGCTAGCACCAAAGGGCAAGCCCGCCTGCACCAACTGCCGATAGGCCCCGCCACACGCCGGGGCGATCATGGCGCACTTGGAATTCCTCGAAGGAGCTGGCCGCCATGACGCACCGATTACTGAAGGGGCTCGCCGCCGCCATGCTCGCGCTGGCATGCGCCGCACCCGCGCTCGCGCAGCAGAAAAAGCCCAACATCCTCGTCATCTGGGGCGATGACATCGGCATGTGGAACGTCGGCGCTTACACGCACGGCATGATGGGCAGGACGCCGAACATCGACCGCATCGCCAACGAAGGCATGCTGTTCACCGATCACTATGGCCAGCCAAGCTGCACCGCGGGGCGCGCAGCCTTCCTGACGGGGCAGATGCCCATTCGCACCGGCATGACCACGATCGGGATTCCCGGCTCGCCGCGCGGCATCCAGAAATCCGACCCGACGCTTGCCGAAGTCCTGAAGTCGCAGGGCTACGCGACCGCGCAGTTCGGCAAGAACCACCTGGGCGACCGGAATGAATTCCTGCCCACGGTGCACGGCTTTGACGAATGGTTCGGCAACCTCTACCACCTGAATGCCGAGGAGGAACCGGAGGAACTCGACTATCCCGGCCAGAAGAACCCCGACTACCTGAAGAAATTCGGTCCGCGCGGCGTGCTGCACACCTGGGCGACCGACCAGGACGACCCGATGACCGACCCGAAATTCGGCCGCGTCGGGAAACAGAAGATCGAAGACACCGGCCCTCTCAACCGCAAACGGATGGAAAGCTTCGACCAGGAGGTAACCAGCGAAACGCTGAAGTGGATGGACAAGCACGGCAAGAGCGGCAAGCCCTTCTTCGTCTGGTTCAATTCGACCGCGATCCACATCTGGTCGCATTCCCCCAAGAAATACATCCAGAAGGCGGTGGACGAAGGCCGCGCGGAAGAGGACGTTGTCCGCGCCAAGATGATCGAGCATGACGAGCAGGTCGGCTCGCTCCTCGACAAGCTCAAAGAGCTCGGCGTCGCCGACAACACCATCGTCATCTACAGCACCGATAACGGCAACGAGCTGATGATGTGGCCGGACGGCGGCTACGCGCCGTTCCGCGGCGAGAAGGGCACGACCTGGGAAGGTGGCGTGCGGGTGCCGATGCTCGTCGAATGGCCCGGCAAGATCAAGCCCGGCAGCGTGTCCAACGGCATCCAGAGCCACGAGGACCTGTTCGTCACCCTGGCCGCGGCCGCGGGCCTGCCGAACCTGAAGCAGGAACTGCTCACCGGCAAGAAGATGGGCGACACGACCTACAAGGTCCATCTCGACGGCTACAACAACCTCCCTCTCTGGACCGGCCAAACCGACAAATCCGCCCGCCGGGAGTATTTCTACTACGACGAGACCGACCTCATGGCGATCCGCGTGGATGGCTGGAAGATGCACATCGGCGTGAAGCACCACGGCAGCTGGTTCGACGAGAAGTCCTATCCCAGTGTGCCCTACGTCGTGAACCTGCTGATGGACCCGATGGAAAAGATCACTCCGGATTCCGAAGAATGGGGCTACGCCGGTAAGAAGTTCCTCGCCCAGAAGCTTTGGGCGCCGACGGCCGCCACCCCGTTTCTCGCGGCGCACTTGAAGAGCTTGCAAGACTTCCCCCCGAGCCAGGGTGCGGACACGCTCAGCATGAGAAAGGCGATCGAGTCGGCGATGAAGAAGCTGGAATCGCCGCATGGCAGCAGCAACTGATCGGACCGTCCGTCGCCGCGCTCGCCGCGTGTCTATCCAAAGTGACACCACCCTCGGCCGCTCCGGTGACGGTCCTCCTCATCGAGGACGATGAGGGGCTGAGAACGGCGCTGGCGCGCGTTCTGGAGATTGCCGGATTCAAGGTCGCATCGTTCGCTTCGGCCGAGGATTGCCTTGCCTCCGGCATCGTAGCGGACGCCGACTGCGCGGTCTGCGACGTGCAACTTACGGGCCAGTCCGGGTTCGAGCTCGCTCGGCGCCTGGCGCAGGACGGGTCCGCGATTCCGGTGATTTTCATCACGGCTCACGATTCGGCCGCGACGCGCGCCGGGGCGCAGCAGCTCGGCGCGGCGGCGTACCTGCCCAAGCCGTTCGACGGCCATGCGCTGCTCGGCGCGGTACGAGAGGCGACGCGCTCCCACTGACAAGGCGCAACTGAGGAAGACCATGTCCAGCCCATCAAGAGTTATGCGAATCTCATTCCTTGCCGTCTGCGCGTTGATGTTCACGCTGAACGCAACAGCAGCGACCAAGCTGGCGCCCGGCAGGCCGGGCAAGGTAACGATCGAGTACGTGCCGCCGATCGACCCGAAGCACGAGGCGCTCTACAAGCTGCTCAAGGAGCGCAAGGTCCTGGAGCAGATGCAGATGGTGCTCAGCCCATTCAAGCTGCCGAGGAACATCACCGTGCGGCTGAAGGGCTGCAAGGGCGTGCGTAACGCCTGGTACGACGACGAGGACTACTCTGTCACCACTTGCTACGAGTACCTGCAGGACGTCATGGACCATGCGCCCGAGGAAACGACGCCCGCGGGCATTACGCGCGAGGACGCGATCATCGGCCCGACGGCCGAGGTGTTCCTGCACGAGTTCGGCCACATGCTGTTCGACCAGTACAAGATGCCGCTCCTGGGACCTGAGGAGGATTCGGCCGACGCGGTGGCCGCCTACGCGATGATGCAGTTCGGACCGAAGTTCGCGCGCGCGGCGATCGGCGGCGTGGCCTATATGTACGCGCGCAAGGCCAAGGAACAGGCCAAGGAGTTCGAAAAAGAAGACCTGGCCGAAGCGCATCCGCTCACGCAGGCGCGCTTCTACACGCTGCTGTGCTTTGCCTACGGCGGCGACCCGAAGAACTTCGCGGACGTGGTCGAGAAGGGCTACCTGCCGAAGTGGCGCGCCGAGGACTGTCACTACGATTACGACCGCATCAAGTACGCGGTGGAGACGCTATTCCGCCCGCACACGGACCAGGCCAAGCAAAAGCAGGTGCGCGCCTACTTCGAGAAGAAGTTCTCGACCCTCGACTCCAAGCCGGCCGGCAAGTGATCGCTCGCAGGCAAGCTCGGGCTTCTCGAAGAACAGACGGCTTACGCGGCAATGGGCCGGTCGGAGCGCCGGTTACAGTGCCGCAGCCCTATCACGCCCGGGGGGACCATCTATGTCCCCTGTGGGTGGCGGGTTCGACCGATTCTTCTTCTCGCCGAAGAAACCCGCGGCGGCGGCAGGACATACAAGGTCCGTCTCGACGGTTACAGATGGTTATCGGTTACAAGCCGGAACGTAGTTGGTTCGATGAGAAGGTTTGTCCGAGCGTTCCCACTGTCTTCAACCTGCTGATGGATCCGATGGAGAAGACTGATCCACACTCGCACGAGTGGGGCTACGAGAGACGCAGGTTCTTTGCCACCAAGACGTGGGCACCTGCGGCCGCTTCGCCGTTCCTGGCCGCGCACTTGAATAGTCTGCAAGACTATCCGCCGCGCCAAGGTGCGACTCGTTGAGCCTGAAGAAGGCGATCGAAGGGGCGATGAAGGAGATGGATAGCCCACAGGGTAGCAGCAACTGACGCGAAGGTCGGCAGAACGCTGGCTGCGGCCCGGTAAGCCAGATCAAATGAAGAAAGGCACAGCAATGAATGCCAAACACAGAGTACCAACCGCAGCAGCGGACGAGAAGGAGGCCGTTGCCATTCTGTCGCACGAAACGCTTACCCGTCGCGAGTTCCTGGCGGGCGCCGCCGCCATCGGTGCGACGTTCATTCTGCCCGGCGAATTGGCTGCGGCAGCGGACGGGAAGAAGACTTTCACCATCCTGCACACCAACGACATGCACGCGAGCTTCATCGGCATGGGTCCGGCTTCGGATTACACGCCGTTCACGCTAAACGATGACACTACGCGTGGCGGATACGCACGTCTGGCCGGCTTGATCGCGAAGCGGAAGGAGGTGCGCAAGGGCCAGGGCCCGGTGCTGGTGCTTGATGCGGGCGACTACAGCATGGGTACGGCGTTCAGCGCTGCGACGCGCGAAACCGGCGGGGAACTGCACCTCATGGGCTTGATGGGGTATGACGCAACCACGTTTGGCAATCACGAATTCGACCTTGGCCCTGACGGCCTGGGTAAATCCATCAGTGCCGCCGTCAAGGCTGGACGGATACCGGCGGTGCTCGCCTCGAATACGAGTTTCCAGGCGAACGACGCCAAGCTGGCCGACCTCCAGCACCTGGCCAAAGATGGAGTGATTCGCCGTTACGTGGTGATCGAGCGCGGAGGCATCCGGTTCGGAGTGTTCGGGACGCTGGGCAAGGAGGCCATGATCTACACCAATGGCGAAGCCACGACCTTCGCCGACCCCACCGAGTCCGCCAGAGAGGTGGTGAAGATCTTGCGCGAGAAGGAAAAGGTGGACGTGGTCATCGCGCTTAGTCACGGCGGTGTGGTGAAAGGGAACGACGGGCGCTACACCGACGGTGAGGACGTGCGTCTGGCCAAGGACGTGCCGGGCATCGACGTAGTGATCAGCGGCCACAGCCACACCGAGCTGCAAGACCCGATCATCGTCAACGGCCGCACGCCCGTGGTCCAGACCGGCAAGGAGAGTCGCAATCTCGGCGAACTGGTCATCACGGTGGACGGGGACAACAAGCTGACGGTCGATTCGTACCGGCTCCATCCGATCGACGACACTATTGTCGGCGACCGGGCCATCGCCGCGGGGATCGACGAGCTCAAGAAGTCAGTCACCGCAGCTGCGTTCGCGTCGCGTGGCTATCGCGTCGACCAGCCGCTGGCCATCGCGCCGCGCGATTTGCCCAATACGTACACGGACATCGCTGCCGGAACGATCTTGGCCAACCTCGTCACCGACTCGTTTCGCGAAGCGACGACGGCCGACATCGGGTTCACCGCCAACGGCATGATGCGAGCCGGCCTCTCCCGCGGGAAGACGGGCGTGCAAACCGTCTACGACGTGTTCGCCGTGGCGCCGCTGGGCGCCGGAGTAGTTGATCCGACACCGGGCAGCTCGCTCGTCACCGGTTATTTCACCGGCCAGGACCTGAAAAATCTGCTCGAGTTCTTTCTCGTGGACAGCCCGGCGCACCCCGGCGAATATTTCCCGCGCGCCTCCGGCATGAGATTCCGCTACGACCCGTCGCGCCCGAAGTTTGACGTGGTGGCCGCCATCGAACTGGGCGACCTGGATCGCGGCTACAAGGCCATCGACATCAGCGGCAAGAACGAGCACCTGTACAGCCTGACCTGTCCCCTGATGCTCGCCCCGATCATCGTGGCTATCCCCAAATACACGAAGGGCAAGCTGCCGCTGGTGCCCAAGAACAAGAACGGAAAGCCACTCACGTCAAAGGTCGAAGCACTCGATGATCCGCGCGACGACACGCCCTATCTATTGCCGCCACCGGGAACCACCGATCCGAGCAGTGTCGACACCGGAACAGGGAGAAACGCCGGCCGCGAGATCAAGGAATGGCAGGCGATCATGGATCACCTGCGCGACTTGCCGGTCAAGAACAAGGGCGAGCTGCCCGTAATCCCTGTGGATGAACGCGCTGCCGAGGTCCGGGCGATCAAGGTGGCCTAATTAGACCTGGTGCGAGCGAAACGCATGTACTCGATGATGCACAGTTCGGACCCAATTTCGCGCGCTCAGCCATCAGCGGCGTGGCCTTGATGTACGCGCGCAAGTGGTCGAGAAAGGTTACCTGCCGAAGTGGCGCGCCGAGAATTGCCACTACGATTGCGACCGGATCAAGTACGCGGTGGAGACGCTGTTCCGCCCGCACATGGACCAGGCCAAGGCGAAGCAGGTGCGTGAGTACTTCGAGAAAAAGTTCTTGAACCTCGACGCCACACCCGCGAGCAAGTGAGCCTTCGCCCCGCCCGGCGCGATTTGTAATCGCTCAGCGCGGCGGCCACTGCGGCACGTGGTAGCCGAGCGGCACCGGCGGCCGATCCCAGCGCGGCGGCGTGTCGGACATCTCGAGCACCGGGCGCAGGTGGATGATTCGGCCCGCCGGCGAATCGATTTCGGTCAGCAGTCTGTTGAGCGCTTCGGGCGGCAAGTCGTCGGCAGCCGTTCCGGCGTCGACGGTCCCCAGGTCGGCGATCCACCGGCCGACGCGCGCCAGTGCGACGCGTACCAGCCAGCTGCCGCCTTCGCGCGCGCGCCGCTCGAGCGCGAGCATCGCTCCGAACGCCATCAGGTAACCGCTCACGTAGTCGATCGCCGACACCGGCAGCAGGCGCGGCTTGCGGTCCGCGCAGGCCGAGGCCTGCGCCATGCCGCTCACCGATTGCACGATGCTGTCGAAGCCGCGGCGCATGTGCCACGGACCGCTCCCGCCCCAGGCGCTGAGCGATACGCACACGATCCCCGGTCGCAGCGCGGCTAGCGCCTCGGGCGAGAAGCCGCGCGCGGCGAGCGCGCCCGGGCGGTAGGACTGCGAGAAGACGTCGGCCTCGCGCGCCAACGCGCGCAGCCTATCCACGCCCTCCTCCTCGCGCAGGTCGAGGCGCGCGGAGAGCTTGCCGATGCCGGTGTCGAGCTCGACCGC
>JBAUTZ010000278.1:0-7060 GCA_049582445.1 Burkholderiales bacterium
GCGGCGATCGTCGCCAGCTTCTCGCTCATGGTGGCGATGGCGATCATGGTGGCGTCCTTCCGGCAGTCGGTCGACGACTGGCTGGAGAAGGTGCTGCCCGCGGACCTGTACTTCCGCACCACGCAGATCGGCGACACGGCGTTCCTCGATGCCGGGTTCGAGCGTCGGGTGCTCGCGTTGCCGCAGATCGCGCGCGCCGAGTTCATGCGCACCGGGCGCATCGAGCTCGACCCGGCGCGCCGCCCCGTCACCCTGCTGGCGCGCGACTTTCCGAAGGCGGGAGCGGAGCAGACCTATCCGCTGGTCGGTCCGCGCTACACGCCGCGGCCCGGCGATCCGCCGCCGATCTGGGTGAGCGAGGCCGTGCAGGATCTGTACGGCTTCACGCCCGGGAGACGGGTCGAGCTGCCCCTCGCCGGCGAGCGGCGGTCCTTCGTGGTGGCGGGCGTGTGGCGGGACTATGCGCGCCAGAATGGCGCGATCTTGATGAACCGCAGCGACTACGTCGCCCTCACCGGAGACGAGCGCAGCAACGACGCGGCGCTCTGGCTCGCGTCGGGCCAGAGCGCCGCCCAGGCGATGCACGCGTTGCGCGCGCTGCCCGGCGGCGAGCGGCTCGAGATCGCGCAGCCGGGAGAGATCCGCAGCCACTCGCTGCGCATCTTCGACCGCAGCTTCGCCGTGACCTACGCCATCGAGGCGGTGGCGGTGCTGGTGGGCTTGTTCGGTCTTTCCTCGAGCCTGGGTGCGATCGTGCTCGCGCGGCGCCGGGAGTTCGGCATGCTGCGCCACCTCGGCATGACGCGCGCGCAGATCGGCGCCATGCTCGCGGTCGAAGGCGGCCTGCTGGCGGCGCTCGGCGCGCTCGCCGGGCTCGTCGTCGGAGGCGCCATCAGCCAGATCCTGATCCACGTCGTGAACCGGCAGTCATTCAACTGGGGCATGGAGACGCACCTGCCTTATGGCACGCTCGGCGCGCTCACCGCGGTGCTGCTGCTGCTCGCCGCGCTCACCGCGTGGCTCTCCGGGCGCGAGGCGATGGGCATCGGCCCCGTGCGTGCGGTGCGGGAGGACTGGTGAGGCGACGTGACTTCATCGCCGGGTTGGGCTTGTCTCTATTGCTTCGAGATTCTTCAGCCAGGGAAATCGAATACCCCGCCGTGGTGCCCGGCCGGCGCATGCGGTTTCCGCGCGACCACGGCGCGCATCCGGACTTCCGCACCGAGTGGTGGTACGTGACGGGCTGGCTGGCGAACGAAGCGGGCGAGCCCTTCGGCTTCCAGGTGACGTTCTTTCGCAGCCGGCTGCCGTTCGTCACGGACAACCCGAGCCGCTTCACGCCGCGCCAGCTCGTGGTCGCGCATGCGGCGCTTTCCGACTCCGTGTACGGGCGTCTGCGCGACGATCAGCGCGCCGCGCGCGTGGCGCTCGGCCTCGCCGGCTTCGCCGAGGACACGACGCGCGTGTGGATAGACGACTGGCGCCTGGAGCTCGACGGCGACGTCTATCACGCGCGCATTCCGGCGCGCGACTTCACGCTCGACCTCGAGCTGCGGGCGCGCGGCGTGCCGCTGCTCGAAGGCGAAGACGGACTGTCGCGCAAGGGGCCGCGGCCGCAGGAGGCGAGCTGGTACTACAGCCGGCCGCAGCTCGAAGTGCGCGGCGCGATCGAACGCGGCCGCGGCAGGGAAGCGGTGACCGGCAGCGCCTGGCTCGACCACGAATGGTCGAGCGCCTACCTCGCGCCCGAGGCTGCCGGCTGGGACTGGTGCGGCATCAATCTCGAGGGGGGCGGGGCGCTGATGGCGTTTCGCATGCGCGGCAAGGAGGGTGGGGTGATCTGGGCGGGAGGAACGTTGCAGTCCTCTGGAACCACCCTGAAATTCGGACCCAAAGACGTCTCCTTTCAGCCCCTGCGCGAATGGGAATCACCGCGCACCGGGGTCGAATACCCGGTGGCGATGCGCGTCACCGCGGGCGGAGAATCCTGGGACCTCGAGCCGCTGATGGACGACCAGGAGCTCGACTCGCGCGCGAGCACCGGCACCATCTACTGGGAAGGCGCGGTGCGCGCGCTGCGCGCCGGCAAGGAAGTCGGGCGCGGCTACCTCGAGCTCACGGGGTACTGGAAGCCGCTGGAGATGTAGCTCCGGCTACGAACCCGCGCGCTTATTTTGTAATCGAGTTCAGGTTGCCAAATCTCTGACGCATTCAGAAGGTCAAGTGCTCGTGACTGTCGTGAGCCGAATCGCATGCACGTTCATGAGATAGAGTAGCCCTCACCGAGAAGGCGGTATTCGATGCCCGTGAATCCAGATCAATCAGAGCGCCAACCCAAGCCCGACGAACAGAGACCCCCGGCCCGCAGGCCCGGGTTGCTGCAGGTGGCGAAGACCATGTTCTTCGGCGTGCTCATGATCGGCAAGAAGGCAACCTGGGAAAAGGGCGGGGAGGGCGCTCAGATGACTCCCGCCCAGATCGTCGTCGGAGCCATCATCGGCGGGATCGTGCTGATTGCCCTCCTGATCACGATCGTACGTGTCGCCCTCTGGCTGGCAGGCATCTAACCCCAGATTTGCGCCGGCGGGCGCTATTTCTTTTTCGCGCGCGCCTTGCGAGCTTTCTTGGCGGGCCTGCGCGCCGCAGCCTTCTTCTTCGGCTTCGCCTTGGCCTTCGCGCGGGCGGGCTTGGGCGGGCTAAGCTCGACCACCGCCTCGCCGGAAATGGGGTCGGTGACGCCCAGCCCCCCGCCGAGGTCCTCGAGCATGTCGCGGAAGCTGTCCAGCAAAGCGATCATCCTGGGGCGCGCGTCGACGATATGCGCCATCGAGTTCCATTCGCCGACGAAGCAGTAGGTTTGATCCCCCGTCTTGACCAGCGCGCCGCGCCTTAATCCGACCAGGTCTTGTCCGGCGCCGTGGTGCTTGGCGACGAACGCATCTTCCAGGCCGGGCCTCACACGAAATCGAACCACATTGAAAGCGATCATGAGCATTCCCCCCTCTGGTTGACACGCTCCGGCCGATCGGCCGGAGCAGGATGGGCGTTATACCGCTTCGGGGTGCGCGCGGCCAGTGGCCGCGTGCAGGACCGCTACTTCCACGCCCAGACCGGCTGCTCCAGGTGCGCCACGCGCGTGCTGCGGCCGTGGAGCGCGGCCTCCATGAACTGGTACATGACCGCGGCGGTCGGGGCATGGATCGTGGTCCCGAGCAGGGGATAGCGGATGACCGGCCGGTCGCTTTCGGGTATGGCGACGAATTCCGGCCCGCGGCCGAGGTCGGCGAGCGGCACGCGGTAGATCCGTGCCACCTCCGCGGGGTTGGGGACCAGCGCGACGCCGCCCGGGAGCCACGCGACGAGCGGCGTGATGAGGTAGCCCGAGCGAGTCGGATAATCGTCCAGTCGCCCGAGAAATGCCTCGGCCGCGAGCTCCAAGCCGATCTCCTCGAGCGCTTCGCGACGCGCGGCGTCGAGCGCGGACTCGCCTTCGTCCATGCGCCCGCCGGGCAGCGCGAACTGTCCGGAATGGGTGGAAAGGTGCTCGGCGCGGCGCGTCAGCAGCAGCGCCGCTTCGCCGCGGCCATCGTCGGTGACCACGACGCACACCGCGGCGCGCTTGAGTTCGCGCCGCTCGAGCGCCGCGTGCTCGAGCCGCGCGAGATTCCCCGCGAGCCGTGCGCGCAGGCGGCTGTCGAAGGCGAGCGGCTTCACGCGGTGGCTCGCGCGCGTACCGCGGACAGCGTCACGCCCCCGAGGATCAGGGCGATGCCCGCGAAGTGGAACCACCGCGGGTATTCGCCGAGGAAAATCGCCGCCAGGACCACCGCCAGCGCCGGCATGAGGTGCATGGTGGCGCCCGCGCGCGCCGCGCCGAGGCGCGTGACGACGTAGCTCCAGCCCGCGTAGGCGAGCAACAGCGACCCGATCGCCGAGTAGGCCACCGCCAGCATGCCGAGCGGCGAGAGCAGCACCTGGGTGCCGCGCAGCACTTCCCATGCCACCCACGGCGACATGCATCCCAGGCCGAACACGCAAATGACGCACAGGAACTCGATGGTGTTGAGCGCGTCGCGCCGCAGGCGCAGGAACACGGTGTAGGCCGCCCACATCGCCATCGAGCCGAGAGCAAGCAGGTCGCCGAGGTTTAGGGACAGGGTCGCTACCGCCGCGGGGTGGCCGTGGGTGGCGATCAGCGTGACCCCGCAGAACGACACCAGCACGCCGGCCCACTGGCGGGGCGCGATCGGCTCGCCGAGGAGCGGCGAAGCGAGCAGCATGATGAAGATCGGCGAGGTGGAAAGGTAGAGCGTACCGCTGGTGGCGGTGGTGTAGTGCAGCCCGAGCCACTGCATCGCCAGGTGCAGTCCCCCGCCGAAGAAGCCGAGCGCTCCGAGCACGCGCCAGTCGCGCCGCTCGAGGGCGCGCAGCTTCGCCGGCAGCGTGCGCCAGGCGAACGGCAGCAGCACGGCGAGCACGATCAGCAATCGTCCTGCGGTCGCGACGCCGGGCGCGACGTCGGCGCGCACCGCGCGCGCCACGATCCAGTTGCCGGACCACAGGAGCAGGGTGGCGAGCAGCACGAGGTAAGCGGTGGCGCGCATCGAGCGCGCATTATGCGTGAAACGACCGGCCGGTCCGAGCGGCTCGGGTGCTATTCTCGCGCATGCCTTTCGTCACCGCAGCCGGCCACAAGCTCGAATACGAGCTGATCCAGGCCGCCGACGAAAGCAAGCCGACACTGGTGTTCCTGCACGAGGGCCTGGGCTCGATCCGCCAATGGCGCGACTTCCCGCTGCGCGTGGCGCGTGCGACGGGCTGCGCGGCGCTCGTCTACAGCCGCTACGGCTACGGCCACTCCGACGTGCTCGAGGAGCCGCGCCGCAGCGTGCGCTTCATGCATGAGGAGGCGCTCGAGTCGCTGCCGGAGGTGCTCGCCGAGACCGGCATTCGCGCGCCGGTGCTGGTGGGGCACTCCGACGGCGCGTCGATCGCGATCATCTATGCCGGGGCGGGTCACCCGGCGCGCGCGCTGGCGCTGATGGCGCCGCACGTGTTCGTCGAGGAGGTTTGCATTCGCAGCATCGAGCAGGCGAAGCGCGACTTCGAGAGCACCGACCTGCCGCACAAGCTCGGCCGCTACCACCGCGACCCGCGGCGCTCGTTCTACCTCTGGAACGACGTCTGGCTCGACCCGGCCTTCCTCGACTGGAACATCGAGGAGTACCTGCCGGGCATATCCTGCCCCGTGCTCGCCATCCAGGGCGCGGACGACGTGTACGGCACCATGGCGCAACTGCAGGCGATCGCGCTCAAGGTGAAGGGGCCCTGCGAGCTGGTCGAGCTGAAACGCTGCGGCCACAGCCCGTTCCGCGACCAGCCCGACGCTACGCTCGACGCGCTCGTGCGCTTCATCGACGGCCTCGCGGTATCCTAGCGCATGCACGCCGCCGTCCACACGCTGCGCGAGGACGCCAAGGTGATCGGGCTCATCTCGGTCGCTCACGGACTGTCTCACTTCTACCAGCTCGTGATCGCCGTGCTGTTCCCGCTCATCAAGGACGACCTCGGCGTATCCTACGCCGCGCTCGGCGCGACCACCGCCCTGTTCTATACGGTGTCGGGGCTGTGCCAGACCGCGGCCGGGTTCATGGTCGACCGCTACGGCGCGCGCCGCGTGCTGATCGCGGGGCTGGCGTTGTGCTCGGCCGGCGTGTTTCTCGCCGGCGTCGCGCACAGTTACCACTTCCTGGTGCTGGCGGCCATCGTGGCCGGAATCGGCAACAGCGTGTTCCACCCTGCGGATTTCGCCATCCTCAACGCGCGCGTCGAGCCCATGCGGCTCGGCTACGCGTTCAGCTTCCACGGTGTCGGCGGGACGCTCGGCTGGGCGCTGGCGCCGGCGTTCAGCTACGGCATGTCGGCGCTGTACGGCTGGCACGTGGCGCTGATGACTTCGGCGGCGCTCGGCGTCGCCATGCTCGCGCTGATCCTCGCCGCGGGCGGAGCGCTCGCGGTCGAGCGGCCGCACGCCTCGGGCCGGGCGGAACCAGCGTCGTCACTCGCGGCCGACGTGCGGGTGCTGATGCAAGGGCCGGTGCTGATGTGCTTTTTCTTCTTCCTGCTGCTCGCCGCGGCGCTGATCGGCGTGCAGAGCTTCGGGGTCGCCGCGCTGATGACCTATTACGAGGCGCCGGTGGCGGTGGCATCCGGCGCGCTCACCGCGTACCTGATCGGGTCGGCGATCGGCATCCTGTTCGGCGGCTATGTCGCGGGCCGCGCTTCGCGCCATGACCTGGTCGCCGCGGCCGGCATGTCGGGCAGCGCGCTGTGCATGCTGGCGGTTGCGCTCGGCACGCTGACCCCGGCGCTGCTGGCGCCGCTGCTGGCGCTCTCCGGCTTCCTGTCGGGGATGACCAATCCATCGCGCGACCTGCTGGTGCGCGCGGCGACGCCGCGGGGCGCCGCAGGCAAGGTGTACGGCTTCGTCTATTCGGGCCTGGACGTCGGCTCAATGTCGGTGCCCGTGCTCTACGGCTGGCTGCTCGACCGCGGCCTGCCGCAGGGCGTGTTCTATGGCGTGTTCGCGCTGCTGCTGCTCACCGTGCTTACCGTGCTGCAACTGCCGGAGAAGGACGCACGCGCGCAAGCGCAAGGGGCGCGATGAGCGCGCTCGCCGGCAAGGTGGCGCTCGTCACGGGCGGCAACGGCGGCATCGGCCTGGGCATGGCCGAGGGGCTCGCGCAGGCGGGTTGCGACCTGGTCATCTGGGGCAGCAATGCGCAGAAGAACGCGGCCGCCGAGAAGGCGCTCAAGGCGCACGGCGTGCGCGTGCTGGCGCAGCGGTGCGACGTCGCCGACGAGGCCCAGGTCGAGGCCTCATTCGCCGCGGCGCTCGCTGCGATGGGACGCATCGACGGCTGCTTCGCCAACGCGGGAGTGAGCCAGAAGCACGGCCCGTTTCACGAGCTCGCCACCGCCGAGTGGAAACGCGTGCTCGGGGTTAACCTCGACGGAGCGTTCTATACGCTGCGCGCCGCGGCTCGCCACATGGTGGAGC
>JBAUTZ010000279.1:0-1728 GCA_049582445.1 Burkholderiales bacterium
GGATATCCGGGTGGCATTCGCGAGACTAATTTCGCGAAGCTGCAAGCGAAGCATCCCGATCGAGTGCTGCAGCGGGCGGTGAAAGGAATGTTGCCGAAGGGACCGCTCGGCTACTCCATGCTCAAGAAACTCAAGATCTACGCCGAGGCCGTGCACCCGCACGCAGCCCAGCAGCCCAAAGCACTGCAAGTCTGAGGCACTAAACCATGGTTGGTGACTATTATTACGGTACGGGCCGCCGCAAGAGCGCGGTGGCCAGAGTGTTCATGAAATCCGGCAAAGGCCAGTTCGTGGTCAACGGCAAGCCCGTGGACGAATTCTTCGCGCGCGAGACCGGACGCATGATCGTTCGGCAGCCGCTCGAGCTCACCAAGAATCTGACCACCTTCGACATTAGCGTGAACGTCTATGGCGGCGGCGAGAACGGTCAGGCCGGTGCCGTGCGGCATGGAATCGCGCGCGCGTTGATCGAGTATGATGCGGCGCTCAAGCCGTCATTGAGCGCTTCGGGCCTGGTGACGCGCGACGCGCGCGAAGTCGAGCGCAAGAAGGTCGGTTTGCACAAGGCAAGGCGGCGCAAGCAGTTCTCGAAGCGCTGAGTGAAGGGAGCCCGCAGGCTCCTGCATTCGAAAGCCGCCCACGGGCGGCTTTTTTATTTGGGCGCGGAGGCAGATGATAAAGGCGGGGATCGTAGGCGGCACCGGATATACCGGCATGGAGCTGATCCGGCTGCTCGCGCAGCATCCGAACGTGGAGTTGATCGCCGTGACCTCCCGTCAAGAGGCGGGAATGCCGGTGGCGCGCATGTTCCCCGGGCTTCGAGGACGGGTGTCCCTCGCATTTTCGGAGCCCGATAAGGCGCCCTTGGACAGGTGTGACGTGGTGTTCTTCGCGACCCCGAACGGGGTCGCCATGCTCGAAGCGCGTGCGCTGCTCGACGCCGGCGCGCGCGTCATCGACCTGTCGGCGGATTTTCGTCTGCGTGACATAGCGGAGTGGGAGCGGTGGTACAAGATGAAACATGCCGCTCCGGAGTTGGTCGCGGAGGCCGTTTACGGGCTGTGCGAGGCGAATCGGGAACGGATCCGCGATGCCCGACTGGTGGCCAATCCCGGCTGCTATCCGACGGCCACCCAACTCGGGTTTCTGCCGTTGGTGGAAGCCGGCGTGGTCGACCTCGATCATCTGATCGCAGACGCCAAGTCTGGTGTGAGCGGGGCCGGACGCAAGGCGGAGTTGCACGTGATGTATTCCGAAGCCGCGGACAATTTCATGGCCTACGGCGTGCCTGGCCACCGCCATTGGCCGGAGATCCGGCAGGGCTTGGCGCAGGCTGCCGGGCGCGAGGTCGGATTGGTGTTCACGGCCCATCTCACTCCGCTCATTCGCGGCATTCATGCGACGCTATATGCGCGCATCCAGCGAGAGGCCGACTTCCAGGAACTCTACGAACGGCGGTATGCGGGTGAACCCTTCGTCGATGTCATGCCTGCCGGAAGCCACCCCGACACCCGCTCCGTGCGTGCCGCAAACGTTTGTCGCATCGCGCTGCATCGCCCGCGCGAAACTGCAACCGAGGCACAGACCCTGGTGGTGTTGTCCGTGATCGACAACCTGGTCAAGGGGGCGTCCGGCCAAGCGGTGCAGAACATGAACATCATGTTCGGCCTGCCAGAAACGACGGGGCTTGGACAGCTCCCGATCGTTCCCTAGCGGCGATTATGGCCG
>JBAUTZ010000280.1:0-3704 GCA_049582445.1 Burkholderiales bacterium
CGCGAGGCCGGTGCCGGCGCCCGCGGCGGCCCCTTCCTGGCCGCCGATCGCCGCGCCGGCGGCCGCCCCGATCAGAGTACCGACCGCCGCACTGGTCACTCCGCTTTGCGTCGCCGCCTGCTGCGCGGTGGCACCGCCGATCTGGGCATTGGCGTAGTCGCGGCACATGTAATCGTCAGCGCGGAACTGGTCGAAGCTCTTCCCGGTACCCGGCAGGACCATGACGCTCGGCCCGGCAGGCATGACGGTGCATGCGCCGAGCAGCAGCAGGGCGAGCGGAGCGATTCGCAGTACGGGCTTCATGGCGGGGTTCTTCGCGTCGTTCATTGCGCCGGCGGTTGCGGCGACACCTTCTGCCATCCGCCGGGACATTGCTTGACGTACGGATAGTAGGTCTTCGAATCGGGACAGTAATACCACCAGCTTTGCGCCGCCTGCGGCGCCGCCTCGTCCGCTCCGCGCTCGACGTAGGTCTGCGGTGCGCCACCGTAGCCAGGGTAGTAACCTCCGTAGCCAGGGTAATACCCCCCGTAGCCGGGGTAGTAATACGGCGAGTAATACGGAGGGTAATAGTAGGAAGAGTAGTACCCGGGGTAATAGAACGGCAGGCCGATAGAAACACCCCAGTGCACGCCCGAATGCCCATAGTAGTGGCCGCCGTGGCCGCCGTGGTAATGGCCGCCCGCGCGTGCGGGCGCGCTCGCCGCAAGCGACAACGCTAACAGCGCGACACATGCTACCGCCGCCTTGGTCGCCTTCATGTTCGCCTCCACGATGCAGACCTTCGTCAATTCGACACTTGCACTCTGCCCCAAGTTCGCGGCCGAGTCGGTAACAAATTGTATCCACGCGCCTGTTACAACCGGTTGCGATTTGTCAAGGTCGCGCGGGATTGTTCGCTGTCAAATGTCGACATCGGACAGGAGATGGCCATGTTCAGCATTTTCAGAAAATGGATGACCGGATTGCTGCTCGCCGCCTGCGCGCTCTCGCTGGCGCAGGCGCAGACCCCGCAGCCGCCCATGCCGGAGCACGTCTACAGCCAGCAGGAGCTCGACCAGATGCTCGCGCCGATCGCGCTGTATCCGGATCCCCTGCTGACGCAGATACTCATGGCAGCGACGTATCCGCTCGAGGTGGTAAGGGCCGCGCGCTGGTCGAGGGCCCATCCGCAGCTCGAGGGCGACGAGGCGGTGCGCGCGGCGGCGAACGAGGACTGGGACCCGAGCGTGAAGTCGCTGGTCGCATTCCCGCGCGTGCTCGCCATGATGGACGAGCGCATCGACTGGACCGAACAGCTCGGCGAAGCTTTCCTCACTCAGGAACCCTACGTCATGGACACCATTCAGGAGCTGCGCCGGCGCGCCTATGAGGCGGGCAACCTGAGGTCGGACGCCAACACGCTCGTCACCGACCAGGGTTCGCTGCTGATGGTCCAGCCCGTCAACCCGGTGGTCGTGTACGTGCCCTACTACGATCCCTGGATCGTCTATGGAACCTGGTGGTGGCCAAGCTATCCGCCGGTGCGCTGGGCGCCATGGCCCGGCTACGTCTACCCTGGAGTCTCGGTCGGCATTTACTGGGGCAGCGGGATCGTGCTATCGACCAACTTTTTCTTCGGCGCCTTCGACTGGCACCGGCACCAAGTGGACACGGTTTACGTCAATAACCACTACTACCATCCGCGGGTCACTCATTCCGTGCCGCTGCCGTGGCGACACGAGGCGGAGCATCGCCGAGGAGTCGCCTACCGTCACGATGAACTGAGGCGTCGCTATCCGGAACCCGCGCCGCGCGCGACGCCGCAGGTGGCGCCGCGCCGCACGGAACCGAGGCGGTATGAGCCGCAACCCGGACGCTCCCGGCCCGGCGACGTCACCCGGCCGGCACCCAAGCAGCAGCGGGCTACGCCACCGCCGCAGCAACAACGGCAGCCGCAGCCACAGCGGCAACAGCAACAGCATCAACAGCAGCGACAGCCGCAATCGCAGCGCTCGGCGCCCTCCACGCAGCGGGAGTCAGGGCGACAGGGCGACGCGCATCGCGAATCGCGGCAGTCCGGGAATGTGCGCCAGCAAGGGGGGACCCGCGACGCCTCGCCGGGCGCGGGCCGCGGCGACTCCTCTAGCGGACCAGCAGGCCGTCCATGACGTCGAGCACGCCGTCGGCGGCCGACGCGATCTGCACCGCGCTTTGGCGCTGCGCGTCGTCGTCGACGCGGCCCGACAGCAGAACGCGTCTGTGGACGGTGACGACGCCCACGTGCAGGGCGTCGGCACCCGCGACTTTGAGCAGACCCGTCTTGACCTTGGCAGTGATGAGGGAATCACCGACGTAGTCCTTGACCGCCGCGACGTCGTACAGCGATTCGGCCCGCAGGAATTCCCGCGGGTCGAGCTGGCCATCATGATCCGCGTCAGCGCGGTAGAACTCGAGCGCGTAGCCCGGAATGCCGTGCGTCTCGGCGTGCGACAGGTATCCGTCGCCGTCCGTATCGAGCGCGAGGACGCGCGAATTATGGGGCGCCGCAGGCGCGGCAAGGACATACAGGAAGGCCAGCACGGCGATCGCGGCCAATCGGCTCATCGACGGTTCCCCCAGCGTGGTGAAGCGGCTTCGCGAGTACGAGCAATGCTCATGCCAAGGGCCGATTCCTTTTTCATCAAGCAGTTAGCGGAGCGCGAGATTCGTTCACTGTAGCCGCAGCCCGACAGATCCCATTCGGTTAGGATGCGTCTCGGGAGGAAGACATGCATCCGAAAACGCGCTACCTGTTCATTGCCAGCATGGACGTGGACCCAGACAAGGAGGCCCTGTTCAACGAGGTCTACGACACCGAGCACGTCCCCTTGCTGCTCAAGGTTCCCGGCGTCCTTGCGGTGACGCGCGCCACGACCGCGCCGCTTGCCATGGTGATCGGTGGGGAGAAGAAGACCATCGTCGCCGAGGGCGAGCCGCGCTACAGCGCGTACTACGAGCTGGAGAACGCCGAGGTGCTCACCAGCGCTGCCTGGGCCGCAGCCGTCGACTCCGGACGCTGGCCGGCGCAGGTACGCCCCTACACGCGCAACCGGCGCCATGTGCTGAAGAAAGTGCAAAGCGGCGGCTGAGTGGCGCCCGCCGCCTGGCTGTGGATCCCGATCACGGTCTGGGCGGCGTTCGCCCAGACGCTGCGCAACGCCGCGCAGCGCCACCTCACCGCGGAGCTCGGCACGCTCGGCGCGACGCTGGTGCGGTTCCTGTACGGCCTGCCGTTCGCGGCGGCCTGGCTGTGGGGCGTGCGCCACTACGGCGGCTTCGCGCTGCCCGCGCCGGGAACCGCGTTCGCGCTCTGGGTGCTGCTCGCGGGCATCAGCCAGATCGTCGCCACCGCGCTGCTGCTGCGGGTCATGGCCGAGCGCAACTTCGCGCTCGGCGTGGCTTACTCCAAGACGGAGATCATCCAGGTGGCGCTGTTCGCGCTCCTGTTCCTCGGCGATCGCATCGGGCCGCTCACCGCCCTCGCGATCGCCTGCGGCACGCTCGGCGTGCTGCTGCTGTCTCCCGCCGACAAGTCGCGGCCCTTGCGCACCATGCTCACCGGATGGACCTCGCGCACGGCGCTGCTCGGCCTCGCCTCCGGCGCGGGTTTCGCGCTCGCCGCCGTAGGCTACCGCGGCGCTACACTCGCGCTGCAGTCGGAATTCCTGATGGCCGGCGCCTAC
>JBAUTZ010000281.1:0-1572 GCA_049582445.1 Burkholderiales bacterium
CAAGTGCCTCTGCGCGCACCACCGCCAGAAGATCGCTCGGCGAGGCCGCCGGCGCCGCCTCGAGCAGGCCGGCTTCGCGCAGCAGCGCCAGGTTGCCCTCGGTCGCCATGACCACCGATGCCTGGTCGACGCCTGGCAGGGCGGCGACGCGCGCAGAGAGCTGCATCAGCGAGACCGAGTCGCGATAGGTGTTGTGGACGATGCGAAGGCCGGTATGCACAACATGTATACTACCTTGTATACGAGTGTTCCGGAGTCGTGTTGTGCCCATGCCCGACAGCCTCGAGATCGAGCCGCTGCGCGCCGCTTACCGCTCCGGCACCCTGCGGCCCTCGGCGCTCGTAGCGCAGCTGCTCGAGCGCATCGCCGCGCGCGGAGACGACAAGGTCTGGATCCATCTCGTGCCGCGTGCCGAGCTCGAGCGGCGCGCGGCCGTGCTCGAGCGACTTGCGCCCGAGCGGCTGCCGCTGTACGGCGTGCCGTTCGCAATCAAGGACAACATCGACTTGGCGGGCAGTCCGACGACCGCCGCGTGCCCGGAATTTGCCTACACCCCGGAGGCGAGCGCACCCGCGGTGCAGCGGCTGCTCGACGCCGGCGCGATCGCGCTCGGCAAGACCAATCTCGACCAGTTCGCCACCGGGCTGGTCGGCACGCGCTCGCCGTACGGCGCGTGCCGCAATGTCTTCGACCCGCGCTACATCTCGGGCGGTTCGAGCTCCGGTTCGGCGGTCGCGGTCGCCGCTGGCCTGGCGAGCTTCGCCCTCGGCACCGACACCGCAGGCTCGGGCCGAGTGCCCGCGGCATTCAACGATCTCGTCGGCCTCAAGCCGACGCTCGGGCTGGTTTCGACGCGTGGCGTGGTGCCGGCGTGTCGCTCGCTCGATTGCGTGTCGATCTTCGCGCGCACGGCGCACGATGCGCGCACCGTGCTCGGCGTCGCGCAGGGCTTCGATCGCGACGAGCCGTATTCGCGCCCGGTGCTGCAGGCGGCGCCGGCCGCCTTCGGCGAGCGCTTCCGCTTCGGCGTGCCGCGCACCGCCGAGCTCGAGTTCTTCGGCGACCGCGAGTACCAGCGCCTGTACGGCGAGGCGCTCGAGCGCCTCGAGGCGATCGGCGGCACTCGCGTCGAGATCGATTTCCGGCCTTTCCTGGAGGCCGCGCGGCTGCTGTACGACGGGCCGTGGGTCGCTGAGCGGTGGCTGGTGGTGAGCGCGCTCCTGGCGCGCAAGCCCGAGGCGATCCACCCGGTGACGCGGCGCGTGATCGAGAAGGGGGCTTCGTATTCGGCCGCCGACGCATTCCGCGCGGCCTACCGGCTGCAGGCACTGCGCCGCGAGGCCGAAGCGGCCTGGGATGTGGTCGACCTGATCGTGACGCCGACCGCGCCGACCATCTACACGCTGGACCAAGTCGAGGCCGATCCGGTCGGGGCGAACAGCCGCCTCGGCACATACACCAACTTCGTCAACCTGTTCGACATGAGCGCGCTCGCGATGCCCGCGGGGTTTCGCGCGGACGGCTTGCCGTTCGGCGTCACGCTGCTCGCGCCGGCGTTCTGGGATGGCGCAC
>JBAUTZ010000282.1:0-6858 GCA_049582445.1 Burkholderiales bacterium
AGGTAGTCGCGCACATCGGGAGGGGTCTTACCGCGAGATTGCATCCGCGAGGCACAGTCCGTACTCGCAGTGACCCGCAGCGGCGATCCCGGCGCGATGATCAGCGCCACCGCGACATTCGCGCGCCCGTCTAGGCCGAGTCCGGCGGGGGACTTCGAATTGATGGTAAGTGCCGCACCCGGTCTGGGCAGCGCCCAGCCGGCCGACACCGCGTACCACAGCGGCTCGCCGTCCGCATCGGTCGGGCGGTCGAGGCCGAGCGTCCGCCAAGGCAATCGTCCGAGCGCCGGCAGCGTGCAACTACCCGCGGCGATGCCCTCGTTCGCCGTGCCGACGTAGCCGCGGGCCTCGGGGCAAGGCAGACGGCCCGGGTTGCTCTCTGCCGCAAGGACAGCTTGCCTCGCAACGTAACCGCTGAGCGCGAGCTTGGCGTGGTGTAGAACTTCTGCGTTCCGATTGCGCGCAGCGGCCGTGTATTGGCCGGAACCGCTCAGCGTCGATACCAGGAGCCACAGCATTCCCAGTATGACGATCACCATCAGCGCGAGCAGGACGGCTCCACGCTGCGAGCACATAGGAGTCGATCGCTGCCGCAGCATTCTCCCGCGGTACTGCGGCTAGCGGCCAGGGCGGGCCGTCGGGGGCTCGACCCGCAGCTCGCCGTCGACCGGGTCGCGCACCTCTCCGGTGCTGCGATCTAGGGATTGGCCAACCTTCAGGGGAATGCGTCGGTTGCTGTCGCCTACCCTGATCGAGGCGCGGTCGGGTCGGGCATGGTCCGGGACGAGCGACATGCCCTCGGTTTGAGCGCCTTCGGGAATCGCTTCACCGTTGACGAACAGAGTCGACTTCCCGCCCGATCGCTTTACATAGCCGTCCAGGCGCGTACTCGGCGCCTCGACAATCACCGCCGCGGGCTTGTCAGGTACGCGGGCCTTGCGCCGCTCGTCTAGCGCGGCGCGCTGCTCGGGCGTGAAGAACAGCCGGCCGAGCTCTTGCGCCTGCGCCGCCGCAGTGCACGCAGCGAAGGCGACCCCGAGCAACAGTCTGGGGAGAGGGGTCATGATTTCGCAGCCCGATCGAGGATCGTGATCAGATCGATGTCGCAGGTTGCGCGCAGGCGCGGCACGATCGACGTTCCAGTTGCCGCTTGCCCGGTGCGCGCGATGTCGCAACGGCGGATTGAGTAATACGCGTTGCCCGACTGGCGCAGGTCCCTGAGGAAGCCGAGCAAGTCCCCCTCGTGCAATAAGGCGAGGTCGACCTTCATGGTGCTGGCGTAGAAATCCACATTGGCGGGCTTGCCGGGCACCGATGCCAGCAACTGCTGGCGCTGCACCTGATAGCTGAGATCGAGCAGTTCGCGGCTAGTGCGGATGCGCGTCATGGTGTCGGCCCACTCGAGGCGCAGTTCCGGGCCGATGATGTGCAGGCCCTTAAGGCGTTGGTACACCGCGAGCTTTTCCTTTACCTCGCGCTCCTCTTCGGCGATACGCGCTAGGCGCTGGTTTGCATCGGAGCGTTGCCTCTGTGCCACGGTGAGTTGCTGGTTGACGCGCGTCAAAGCGGATTGGACGTACGCGATCAACGCCGCACCGGCACCCAGCAGCAACAGGCACAGCAGCAGCGGCAGGGCGAGCTTGCGAACTTCGGGCAGAGTGAAATTCACTTCAGGTTCCTTGCCAGCACTATAGTGAAGCGTGGCGCTTCACCTGCCTCGGAAGCTCCGATGTCGCCGGTCAGCGTGCCTTGGGACGTGATGTCGAACGGCAACTGCGTGCGCAACACCCGGTATGCCGACCCCGCGCTCAAGGCGTCTGCGAACTGCTGCACTTGAGCCGTGATGCCGCGGTAGTCCGAGCGCTGCGTGGCATTCACGCGACCCGCGATTTCGAGCACTTCCGCGTCACGAGCCCGAGCGGCGCTGGTCGGAGGCGCGCCACCGGCAGGCGGCGCCTCGCGCCCGCCCTCGGACGGTGGCCCAACGTGCCACCCCAGGCGGTCGAGCTCGATTTGCGGGAACTTGTCCAGCACATTGGACAGATGTACGTATGCGGCTTCGGGCGTGCCGCTGTCGGAGGCGATCTTCGTGAACTCCACCACCGTTGCCTTGAGGTTCTCGGTCGTGGTCTGGGTGACCGGAAACGCCGCCGTGATGCGCGCGTACTCTTCGCTCGAATTGCGCGCCTGGCGTTGCTGAGCCTCAATTTGGTCGTGCACCGACATGACGTCGAGCCAGCCTGCGGCCGCGTACAGTGCGCAGGCGGCGAAGCCGACGACGCCCGCAGCGGCGATGCCGCGCTGCAACTGCCAGATCCGGTATCTGCGGCGCTCCTCGCTACGGGCGAACTGCTCCTTGGGCGGCTTGGCGACTGCGAGGTGAAGGTAAAGCCGCTCTGCGAGCGCATCGCTGGAGCGTCGCAAGCCAAGCGCGCGTGCGGCCTCGGCTACGTCCACAACCCGGAACGCGAGCTGCGGGTCGGAGACGAGCACCTTCTCGAACACTGCCCGGTGCTCCGGCGCGGCCACTACGAGCACCTGTACCGGGGGACCGTCTCGCGGCAGTGCACGCAGGCCACCGAGGTACTGCGCCAGTCGCATGGTTTCGGAGCGCACCAGGGTGGCGAGCGATGCGGGCGCCATGTCGCCGGTGCGCTCGAGCCGCGAGAACCTCAGCCGGCCGTTGTCGACGTAGCACTGCCTCAATCCCGCCCGGTTCTGCGTGACGATGAAGGCACGGCCCTTGCGCACCCCGAGCAGCGCGGCGAGCGTAGGCGCAAGCAATGGCACCGAAAATACGCCCGCCAGCCTGGCTTCCGAATCTACCAGCGCGTCGAGCCAGGGCGTGAACTGCTGCGTGTTGGTGAATGACGCGAGGAGCAGCCGCTCGTTGCGGCGCTCGCCCGTGACGTAGCCGAGTGACAGCGCGGTCGATAACCGCGTTTCCCGGTAGCGCTGCGCCAATCGGCGCTGCACCACCGCCTGTCGGTCGCCACCCCGCAGGTAGGGAATCTGGTCTTCGTGAAAGTCTTCGCCCGCGAGATCGGCAACCACGTAAAACAGGGTGCCGCCCTGGTCGCGCAGGAATTCGCGAAAGCTAGCCAGCCCGTCGTCGTCCGCCTCGAAGCGCGCATCGAAATCGAGCGCATGTCTCGACCAGCGATATACGTAGTGCGCGCTCGATGTGAAATACAGAAGACGTTTCGCGGTCATCCTTGGGCGTCGCGGTCGCTAGAACTTCATCTTGGAAATGGTGTCGTACACGGGTCCCAGCACCGCCAGCATCACCCAGCCGAGCAACAGGCCCAGTACCAGCGTCAGCGCCGGCTCGATCATTGCCTGCAGCCTGGCGATGCCCTCCCGCACCTCACGGTTGTAAAAGTAGCTGACGTTGAGCAATGCGGTGTCGATCCCGCCCGTGTTCTCGCCGATCTTGAGCATGCGTATCACCAGTGGAGGAAATAGTTCTGCCTCCTGGAACGCCGCGGTGAGGTTCTTGCCTTCGGCGATCTGCTGGCCGGCGGAGCGCAAGGCGTTCTCGAGCGGCTTGTTGCCGACGATCTCCTCGGTGCTGCGGATCGCGTCGAGCACGGTGATACCCGAGGCGTACATCATCGCGAAGCTGGTGGCGAAGCGCGAGAGAATGATCTTGCGCAGGATCGGGCCCACCAGTGGCATCGAGATCTTGTAGCGATCGATGGTGTATTCGACCGCCGGGTAGGTTCTCGCCGCGAACTTGAGCCCGAACCAGAGAAGGAACGGCGCCGCGAGCAGCGCCCACCAGAAGGTCACGAAGAAGTGCGAAATACCAATCAGGATCCGCGTCTGCAGTGGAATCTCCTGACCCATGTTCCGGATGAACCCGGTCATCTGCGGGACGAGATAGATCATGAGGAAAAACGTGACCAGCAGCACGATGGAGCCGACGAACGCCGGATACATCATCAGCTTCTTTGTCTGAGAAGAGAGTTCGTCCTCCCATTTGAGCGATTCGGTGAGGCTTTTCAGCACGTCGGAGAGCTTTCCGGTGTGCTCGCCGGAACGCACCAGACTCACGAACACCTTGCCGAACACTTCGGGGAACTCTGCAAGCGCCTGCGACAGGCTTCGGCCGCCCTCGATCGCCTCGATCAGCCCGGATACCACCTCGCGAAACCGCGGGTTGTCCATGCTCTCGCGCAGATCCATGAGGCCATCGACGAGCGGCACCCCGGCAGAGGAAAGTTGCTCGAGGTGAAAGCAGAAATTGATCAGATCCTGGCGACTGACGCGGGCACCGCCAATCAGGCGCGAGCGCCCGCTGGCGGGCGCTCCGTTCACGAGATCGAGTCCCATGCGCGCCAGCCGTTGCTCGAGGTCGAAGACGTTTACCGCCTCTACCCGGCCGAGCACGCTCTTGCCGTCCTCGTCGATCGCCTTGTAGGTGTACAGAGGCATGGTGGTTGTGCCTTGGCAGGGCGCTCAGCCCATCCGGTCGGTCAGGTCGACGACGCGCATCAGCTCCTCCACGCTGGTGACTCCGCCGCGAACCAGGCGCACGCCGTCGTCCGCCAGCGTCCTGAATCCCTTGGCACGCGCCGTGTCCAGGATTTCCCGCGTCGTGGCGCGCCGCGCGATGAGCTCGTCGATTGCGGTATCGACCTTCAGGATTTCGATGATCGCGGTGCGTCCGCGGAAGCCCTGGTAATCGCATTGCTCGCAACCTACCGCCCGGTAAAGCTTCGCGCTCTCGGAGATCTTGTAGCCCAGCAGGTGCCGCTCGCTCCCGTCGGGGGAATACGACTGACGGCAGGTGCGGCATAGCCTGCGCACCAGGCGCTGCGCGATTACGCCGATGATGTTGCCCGCCATGACGTCCGGAACGATGCCGATGTCGAGCAGTCGCGGAAACGCTCCGATCGCGGAGTTGGTGTGCAGCGTCGAAAATACCTGGTGACCGGTCATTGCGGCGCGAAACGCCATCTCGGCGGTGTCGGAGTCCCGCACTTCACCCACCAGGATCTTGTCGGGGTCCTGCCGCATCATCGCGCGCACGCCGTTGGCGAAATCGAGCTTCGCCGCCTCGGATACCGAAGTCTGCCGAATCAGCGTCAGCGGATACTCGACCGGATCTTCCAGCGTCATGATGTTGACTGCGTCCGAGTTGACGTGGTTCAGGATCGAATAGAGTGTTGTCGTCTTGCCGCTGCCGGTGGGTCCCGTCACCAGGATGATGCCCTCCGGCCGGGCAATCATGCGCTTTAGGAGATCGAGCTGCGAGTCCTCGAGGCCGAGCTTGTCGAGGGGCACAATGCCCTTCTGGCGATCAAGGATGCGCAGGACCAGGTTTTCGCCGTGCGTCGTCGGCAGGCTCGAGACACGAAAGTCGATGACCCTCCCCGACATGGTCGCCGAGATGCGGCCGTCCTGCGGCGCGCGCGTCTCTGCGATATTCATTTTCGACATCACCTTGAGGCGCACGGCCATCGCTGGCCAGTAGGTCTTGTGCAGAGAGCGGATCTGCCGAAGCACACCGTCGATGCGATAGCGGATGCGCAGGAAGCTTTGCTCGGGCTCGAAGTGGATGTCGGAGGCGCCGTGCTCGACCGCGTCGGCGAGCAACGCCGAGATCAGGCGCACGATGGGCTGGCTGTACTCGTCGTCCTCGGTGATCGAGGTGTGGTCAACCTCGCCGGTCTCGATTTCCTGCAGGATGCCGTCGATCGAGAACTCGTGCCCATAGTAGTGCTCGATTGCGCGCTCGATCTCGGAGTCGCCGGCGAGGCGCAGTTCGATCTCGAAGTCGCCCTTGAGGTGCGTGCGCAGCTGGTCGACCGCAACGATATTGTTGGTGTCGGCGAGCGCGACGATGAATTTATTCGCCTGCCGGTCGAGCGCGATCGGGAATATCCGGTAGCGCCGCGCCAGCTCGCGGGGAAGGGCCTTAAGGGCAGCCGAGTCGACGATGATGTGCGCCAGGTCGACCGATTGCAGCCCCAGCTTCTGCGACAGGGCGTCGCGCAGAGTCGCTTCCGACACGAAGCCGAGTTGGACCAGCAGCCGGCCGACCGGCAGGTGCGACTTCATCTGCTCGAGCAGCGCGATCCTCAGCTGATCCTCGGTGAGGATTCCCTGATCAATCAGGATCTGCCCGATGTGGCGTCTGGCCTGCGGATTCGTGGGCGAATTCATCCGGGAAGAATAATACCCGGCGACCGCGCCGGGCGGACCTAAGTTTTCGTCAGTGATCCAGCTCCTGAACGCGCTTGCGCGCCGCGGACTGGTCGAAATGCGCGCTGCGCTGCTGCGCGGTCGCCAGGGCGCGACGGTATTGATCGAGCGCGAGCTTCGACTTGCCGATGTGCTCGAGGCTGACGGCAAGGTTGTAGGCGAAGTCGGGATTGTCGGGATCCGTGGCGAGCGCCTTGAAATAGGCCTGCTGCGCCTCAGCCCAGCGTCCCTGCCGCGCGAACTCGTTGCCGAGCGTGAAATTCAGCACGTCGGCTCCGGTATCCGCCGCGAGGAGCGTCTTCACGCGGCTCTCGGCGAGCACAGGGTCCACCTGCTCGCCGCGAATCGAAAGGAGCCCGGCGAGCGCATACGGGTCGCGGGGATCGGCTTGCAGCGCGCGACGGTAGTAGGATTCGGCGGCATCGTAGCGCTGCTCGCGCACATCGAGTGCCGCCATGCCAAGCAGAGCGTCGCGATTGCCGGGCTCGTTTTGCAGCGCCTGCTCGTAATTGCGGCGCGCGCCGACCCAGTCGCCGGCCTGGTAGGCGGCGTAGCCGGCGGCGATCGCGGGATCGAGCCGCGGCACTGGCCGCTTGATTGTCAGGTCGTCGCCGCGGCGCGCCTTCAATACGACGGTCGGTGCCGTAC
>JBAUTZ010000283.1:0-2111 GCA_049582445.1 Burkholderiales bacterium
GCTTCTCCCGGTGGCGGGCGCACACACCCTGGGCCGCTGGGGCGCCGACTGAGCCCGGCCCCGGTTGCGGGGCCGACAACCGGGTGCTCTAATCCGGTCCTCCAGTTTCCAGTCGGGAACCAGGGGAGGGGGATGGGCTCTTCGACCGCTCGGGGGCTGCTGCTCGTCGCCGCGCTCGCCATGGGTGCGCAGGGAGCGCGTGCGGCCGGAGAGCAGAACTGGGAAATCGCGCGCGACGCGGCCGGCGCCAGGGGTGGCTGCGCCGCGCGCTCAGCGAGCGTCGAGCTGAACGACGGCTACCAGACCGTGCAGGCTCGCATCCTGGTCGACGAGCGCAAGGTCGTCGTTGAGTCGCCTTCGGACCTCGATACCTCGTTCTCGGACATCGGCCTCGCGCTGCGCGGCCAGGACCTGATCCGCATGGAACGCACCGACGGCAAGAAGCGCGCGGTGTTCGAGTCGAGCTACGGCGCGATCGTCAAGCTATTCAAGGCAGGCAGGGAAGTCGAGGCGCGGCTGCGCTTCTGGCCGGAATTCCCGGTGACGGGGGTGCACAGCGCCCGCTTCAGCCTGATGGGCTTCACCAAGGCGTACGACGAAGCGATGGCCTGCAAATAGGCGGAGGTGCCATGGGCATACGGACGAAATTCAACCTCGTGCTGCTGCTGGTGTTCGCCGCGGGATTCGCCGTCGCCGGCTGGATCTCCTACACGCTGCTGCAGCACAACGCCAAGGAAGAGGTGGTGCGCAACGCGCGGCTGATGATGGAATCGGCGCTGGCGATCCGCGGCTACACGGTGAAGCAGGTGAAGCCGCACCTCGAGCTGCAGCTGATGCGCGTGTTCCTGCCGCAGAGCGTGCCCGCCTACGCGGCTACCGAGACGGTGAACGAGCTGCGCAAGACTCACCCCGATTACTCGTACAAGGAGGCGACCCTCAACCCGACCAACCCGCGCGACCGGGCGACGGACTGGGAGGCCGACGTGGTGCGAACCTTCCGCGACCACGCCGCGACCAAGGAAGTGGTCGGCGAGCGAGACACGCCCACCGGTCGCGCGCTGTTCATCGCCCGCCCGATCAAGATCACCGATCCCGCGTGCCTCGCCTGCCACAGCGTGCCGCAGGCGGCACCGGCGTCGATGATCAAGCTCTACGGCGAGGCCAACGGCTTCGGCTGGAATTTCAACGAGATCGTGGGCGCGCAGATCGTGTCGGTGCCGATGGAGCTGCCGGTCGGCAACGCCGAGCGCGCCTTCCGCACCTTCATGTCGTCGCTCGCCGGGGTGTTCGTCGCAGTGTTCCTGGTGCTCAACCTGATGCTCAGCTGGATGATCGTGCGGCCGATCCGCAGCATGTCGGAGGCGGCCGACAAGGTGAGCACCGGGGACTTCGCACGTCCGGAACTCGACGTGCAGGGCAAAGACGAGATCTCCGTGCTCGCGGCATCGTTCAACCGCATGCGCCGCAGCCTGCAGAAGGCCATGCAGATGATCGAGCAGTAAGCGCATGCACAATCCGAAGCTCGGCAGCCTCGGCCGCACGTTCATCTGCAGCGTGGTGTTCGTCGACATCGTCGAGTACACGAAGAAGACGGTGGCGACGCAGCTCGCGCAGCGCGGCTGGTTCAACGGCATGCTGTTCGAGGCGCTGCAAGGCATCTCCGAGGAGGACCGCATCGTCATCGACGCCGGCGACGGGGCGGCGATCTGCCTGCTGGGAGACCCGGAGGAAGCGGTGTTCATCGCCAACGCGCTGCGGGTGGCGATCGCCGAGCACGCCTACCCCAACTTCGCCTTGCGCATCGGCGTCAACCTCGGCCCGGTCAAGATGGCCAAGGACATCAACGGCCTGCCCAACATCATCGGCGACGGCATCAACGTCGCGCAGCGCGTCATGAGCTTCGCCGAGCCGAACCAGATCCTGGTGTCGCGCAGCTACTTCGACGTCGTGTCGCGCATCTCGGAGGAGTACGCGCGGCTGTTCCGCTACGACGGCGAGCGTAAGGACAAGCACGTGCGGGCGCAACATGTGTACGAGATCCTGGTGGGCGGCCCGGCGGAGGGGCAGGCCGCGCCGCCGCTCGAGCTGGGGGACGCACAGCTCGTCTCGGC
>JBAUTZ010000284.1:0-1792 GCA_049582445.1 Burkholderiales bacterium
GGCTTCGCCCGCGAGCGTGGCGCCGCAGCGCGCCGCCTCCGAGCCGGTGGTCGGTCCGACGACCGACGCCATGCTGGCGCAGTATCGGCTCGCGATCATCGCAGCCGCCAAGCGCTATAAGCGTTACCCGCGCGTCGCCCTGGACAACAACTGGCAGGGCAGGGCGCAGGTCCACATGGCGATCGGGGCGAATGGCACGATCGCCTCGATGACCATCAGGACCAGTTCCGGCCACGACATCCTCGACCGGCAGGCGCTCGACATGATCAGGAACGCCATTCCGCTCACGTCCGTTCCCGCGGGCCTGGTCGGCAAGCCCTTTGCCATCGAGATTCCGGTGGTTTTCAGCCTCGAGGACCCGGACTCCTAGGAAGCGGACGGCGGCTGGATGCGGCGCGCGCCGTCGAACCGGCGAGCCCAGTAGCGATCTCGCAGATTCTCGAAGCGCACCCGTGCGCCGGTCTTGGGCGCATGCACGAAACGCCCGTTGCCGACGTAGATGCCGACGTGCGAATACGGCCGGTGTTGCGTGTTGTAGAAGACCAGGTCCCCCGGCTGCAGTTCCGTTAGACTCACCGGTATGCCAGCCTCGCTCTGCGCTTCGGCGCTGTGGGGCAGGCGAACGCCCCAGGCCTCTTCGAAAACATGGGCTACGAGCCCGCTGCAGTCAAAGCCCGTGCGCTGTGAATCCCCACCGTAGCGGTAGTCACTGCCAAGCGCGAGTACGACCTGGAGCAGCGCTTCCGAGCGCTGCGCGTCGGACACTTGCACGCGATCGGCCGCGCCGACGGCGCCGGGCTCCGGGCCGGACGTGGCGCAACCCGCGATCGTTCCAAGAAAAACGATCAAATACAGAAGATTGCGTGCCATTACGCAGGCAATGTAGTCGATGGAATGGTCGAAGTAAAGCGACCCTGTCAGCGCCTGCGCCAGCGATGCGTTGCTCCGAGCACATGGATTCGCTGCAATGACCCAGATGCGCCCGTTGCGCTCCCTGCTGGCCGCATTCGTCGCGCTTGCCTGTGCTTCCGCGCAGGCTCAGGACACGCTCGAGGTCATCCCGTTGCGCCACCGCACGGTCGACCAGGTGCTGCCCGCGCTACGCCCGCTCCTCGAGCCGGGAGGCGTGCTCACCGGTCGATCCAATCAGATCATCGTTCGCACCAGCGCGCGCAATCTTGCGGAGATCAGATCGGCGCTCGATGCCATCGATACGCCGGCACGACGGCTGGTGATCTCGGTGCGATTCGACGACGTGCAAAGCGCGGGGCGACAGGCGATCGAGGCGACCGGGACGGTCCGCTCCGGCAACGTGACGATCAGCAACGAACCCGTCCCCCACGCTCAATCCCGAGTTCGCGTGCTTGCCGGGAGCGCGGGCTCGTCGATCGAGGAGCGGGTGGATCAGCGCGTTCAGGTGCTCGAGGGCGGTCACGCCTACATCTCGATGGAATCGTCGGGTCCCATGGTCGATGACCTGGGCACGGGATTCGAGCTGGTCCCTCACGTTTCCGGCGGCAACGTGGTCCTCGACATCAATCTGCGGCGCGATACGCCGGGCGCCCGTCCCGGCGAACTGAGCCGCGCACGGATGGCGAGCAGCGTGGGTGGCCGGCTCGGCGAGTGGTTCGACATCGGCGGCACCGTCCAGAGCGCGGCACGCGACGAGCGCGGCATCCTTTACTCGGGCGGCGCGCGAGCGGGCGGGGCGCGAGCGATCTGGGTGAAGGTCGAGGAGATACGGCCCTGAGCGGACCCCCGACCGGCTCCGCGGCTGCGCTCGAACGGGCGT
>JBAUTZ010000285.1:0-8480 GCA_049582445.1 Burkholderiales bacterium
GATCCTGCGCTCGCGGTCGACCGGGTGGCGCTCCTTGGCACGCCCGCGCGCGGCTGCCTCGCGGCGCGACGGCTCGCCAGGTTCGGCTTTGGGCGCTGGATGCTGGGCGAGAGCGAAGCGCTGTGGCGCGAGGGAGGTGCGGCGCACTGGACGCGGCGCGAGCAGCTTGGCGTCATCGCCGGCACCGTCCCGATCGGACTGGGCCGCACCTTTGGCCGGCTGCCTTGCATCAACGACGGCGTGGTATGCGTGGACGAGGCGCACATCGAAGGCATGGCTGCGCTCGCGACTTTTCCGGTGAGCCATAGCGGCATGCTGCTCTCGGCGCGCGTGGCGCTCAGCCTGCAAGCGTTCCTTGAAACCGGGAGCTTCTTGCCGCATGCGCACTAGGTGGCTGGCGATGGCGGCGCTGCTCGCGCTCGGCGGCTGCGAGACGCTGTCCTATTACGCGCAGGCGGTGGACGGCCAGCTGGACATGATGCGCCGCGCGCAGCCGCTCACGCGGTGGCTGGCCGATCCTGCCACGCCGCCGGCGCTGCGCCAGCGGCTCGAGACCGCGGCCCGCATCCGCGACTTCGCCACGCGCGAGCTCGGGCTGCCGGACAACGCCAGCTACCGCAGCTATGCAGATCTCGGGCGGCCCTACGCCGTCTGGAACGTGTTCGCGGCGCCGGAATTTTCGGTGCAGCCGGTGGAGTCCTGCTTCCCGGTGGCCGGCTGCGTGGACTACCGCGGATTCTTCGCGCGCGAGGCCGCGGAGCGCTACGCCGCGGAGCGGCGCGCCGAGGCGCTCGACGTGTTCGTCTACGGAGTACCGGCGTACTCGACGCTCGGCTGGTTCGACGACCCGTTGCTGTCGACTTTCATCCGCTACCCGGAGTCGGAGCTCGCGCGGCTGGTGTTCCACGAGCTCGCGCACCAGGTGGTGTACGTGAAGGGCGATACGACCTTCAATGAGTCGTTCGCCGTGACGGTCGAGGAGGAGGGCGTGCGCCGCTGGCTGGAGTCCGAGGGGCGTGGGACCGAGCTCGCCGCGTTCCGCGAAGCGCAGGCGCGCAAGGGCGAGTTCTTCGCGCTGATCGAGGATGCCCGCGCGCGGCTCGCGCGCGTCTACGCCGAGCTGCTCGCGCCGCCGGCGATGCGCGCGGCCAAGCAGGCGGAATTCGCGCGGCTCGCCGAGCGCTACGCGGCGCTCAAGGCGCGCTGGGGAGGCTACGCGGGCTACGACCGCCTGATGGCCGAGCCGAACAATGCTCTACTCGCGTCCATCTCCGCCTATACGCGCCTCGTCCCGGCATTCAAGCGCGAGCTCGCCGCCGCGGGCGGCAACCTCGGCGTGTTCTACGACAGGGTCAAGGCGCTCGCGCGGCTGCCCGCGGCCGAGCGCGACGCGCGGCTCGCTAACGAGCTGTCCAGCCCAGGTCCATCGTAAGCGCCGCGCCGGTGATGGTGCCCGCGGCTTCCGAGCACAGATAGGCGGCGAACTCCGCTACCTCGGCTGGCTCGATAAGGCGCTTCACCGCCGCGGGCGCGAGCATGATCTTCTCGATCACTTCCTCGGGCGAAATCGCGTTGGCCTTCGCCTGGTCGGCGATCTGCGCGTCCACCAGCGGCGTGCGCACGTAGGCGGGGCAGATCGCGTTCACGGTGATGCCGAATTCACCCCCCTCGAGCGCGGCCGTGCGTGTCAGTCCGACCAACCCGTGCTTGGCCGCGATGTATCCCGCCTTGAAGGGCGAGGCGACGAGCGCGTGGATCGAAGCGATGTTGATCACGCGGCCCCACTTCTGCCGTTTCATCGTCGGCCAGCAGTAACGCGTCAGCAGGAACGGCGCAGTGAGCATCAGCGCAATCATGCGGTCCCACTGGTCCTCTGGAAAATCCTCGATCGGCGAGACGTGCTGGTAGCCCGCGTTGTTGACGAGCACGTGCACCGTGCGGTACGCGGCGAGCGTCTCGTCGACCAGGCGCTTGCAGCCTTGGCGTTGCGTCAGATCGGCGGCGACAAAATGGGCGCCGAGGCGCCTGGCATGCTCGGCACCCGCCTTCTCGTTGACGTCGGCGAGCACTACGGTGGCGCCGTCGGCGGCGAGACGTTCCGCGCAGGCAAGCCCGATGCCGCTCGCTGCGCCGGTGACGATGGCGACCTTGCCTTTCAGCATGGTCTACGTGATCTTCGTATTGACCCACCTGTCGAAGGCGGGGCGCTCGAGCAGGCGCTTGTGCCAGCCGGTGAGGTTGCCGCATGCCGGGCGCTCGATCGGCAGGTTGAGCCACAGGTGCAGGTGGCAGCCAAGCGGGATGTCGCCCATGGTGAGCTGCTCGCCGGCGATGTAGCGCCGCCCGGCGAGCGCCGCGTCGACGTATCCGGCGAGCTCGCCGCATTTCTTCGCCGCCTCGTCGATCGCCTTCATATCGCGCTTCTCGGGCGGCGTGCGAACCAGACCCCAGAACACCGGCCGGAATGCGGCCGCGAACGTGCCGCCCGCCCAGTCCATCCAGCGGTCGGCGTCGGCGCGCACGCGCAGGTCCGTCGGCCACAGCTTGCCCGCGCCGTGCTTCGCCGAGAGATAGCGCACGATGGCGTGCGACTCCCAGAGCACGAAGCCGTCTTCCTCGATCGTTGGCACCAGGCTGTTCGGGTTGAGCTTGCGGTACTCGGGCGTGTTGACCACGCCGTACTCCATGCCTGCGTCGGTGCGCTGGAATGGCACGCCGAGCTCGTCGCAGCACCACAGCACCTTCCTGACGTTGACCGAGTTGGTGCGTCCCCAGATCTTGAGCATCAGTCCCTCCCTAGAAGCCCACCGCTTGTCCGTCGCGGCGTGGATCGCTCGCGGCGAAATAGCCGCCCTCGAGCTTCCAGATCATCTGCGCGCAGCCGAACTGGTTGTAGTCGTCGATCGTGACGATGCTGTGCCCGCGGCGCCTGAGCTCCTCGAGGGTCGCCGCCGGATAGCCGCCCTCGACGCTCACGTCCATGCCCTGCACCCAGCGAAAGCGCGGCCCGTCGCTCGCGGCCTGCGGGTTCTGGCCGTAATCGGCGATGCGCACCATCACCTGCGTGTGGCCCTGCGGTTGCATGGTGCCACCCATCACGCCGAAGCTCATCACGGGCTTGCCGTCCCGGCTCACGAATCCCGGGATGATGGTCTGGTAGGGCCGCTTGGCGGGACCGACGCGATTCGGGTGGCCTTCTTTCAGGACGAAGGTGGCGCCACGGTTCTGCAGCGAGATCCCCGTGCCGGGCACCACGACTCCCGAGCCGAAGCCCATGTAGTTCGACTGGATCATCGACACCATCATTCCGGAGGCGTCCGCGGCGGTGAGGTACACCGTTCCGCCCTTGGGCGGCGTGCCCGCGGCGAAGGGCTGCGCCTTCTTCATGTCGATGAGTTTGGCGCGCGACTTGAGGTAGGCCTTGTCGAGCAGCTGCCTGGGCGGGAACGGCATGTAGTCGATGTCGGCGACGTAGGCCTGGGCATCGGCGAAGGCGAGCTTCACCACCTCGATCTGCAGGTGCACGCTGTCGGCGGAGTCGACCGGGTGGCTGGCGAGGTCGAAGTTTTCCAGGATGCCGAGCGCGATCAGCGCGACGATGCCCTGGCCGTTCGGCGGCAGCTCGTGCAGCGTATAGCCGCGGTAATCCATGGTGAGCGTGTCGACCCAGTCGGACTTGTGCGCGGCGAGGTCGGACGCCTTCATCACGCCGCCGTTCGCCTTGGCGTGCGCCTCGAGCTTTGCCGCGAGCTCTCCCTTGTAGAACGCATCGCCCTTGGTGGCGGCGATTTTCTCGAGCGTCGCGGCGTGCTCCGGAAAGCGGAACAGCTGCCCCGGCGCCGGCGGCCTGCCGTCCCTCAGGAACGCCTCGGCGAAGCCCGGCTGCACCTTCAGCTCCGCGGTCTGCGCCGCCCATTGGCGCGCGATGGTGGGCGAAACGAGGAAGCCGTTCCTGCCGTAGCCGATGGCCGGCTGGAACAGCTTTTCGAACGGCAACTTGCCGAAGCGCGTGCTCAGCTCGCGCCAGGCCGAGACGCAGCCCGGCACGCTGACCGAGTTCCAGCCGCGCACCGGCACGCCCTTCTGCCCGGCGAAGAATTCCGGCGTCCACCCCGCCGGCGAGCGCCCCGAGGCGTTCAGGCCGTGGAGCTTCTTTCCGTCCCAGACGATGGCGTAGGCGTCCGAGCCGATGCCGTTCGACACCGGCTCGACCAGCGTCAGGGTGATCGCGGTGGCGAGGATGGCGTCGACCGCATTGCCGCCCGCGGCGAGCATCGACAAGCCCGCCTGCGAGGCGAGCGGCTGCGAGGTGGAGACGACGTTGCCGGCGAGCAGCGGCTTGCGCGGCCAGGCATAGGGCAATTCCCAGGAAAACGGACTCATCGTTCAGGCTGCCTCGTGTTCGAAATCGAGCACCACACGGCCGAGGATCTTCCCGGCCTTGAGCTCCTCGAGAGTGCGGTTCACCTCGCTGGCCGAACGCGTTTCGATCGGCGAGGGCTTGATCTTCTTCTTCTTGGCCAGCGCCACGACTTCCTTCAGCTCCTGGAGGTCGCCGACGTAGGAGCCGATGATGCCGATGGCGCGCTGCGCGATCGGCGGCATGGGATAGTGGAGCTCTCCGCCAAACAGGCCGCACAGCACGTAGCGTCCGCCCTTGCGCAGCGCGCCGATTCCGAGCTGCGCGGTCGCCGGCATGCCGACGAAGTCGATCGCCCCGGAAAGGTTGCCCTGCGCGAGCGCGGCGAGCTTCTGCGCCGCGTCGGGCGCGCGGGTGTCGAGCACGAGCTTCGCGCCGAGCTTGCGCGCCGCGTCGAGCTTCGCCTGGTCGATGTCGCAGGCGATCACGTTCTTCACGCCCTTCGCCTTGAGGATCGACACGGCGATCAGGCCCAGCCCGCCGCAGCCGAGCACCGCCACCCAGTCCTTCGGCCCCTGTTCAGGCAGCTTGTTGAGGCCGCTGTAGGCGGTGAGCGCCGAGCAGGCGAGGGTGGAGGCGAAGCTCTCGTCGATGCCGCTTGCATCGAGCAGGTACTTCGGATGCGGCACGAGCATGTGGGTCGAGTAGGCGCCGGCGCGGTTCACGCCGAGGAAGCGCGAGCCCGAGACGCAGTAGTTGTCCTTGCCCGCCTTGCACACCGCGCACTTGCCGCAGCCGATCCATGGATACACCAGGCGCCTTTGCCCGATTCTCAGGCCTTTCGCGGCCTTCGCCGCCGCGGGGCCGAACGCCTCGACGACGCCGAAGGGCTCGTGGCCGAGCGTGAACGGCGGCACGCAGCCGCGGTCCTTGACGTAGAAGCGCTTGCCGCCGCCCCAGTCGAAGTACCCGTCCCAGATATGGAGGTCGCTGTGGCACACGCCGGCGCGCGTGACGCGCAGCAGCACCTCGGTGCCCTGCGGCTTCGGCGTTTCCTTGAGGATCCTCTGCAGCGGCTTTCCGTGCTCGATGATGTCGTAGGTGATCATGTCTTGGCTGCCTCTCCCAGTGCCTGGTCGATGTCCCAGATGATGTCGTCGATCGATTCGATGCCGACCGACATGCGGATCATGTCGGGCGTGACACCGGCTTCGAGCTGCTCCGCGTCGCTCATCTGGCGATGCGTCGTCGAGGCCGGATGGATGATCAGCGTCTTGGCGTCGCCGATGTTTGCGAGGTGGCTCATGAACTGCGCCGCCTCGATGAATTTCTCGCCCGCCCGCGCGCCGCCCTTGACGCCGAAGTTGAGCAGGCCCGAGGCGCCCTTGGGCAGGTACTTCTTCGCCAATGCGTGGTACTTGCTGCCAGGCAGCCCGGGATAGTTCACCCACGCGACGTGCTTGTGGTCCTGCAGGAACCTGGCTACCGCGAGCGCGTTCGCGCAGTGGCGGTCCATGCGCAATGGCAGGGACTCGATCCCCTGCAAGAGCAACCAGGCGTTGAGCGGTGACAGGGTCGGGCCAAAGGTGCGCATGATCTCCATGCGCGCCTTCATGGTGTAGCCGAAATCGCCGAAGGTCTCGTGGAAGATCACCCCGTGGTAGCCCGGCGAAGGCGCGGTGAACTCGGGAAAGTTTCCGTTGCCCCAGTCGAACTTGCCCGATTCGACGATCACGCCACCCATCGTGGTGCCGTGGCCGCCGAGGTACTTGGTCGCCGAGTGCACCACGATGTCGGCGCCGAAGTCGAACGGCCGGCACAGGTACGGCGTCGGCACCGTGTTGTCGATGAGCAGCGGGATCTTCGCGTCGCGCGCGATTCCCGCCAGCGCCTCGATGTCGACGATATTGATGAGCGGGTTGCCGAGCGCCTCGGCGTAGAGGAGCTTGGTTTTCCCGGGACGGATCGCGCGGCGGAAGTTCTCGGGATCGTCCGGGTCGACGAAGCTCGTCTCGACGCCGAGCTTCTTCAGATTGACGCCGAGCAGGGTATGCGTGCCGCCGTACAAGGTCGAGGCGGACACGATATGGTCGCCCGCCTGGACGAGGGTCAGGATCGCCACCGCCTCGGCGGCCTGTCCGGTGGCGGCGGCGAGCGCCGCCCGGCCGTTCTCGAGCGCGGCCATGCGCTCCTCGAGCACCGCGACCGTCGGGTTTGAGATGCGCGAATAGACGTTGCCGAAGGTCTGCAGGTTGAACAGGCTCGCCGCGTGGTCCGCCGAATCGAACACGAAGGACGTGGTCTGGTAGATCGGCGCGGCTCGCGCTCCCGTGGCGGGGTCGGGAATCTGACCGGCGTGCAGGCACAGCGTCTCGATGCCGAATTTGCGGTCAGCCATGGCGCGATTCTACCGGCGTCACCGTAACGTGGACGCTCAAGCTGTGCTCGCCGCCGCCGAGAATCACGCCGCGCATCGGCGTCACGTCGCCGAAGTCGCGTCCCCAAGCGAGCGTCACGTGCTCGTCGTCGGCGAGGCAGTCGTTGGTCGGGTCGAAGTCGATCCAGCCCGCGGCGGGATCGTAGACGGACACCCAGGCGTGCGAGGCGTCGGCGCCGACGAGGCGCGGGTAGCCGGGCGGCGGCGAGGTGAGGATGTAGCCGCTCACGTACCGCGCCGGCAGGCCGAGCGCGCGCAGCGCGCCGATCATCAGGTGCGCGAAGTCCTGGCACACGCCGCGCCGCAGCTTGAGCACCTCGCGCAGCGGCGTGGCGACGCCGGTCGCCATCGCGTCGAACTCGAAGTCGGCATGGATGCGCCGCATCAGGTCGGCCGCGCCCTGCAGGATGCCAATGCCGGGGCGAAAGCTCGGTGCAGCGTAGTCGGCGAGCGCGCCGAATATCTCGACGTGCGGCGATTCGAACACGAACTCTGTGGGCTCGAGTAGCGGTGGTGCGTCGAGGCCGGCGAGCCGCTCGCGCACCCGCTCCCACGCGGTCGAGTCATGGGCGAGCGGGTCGAAGTGGCGCGGCACGAGCGTCGCCTCGGACGAGGCGCGCACGCTGAGCGCCGTATGCGGCATCGCGAACAGCGCCCGCGTCACAGGGTTGCCGAAATAGTCGGTGCCGACGTCGTACTCGCTCGGCGAGGGATCGATGTCGATGCGGTGCGCGCCGAAGCTCTGGCGCTCGAGCACGCGCGGCGTGAGGTGCAGCAGTTGCTGCGACAGCAGCACCGAGCTCGCGTAGCGGTAATGCGTCTCGTGGACGATCGACAGGCGCATGCTCAGGTCGCGACGGTCTGACGGTTGATCTCGCCGGCATGCACGAAGAACCTCAGGCCGAGCTGATCGGAGAGCCGGTGCACCGCGCCGTAGCAGTCGTCCAGCAGCCGCGCGAGGCGCGCGCTGCCGTGCTGCAGGTCGGCGGCCGGGTCGAGTGCGCGCAATTCGAGCACCGGCTGCTCCATGCGTTCCGGTCCCGCGTAGCCGACCGCGGCGGCGATGCGGGCGATGTAGTCGCGCAGCCCCAGCAGCTGGAACGCGACCGAGCGGGGGTTCGTCTCGTCGCGCACCAGCAGGTCGAGCACCGGCAGCCAGTCGGGCTCGCCCATATAGCGCGCGCGGTAGGTGAGCGTCGAGTCAGCGAGCTCGAGCAGCCAGCCGAGGTCCGCCTCGCGCGGCGCCGACAGCGCTTGCGTGAGCGCCGCGCACATCCATTGCAGGCGCTCGATCCTGCGGCCCATTGAGAGGAATCGCCAGCCGAGGTCGCGCGTCATGCCGTCGAGCGTGAAGCCGGCGAGCGTCATGAGCGAGGCGATCACGCCGTCGAGCTCGGAGAGCGCGTCCGCGAGTCCCAACGGCTGGCCCCTGCGGCGCGAGACGCCGCGCATCATCTGGTTGAGCGCGCGCCAGTGGTCGGCCGAAATCAGCTCCCGCAGCCGGGATGCGCTGCGCACGAGCAGGCGCAGGTTGGCGGCGAGCCCGGGCTTCGTATCGTCGGTGATCGCGGCGCGCAGCAGGCGCGCCAGCGTGGCGTCGCCGCCGTTTCGGATGCCGGCGTGAGCCAGCAGCCCCGCGATGCCGGCCCAGCTGCGCTCGCGGTCGTCCGCGGTCTCGTCGAC
>JBAUTZ010000286.1:0-6092 GCA_049582445.1 Burkholderiales bacterium
GCGATCGACTTGCCGCGCCAGGTCACCGCCAGCGCCTCGGGATTGAGCCGCCGCCCCGCGCAGGCGGGGCAGGCTTCGTCGACCTCGAGCCATTCGATCCACGAGTCGAGCACGTGGTCCTCGGCGCCGGTGCGGGCGCGCTCGTCGCTCCATTCGACCTCGGTGATCTTGAGGCCCGTGCCGTAGCACTCGGCGCACCATCCGTGCTTGGAGTTGTACGAAAACAGCCGCGGATCGAGCTCGGCGAAGCTGCGACCGCAGGAAGGGCAGGCACGCTTGGTCGAGTAGCGCGCCTGGTGCAGCACCATCTCGACCAGGCCGTTCGCTTTCGAGGCGGCCTTCACCAGCGCATCCAGGTCCGAGAGCACGTGCACCACGCCCTTGCCAAGTTCGAGCGCTCGGCCAAGAGCCTCGCGCAGCCAGCGCTCTTGTGCCGGTTCCACGCGCAGGTCGGCAACCGGCAGCTCGATCGTGTGCTCCTTGAAGCGGTCGATGCGCGGAAAGGGATCCACCGGCAGGAACGCGCCGTCGACGCGCAGGCTCGAGTAACCCTTCGCCTTCGCCCATTTCGCGAGGTCGGTGTACACGCCCTTGCGGTTCACCACCAGCGGCGCGAGCAGGCCGATGCGCTGGCCGCGGTACTCGCGCATCAGGCGCGCCGCGATTGCGTCTTCGCTCTGCGGCTCGATCGGCACGCGGCAGTCGGGGCAGTGCTGCGTGCCGAGCTTGACGAACAGCAGCCTGAGGAAGTGGTGGATCTCGGTGAGCGTGCCGACGGTGCTTTTCCTGCCGCCGCGGCTAGTCCGCTGCTCGATCGCCACCGTCGGCGGAATGCCCCAGATGGCATCGACGTCGGGGCGCGAGGCCGCCTGCACGAACTGGCGCGCGTAGGCGTTCAGCGACTCGAGGTAGCGCCGCTGTCCCTCGGCGAACAGGATGTCGAAGGCGAGCGTCGACTTGCCCGAGCCCGACACGCCCGTCACCACGGTGAAGCGGTTGCGCGGGATTTCGACGTCGATGTTCTTCAGGTTGTGCTCGCGCGCGTTGTGGATGCGGATGGCGTTGCCGAGGTAGCGGGCAGGGGGTTCGGCAGTTTCTGTCGCGATGGCTTCCTGCAAGAAGGCCTTTTCGTACTCCCTCAGCGCGAGGGCGGTATGCGAGGTCGCATGCAGCATCACCTGCTGCGGGGTGCCTGCGCACACCAGCGCGCCGCCGGCTTCGCCGCCCTCGGGACCGAGGTCGATGATCCAGTCCGCGGCGCGCATCACGTCCAGGTTGTGCTCGATTACCACCAACGAGTGGCCGGCGGCGAGCAGCTGGCGGAACGCCTTCAGCAGCTTGGCGATGTCGTCGAAATGCAGCCCGGTGGTCGGCTCGTCGAACAGGAACAATTTATTCGACTCCGACCCCGTTTTCGACGCGGCGAGGTGGCCCGCGAGCTTCAGGCGCTGCGCCTCGCCGCCCGAGAGCGTGGGCACCGGCTGGCCGAGGCGCAGGTACTCCAGGCCGACGTCGGCGAGCGGCGCGAGGCGAGCCTCGACCTCGCGCTCGCCGCGAAAGAAGACCAGCGCCTCGGACACCGTCAGCTCGAGGACGTCGGAGATGCTCCGGCCTCTCAGCGCAACCTCGAGCACCTCCGGGCGGAAGCGCTTGCCGTCGCAATCGGGGCAGCGCAGGTCTACGTCCGACTGGAACTGCATTTCGACGTGCTCGAAGCCGTTGCCGCCGCAGGTCGGGCAGCGGCCGTTGCCGGCGTTGAAGCTGAAGGTGCCCGGCGTGTACTTGCGCTCCTTCGCGAGCGCCGTGCGGGCGAAGAGGATCCGGATCGCATCCCAGGCGCCGACGTAACTCGCCGGGTTGGAGCGCGTCGTCTTGCCGATCGGCGTCTGGTCGACCAGCACGACCTCGGAGACCTTTTCCGCGCCGGCGAGCGCGCGGTGCGCGCCGGGCGCTTCGGTCGGCCTGCCCTTGGCCTTGAGCAGGGCGCGGTAGAACACGTCCTCGACGAGCGTCGACTTGCCCGATCCCGACACGCCGGTCACGCACACCAGGCGCTGGAGCGGGATTGAGACGTCCAGGTTCTTGAGGTTGTGTTCGGATGCGCCCCGGATCTCGAGAAAATCAACTGCAATTCCAGACCCCTGAGAACCTGCGTCCGCACGCTTGCGTCCCGACAGGTACTCGGCGGTGAGCGTGTCTCGCCCTTTCAGCTCCTGCGGCGGGCCGAAGAACACCACTTCGCCACCGCGCTCGCCCGGGCCCGGGCCCATGTCTAGAATGCGGTCGGCGGCGAACATGATCTGCGGATCGTGCTCGACCACCACCAGCGAATTTCCGGCGTCGCGCAGCCGCTTCATCACCTCGATCACGCGCCCCATGTCGCGCGGATGCAAGCCGATGGAAGGCTCGTCCAGCACGAACAGCGTGTTGACGAGCGAGGTGCCGAGCGCGGTGGTGAGGTTGATGCGCTGCACCTCCCCGCCCGAGAGCGTGCGCGACTGGCGGTCGAGGGTGAGGTAGGACAGGCCGACCTCGGCGAGATAGCGCAACCGGGCGCGGATCTCGGCGAGCAGCAGCTCCGTCGCCTCGTCCGCCGGGGCGGGCAGCTCGAGCGCGTCCATGAATGCGCGCACGCGCTCGAGCGGCAGCAGCATCAGGTCGTGGATCGAGTGCGGTCCGATGCGCCACAGGGTCGCGTCGGGCTTGAGGCGCGTGCCGCCGCATGCCGTGCACTCGGTGTAGGCGCGGTACTTCGACAAGAGCACGCGGATGTGCATCTTGTAGGCCTTGGTCTCGAGCCATTTGAAAAAGCGCCGCACCCCGTACCAGGTGCCCGGCCAGCTCTTTCTCCAGCTGACCCAGTCGCTTTCTCCTTCGAGAACCCATTCCTTTTGGGAAGAGCTCAGTTCCCGGAAGGGCGTATCAAGCGGAATACCGCGCTTTTTCGCGTACTTGACGAGGTCGTCCTGGCACTCCTTGAAGCTCGCGGTCTGCCAGGGGCGCACCGCGCCTTCGCGCAGCGTCTTGGCTTCGTCGGGGATCACCAGCCCGAAGTCGACGCCGATCACGCGCCCGAAGCCGCGGCAGGTCTCGCAGGCGCCGAGCGGCGAGTTGAACGAGAATGCCGCGGGCGTGGGCTCGGAATAGTGGATGTCGCAGTCCGGACAGTGCAGGTCGGACGAGAATCTCCAGGCAGCAAAATCGGGGTCAGATTCGGATTTCGTCTCGGAAATCCGGATCTGACCCCGATCTTCGGCGTAGACGTTCACCTTTCCCTGACCCACCCTCAGGGCGGCTTCCAGCGCCTCGATGACCCGCGCGCGCTCGGTGCCCGACATCCGGATGCGGTCCTGCACGACCTCGAGCAGTCCCTTGGCGCGGGCGTGGACGCGCGTATAGCCCTGCCGCTCGAGCAACTGCTCGACCTCGGCATCCGAGAAGTTCTTCGGCACCGGCACCGGAAAGGTCACCACCAGCCGCGGATCGCCCGCCGCTGCGGCGCGCTGGGCCAGGGCGCGATAGATCGAATCGGGCGTATCGCGCGTCACCGGCTTGCCGCAACCGCGGCAGTAAAGCGTCGCGGCGCGCGCGTAAAGCAGCTTGAGGTGGTCGTTCAGCTCGGTCATGGTGCCGACCGTGGAGCGCGAAGTGCGCACCGGGTTGGTCTGGTCGATGGCGATCGCCGGCGGAATGCCCTCGATCGCGTCGACCTGCGGCTTGTCCATGCGGTCGAGGAACTGCCGTGCGTAGGGACTGAAGGTCTCGACGTAGCGCCGCTGGCCTTCCGCGTAGAGCGTGTCGAACACCAGCGACGACTTGCCCGAGCCCGATACCCCGGTGACCACGACCAACTCCCCCGTCGGGATCGCCAGGGACAGGTTCTTCAGGTTGTGCTGCCGGGCGCCACGGACGACGATCGCTTCGGCGGGAGGGGACTCGGGTTTCACGGATACGAAATGCCGGGAGGAGGCGTATTGTTATGGTCTCGGGACGAGGGCGCAAGGAGAAGGCGTTGGAGCTGCGCAAACTGCTGGTGCTGGCGGCGCTCCTGGCAGGCGCGGTGCAGGCGCATGCGGCGCCCGTGCTGCTGCTGTCCATCGACGGCGCGATCGGGCCGGCGACCGCGGATTACGTGCACCGCGGACTGGAGGCGGCGGCGAAGGAGGGTGCGCCGCTGGTGGTTCTGCGCATGGACACGCCCGGCGGTCTGGATACGTCGATGCGCTCGATCATCAAGGACATCCTCGCCTCGCCGGTGCCGGTGGCCGCGTACGTCGCGCCCTCGGGTGCGCGCGCCGCGAGCGCAGGCACCTACATTCTGTACGCGAGCCACTTCGCGGTCATGGCGCCGGCGACCAACCTCGGCGCGGCGACGCCGATCGCCATCGGCGCGCCTTCCACTCCCGCGCCGGAGAAGGGCGCGAAAAAGGGCAAGGGCGAGGAGCCGGGCAGCACCCTGGAGCACAAGATGGTGCACGACGCCTCGGCCTACATCCGCGGCCTCGCTCAGCTGCGCGGGCGCAATGCGCAGTGGGCCGAGCGCGCGGTGCGCGAGGCGGTGAGCCTGCCCTCGGCAGAGGCGGCGCGGCTGAAGGTGATCGACTTCGTCGCCGAGAGCGTTCCGGCGCTGCTGGAAAAGCTCGACGGGCGCAAGGTCACGGCGGCCGGCGTCGAGCGCACGCTGCACGTCGCCGGCGCGAAGGTCGAGGACTACGAGGTCGGCTGGCGCACCAGGCTGCTCGGCGTGATCACCAATCCGACGGTCGCCTACGTGCTGATCCTGCTCGGCATCTACGCGGTGCTCTACGAGTTCTCCAACCCGGGCCTGGTGCTGCCGGGCGTGGTGGGCGCGATCTGCATCCTGCTCGCGATGTACGCGTTCCAGCTGCTGCCGGTCAACTACGCGGGACTGGCGCTCATCCTGCTCGGCATCGCGTTCATGATCGCCGAGGCCTTCGTGCCCGCGTTCGGCTCGCTCGGGGTCGGCGGGCTGATCGCGTTCGTCATCGGCTCGATCATCCTCATCGACACCGACGCGCCGGGCTTCGAGATCCCCTACGCGCTGATCGGCGGCATCGCCGCGGCGAGCGGCGCGTTCCTGATCCTGGTGATCGGGATGCTGGCGAAGGGCCGCAGGCGCCCGGTGGTGACCGGCCGCGAGGAGCTGATCGGGGCGAGCGGCGAGGCGCTGGAGGACTTCAGCGGCGAGGGCTGGGCGCGCGTGCACAGCGAAAACTGGCGCGTGCGCGCGGGCACGCCGATCCGCAAGGGTCAGCGGCTGCGCGTCACTGCGATCGAAGGTCTGGTGCTCGACGTCACGGCCGAGCCCGGCAACGGCAACGGAGGCTAAACATCGTGTTCAACTTCGGATTCAGCTTCATCTTTGGCGCGCTGATCATCGTCATCATTCTGGTGGTCTCGTCGCTGCGCATCCTGCGCGAGTACGAGCGCGGCGTGGTTTTCATGCTGGGGCGCTTTCACATGGTCAAGGGTCCCGGGCTCGTCGTCATCATCCCGGGGATCCAGCAGATGGTCCGCATGGACCTGCGCACCATGGTGCTCGACGTGCCGAGCCAGGACGTGATCTCGCGCGACAACGTCTCGGTCAAGGTGAACGCGGTGGTGTACTTCCGCGTCGTCGACCCGGCCAGGGCGGTGATCCAGGTGGCCGATTTCCTCGGCGCCACCAGCCAGCTGGCGCAGACCACCCTGCGCGCGGTACTCGGCAAGCACGAGCTGGACGAGATGCTCGCCGAGCGTGACAAGCTCAATCTCGACATCCAGACCGTGCTCGATCAGCAGACCGACGCCTGGGGGATCAAGGTGGCGAACGTCGAGATCAAGCACGTCGACCTGAACGAATCGATGATTCGCGCGATCGCACGCCAGGCCGAGGCCGAGCGCGAGCGGCGCGCCAAGGTCATCTACTCCGAAGGCGAGGCGCAGGCCGCCGAAAAGCTGCTGCAAGCGGGCGCCAAGCTGGCGACGCAGCCCGAGGCGATGCAATTGCGCTATCTGCAGATCCTGACGGAAATCGCCGGCGACAAGAGCAACACCATCGTGTTTCCGGTGCCGGTCAACCTGCTCGGCGC
>JBAUTZ010000287.1:0-1505 GCA_049582445.1 Burkholderiales bacterium
CTCCGCGGTGTGCAGCAGCCCTCGCGCGCGCAGCACCAGGTCGTAGGCTTCCATGCGCTCCGGCGGCTTACTCGCCGTGCGCCGCTGCTCGAGCGTCGTGAGCTTCACCGCCAGCGCGCCGGCGACGTCCTTCGCCACGCGGTCCTGGATCTCGAACACCTCCTTGCCGGAGCCCTCGTAGCGCTCCGACCACAGGAGCGTCCCCTTCACCGCATCGCTCAGCTCGACGCCGACCCGCACCCGGTCCTCCGCCTGGCGCACGCTGCCTTGCACCACGTAGCGCACGTCGAGGTCGCGACGGATGTCCGCGCGCGATGGGCTGCGCCCCTTGTAGGCGCGCACCGCGTTGTACGCGGATACGCGGATCCCCGAGAAGCGTCCCAGCGCGTTGATGACGTCCTCGGTGACGCCGTCGCTGAAGTAGTCGCGCTTCGCATCGCCGCTCTGGTTCGCGAACGGCAGCACGGCGAGCGTCGCGGCCGGCACCTCCGGGGCCTTCCGCACGCCATTCCAGAGGAACGGCGCCGCGGCCGCGATCAGGGCGAGCACCAGCGCGGGCACCGCAATGCGGCGAAGCCCGAAGGAGAGCCGGCCGCGCCCCGCCGCGCCGAGCGCATAGACGTGCACCGGACGCGCGATGTTCTTCAGTTCCTTGGCGCCGAGATCGCGGCATGGCAGGGCGAGCTTGTCGCGCACCTGCCGGTAGACGTCCTCCGAGACGCAGATCCCGCCGGGCTCGGCGATGTTCTCCAGCCGCGCCGCGACGTTGATGCCATCGCCGTAGATGCGCGCCTCGTCGTGGATCACGTCGCCCAGGTTGATGCCGACGCGGAACTGCATGCGCCGGTCCGCGGCAAACCCCCGGTTGCGCTCGCGCATCACCTCCTGCAGGCGGGTCGCACATTCGACCGCGCCGACCGCGCTCGGGAACTCGGCGAGGATGCCGTCGCCAGCGGTATCGATGATCCGGCCGCCGAATTCGGCGACGAGCGGCAGCACCGCGCCCTGGTGGCCCTTGAGGTCGCGCACCGTCGCGACGTCGTCCTCCCCCATCAGCCTGGAATACCCGGCGATGTCCGCCGCCAGGATCGCCGCCAGCCGACGCTGGACCTTCTCCTCCGCCACGCACCCTCCCGGAAAAAGGGGTCAGGCTCGATTAAATCGGAAATTGGCTAAATGGGGTCTGACCCCATTTCCCAAGGCGAAGTTATGAACCGCTTCGTTCAAACCGCAAAGATTGGCGTGCCGCAACGTGCCGGAGCACGGTAGAAGGCCATTGCGATCCGCAACCCTCTATTTCTGCACGTGAAAATCCTGCCTAAAGCGTGACCGCCGGGCCCCGGTAAGCGATTTGCCGGGCTAGCGGCCCGCTTATCCAAGGCTCATCCACAGGCTTTTCCACAGATTCTGTGGACAGGGCGTCGGCGCCGAACAACGAGCTCCCCCGACGGCTTGGCCCGCGCGAAAAAAAGTGTGCATACGTCACTTTTTCCACGCGCCTTAGG
>JBAUTZ010000288.1:0-1602 GCA_049582445.1 Burkholderiales bacterium
GCTGCACAGAGCGCGAGCCGCGCCGCGCGCAGCGCCTCGTCCTCGACGAGAATGCGCTCGGCATTATAGTAGCTGTGGAACTCGCCCGCGAGCTCGCGCAGGTAAAACGCGATCGAGTGCGGCGCGAGCTCGCGCGCCGCTGCGTGCACGAGCTCAGGGAACTCGCCGAGGCGCTGCATGAGCGCCAGCTCGCGCGGGTTGTCGAGCGGCGCGAGCGGCACGCGCTCGAGCCGGGCCGGGTCTCCGCCCCACTGGCTGAATACGCTGCACACGCGCGCGTGGGCGTACTGAACGTAATACACGGGGTTGTCCTGGGACTCGCTCTTCGCGAGGTCGAGGTCGAAGTCGAGGTGCTGGTCGGACTTGCGCATGACGTAGAAAAAGCGCGCGGCGTCGTTGCCCACCTCGTCGCGCAGCTCGCGCAGCGTGACGAAATCCCCCGAGCGCTTGCCCATCGCCACCTTTTCTCCGCCGCGATACAGGACGGCGAATTGCACGAGCGCAACCGTAAAGCGCTCGGCGGGGAGGCCCAGCGCCTTCAGCGCGCCCTTGACACGGGGAATGTAGCCGTGATGATCGGCGCCCCAGACGTCGATCAGCCGGCCGTAGCCGCGTCCGAACTTGTCGGCGTGATAGGCGATGTCGGATGCAAAGTACGTGTACTGGCCGTTCTCCCGGCGCACCACGCGGTCTTTCTCGTCGCCGTACGAGGTCGAGCGGAACCACAGCGCGCCGTCCTTCTCGTACAGGTGGCCGGCCGCGGAGAGGCGTTCCACGGTTCGCGCCACCGCGCCGGTGTCATACAGGGACTGCTCCGAGAACCAGCCGTCGAACTCCACGCGGAACTGCGCCAGGTCGTCGCGCTGGTCCGCGAGCAGCTCATCCAGCGCGAAGCGGTGCAGCAGCCGCCAGTCGTCCTCGCCGAGCAGGCGCTTGGCTGCGGCAATCAGCTGGTCGAGCGCGGCATCCGGGTCGGCGCCCTCGGCGGCCTGTGGCAGCGCGCCGGCGTCGCGTACGAAGCGCGTGACGTGGGCATCTCCCAGGCGCGCGGCGGTCTGCAGCACGTAGTCGCCGCGGTAGCCGTCCTCCGGAAACGGCACCACGCTGCCGTGCGCCTGCAGGTATCTCAGCCAGACCGAAAGCGTCAGGACGTCCATCTGCCGGCCGGCGTCGTTGACGTAGAACTCGCGCGTCACGTCGTGACCCGCGAATTCGAGCAGCGCCGCGAGGCTCGCGCCATAGGCCGCGCCGCGGCCGTGGCCGACGTGCAGCGGCCCGGTGGGGTTGGCCGACACGAACTCGACCAGCATCTTTTCCGGTGTGGCCGGGCGCATGCTCCCAAAGCCGGCTCCCTCGGCGAGCACGCGGTGCACGACGCTAAGCTTCGCAGCGGGTTTTAGACGGGTGTTGAGAAAGCCCGCGCCGGCGATGGTGAGCGGCTCGAACAGCTCATGGTCGCGAAGGAGATCCGAGGCGGCGGCGAGGAGCAGGTCGGCGATCTCGCGCGGCTTGCGTCTGATCTCCTTGGACAGCTGCAAGGCGATATTGCTGGCCAGGTCGCCGTGCTCCGGGTTCTTGGGCCGCTCGAGGTGGATCTCGACC
>JBAUTZ010000289.1:0-10833 GCA_049582445.1 Burkholderiales bacterium
TGGAGCTCTTCACTCCGCGCCATTCCGAGCCAGAGAGCCAGAGCGCAACCCGCCGCGAGGCGCCGCGCGCCTACGCCTCGACTCTGCACAGGCGACGGTACCAGCTCACCGCGTCCGGCGCCTTCGCGCGGTAGACCTCTTCCCAGTGGCTTCGCGCGCTCACCTTTCGCTTCGGCTCCCAGGTCCGCAGGCAACGACTCTGAAACATTTTATGCCCGGATCGCGGCATCCGGCGACGCCAGTCAGTTGATTGTCAGCCTGGCCCGGCCCCGGTGGACGGGTAACAGACGGAGGGCGACAATGCACCGCATCTCGCCCGATCGACGAGGCCTCGCATGAATGCCTGGCGCCAAGGCAGCGCACTTCTCGGGATGCTGGTTCTGACAGCCGCGGCGCGCGCGGCATCGCTGGACATCAAGCCCGGCCTCTGGGAGACGACGCACACCGTCGAATCGAGCGGGACGCCGCCCCTGGACACAGGCCGCCTGACGCCCGAGCAGAAGGCCCGCATCGAAGCCATGGTGAAGAAGCGCGAAGCCGAGGGCCCCCGCACGCGCACGTTCAAGGAGTGCTTGACCAAGGAAAATCTCGAGCACGAGCCCTTCGCCGGCTCCGAAAACGAAGCGCAGACCTGCGTCAGTTCGGTCACCACGCATACGCCGCAGCGGTTGCGGGGCAAGCGGGTCTGCACCCTCGGACAGAACAGGAAGGAAGTCGAATTCGATATCGATGCGCTGTCGGCCGAGCAGGTCAAAGGAACGATCCGGACCAGCTTGAGCGACCCCAGGCACACGATGACCAGTCACGCCACGTTCACGAGCCGGTGGCTCGGTGCTGACTGCGGCAATGAGAAGTAGCCTTGCTACAAAGTCCTAGGGACGACGCCGTGACGACTGCCGACTCGCGTTTCGCGGACTCCCCGGCGGCGCCGATACCGTCCAAGGGATCGCTCGCCGCGAGGCTGCTGTTGCACGGCGGATTCGTGCTCGTCGCCGTGGTGGCGTACGGTGCGTACCAGCATTTCAAGCTGCAGGGCCAGTCCGGCGCCTCGCTCGCCAGCCTGCTGGCGGCCGCGGGCTTCGGCTTCGCGCCGCTGCGAGACGTGGCGCGCGTGCTGTTCGCGATGGAAGGCAAGGCGCTGCATCTGGCGCATGGGCTCGGCGGCCTATCGCTGCTCGGGCTTTCGCTCGGCGGCGTCGTGTCCGGCGGCCCGCTGCTCACGCACGCCGCGCTCGCGCCGTTCGCCATCATGGGTGCCGCGCAGGCGGTGATGCACCAGGATCACCCGCGCAATGCCCGGCAGGCCGAAGCGCTCAAGCGCTTCGCGACCAGCCTGCCCGAGGTCGCGCAGCTCGGCAATCTGGGCAACCTCACCTCGCCGGCGGGCGTGAACCGCGCCATTGCGGTGCTGAGCGATGTGCTAGCGAAGGCGCAGGCGCTCGGAGAAACAGAATTGCAGTCCGATCCCGGATTTCAGAGTGCGTTGAAGCAGGTGACGACGCGCTTCGGCCTCACCCTTGGGCTCGATGCGGTCGACCAGGCGATCGGCAAGCTGTCGTCGATCCCTGCAGCGGCGGGCGCCGTCCCCGAACTGCGTAGACAGCTCGCGAAGGCGCGCAAGACGGTAACGGCCGGCAAACCGCAAACCAGCGTTTCGGCCAGAGCGAGAAACGGGTAGGCTTGGGAGCGTCGGTTAGCGCTCTCCATGCCTCGCATCATCCGCTACGTCCTCATTTCCACGCGCGACCTGCTGGTGACGGCGGGCCCGTTCGTGCTCCTCGCGCTCGCGCTGCTCGCGGGCGCCTATTTCGTGCTGCAGCCGATGCCGCCCAAGCGGGTGGTGCTCGCCACCGGGCCGGAACAAAGCGCCTACGCGGAGTTCGGCAAGCTCTACCAGGCGGAGCTCAAGCGCCATGGCATCTTGGTCGAGCTGCTGCCGACGCACGGCTCGTACGAGAACCTACGCCTATTGCGCGACCCGAAGCGCGAAGTGGACCTGGGCTTCGTGCAAGGCGGCTCGAGCAACGCAGCGCGCGCGGTGGACGAGGACAAGGGCGGCGTGCCGCTCGTTTCGCTGGGAAGCCTGTTCTTCGAGCCGGTATGGCTGTTCTACCGCGAGCAGGCGGCGCACGGCCTGCCCCAGACAACGTTGACGCAGTTCTCGCAACTGCAGGGCTGGCGCGTCAACTTCGGGGCGCGCGGTAGCGGCACCCCCGGCCTGATGAAGAAGCTGCTCGCCGCAAACGGCATCGAGCGCGATAGCCTCAAGCCGACGTACCTCGACCTCACCCCGGCGGTCGTGGCGCTCCTGGGAGGCGAGCTGGACGCGCTTGCCTTCGCCTCGGCCCCGGAGTCGCCGATGGTGCAGATGCTGATGCAGACTCCGGGTGTGAAGCTGTTCGAGTTTCCGCAAGCGGAAGCCTACGCACACCGCTTTCCGTTCCTCAGCCCGGTGGTGCTTCCGCGCGGCGTGGTCGATCTCGCGCACGACGTTCCGCCGCACGACGTGCCGCTGATCGCACCGACGACTTCGCTCGTTGCCCGCGAGGGAACTCATCCGGCGCTGATCCAGCTGTTCGTGCAGGCGGCGTCCAGGATTCATGGCGGCGCAGGATGGATCTCGCGCGCGGGACGGTTTCCGACTCCGCAAAACACGGAATTCCCGCTCGCCGCGGAGGCCGAGCGCTATTTCCGCAGCGGCCCGCCGCTGCTGCAACGCTATCTGCCTTTCTGGCTCGCGAACCTCATCGATCGCATGTGGGTGGTATTGATCTCGATCATCGCCGCGCTGATACCGCTGTCGCGGGTGGTACCGCCGTTGTACGAATTCCGTGTGCGCCGGCGCATCTTCCGCTGGTACCGCCAGCTGCGCGAAATCGAGAACCGGCTTGCCGGCGGCGACGCGCCGGCCGCGGGACTGATCGAGGAGCTGGGCCGGCTCGATGCGAGGGCCGCCCACATTACCGTGCCCCTGTCCTACACGGACGAGCTCTACAACCTGCGCAGCCACATCGCGCTGGTGCGCGAGCGATTGCGCCAGGCGGTCTGACGCGTTGACGCGCCGGGCCCGCCAGGAATAGCCTGAGCGCCATGCAATGCGCGCGATGCCGGCACGAGAATCCCGCAGGCCATAAATTCTGCGGCGAGTGCGGTGCGGCGCTCGCCGCGGTGTGCGCGGCCTGCGGCGCCTCCAACCCCCCTGGGCACAAGTTCTGCGGCGAATGCGGCACGGCGCTGGGCGGTGCCGCGCCCTATACCCCCAAGCACCTCGCCGACAAGATCCTCGGCTCGAAGAGCGCGCTCGAAGGCGAACGCAAGCAGGTCACGGTGTTGTTCGCCGACTGCGCCGGCTTCACCGCGCTGTCGTCGCGCCTCGATCCGGAGGAGCTGCACGGGGTCATGGACGGTTGCTTCACGCACCTCGCCGAGGCCGTGCACCGCTACGAGGGTACCGTCAACCAGTACACCGGCGACGGCATCATGGCGCTGTTCGGGGCGCCGATCGCCCACGAGGACCACGCCGTGCGTGCGGTCGCCGCGGCGCTCGCGATTCAAAAGGCCTCGCGCGATTACTCCGGCAGGCTCAAGCGCGAGCGTGGCTTCGAGCTCCCGCTGCGCATCGGCATCAACACCGGACCGGTGGTGGTCGGACGTATCGGCGACGACCTGCGCATGGACTACACCGCGCAGGGCCAGACGGTGAACCTCGCGGCACGCCTGCAGGCCGCCGCGCCTCCCGGCGGCGTTTTCATCAGCGAGGCGACACACCGGCTGGTGCACGACTACTTCCTGCTCGAGGAGCGCGGCGCGCTGGAGCTAAAGGGGATCGACGCGCCGGTGAAGGCCTTCGCCGTGACCGACCAGCGGCGCAGGCGCGCGCGCTTCGACGTGGCGCTCGAGCGCGGCTTGACGCCGCTCATCGGCCGCGCCACCGAGCGCAAGTTCCTGCGCGAGTGCTTTGCGCGCGCGCAGGCCGGCCGCGGCCAGGTGGTCTCGGTAGTCGGCGAGGCCGGGACGGGCAAGTCGCGCCTCGCCTACGAGCTGCAGCGCGAGCTGCGCAGCGAGGCGCACATGTACCTGGAGGCGCACTGCGCGCCGCACGGCGCGGCGCTGCCCTTCCATTCCATCGTGCAGTTTCTCGGCGCGAGCTTCCGCATCGAGGAGGGTGAGCCCGAAGCGGCGAAGAGCGACAAGCTGACCGCCGGGATCCGCGGCATGGATCCCGCGCTCGAGTGGATCGTGCCGTACATGCGGCACCTGCTGGCGCTGCCCGCGCCCGAGCTCGAGGCCGAGGGCCTCGACCAGGCGCAGCGCAAGTGGCGCCTGATCGAGGCGGTGAAAGCACTCGTGCTGCGCAGCGCCCAGCAGCGCCCGCTCGTGCTGGTGCTGGAGGACCTGCAGTGGATCGACCGCCAGTCAGAGGAAGTGATGTCGGCGCTCGTCGACGCATTCGGCAGCCATCGCGTGCTGCTCGTGTGCACGCATCGTTCGGGCTATGCGCCGGCCTGGCGCGACCGCTCCTTCCACCAGCGCCTGACCCTCGATCCGATCTCCGCCGAAGAGACCGACCAGATGGTCCTGACGCTGCTCGGCGAAGGCGGCGCCCCCGACGCGGTGCGGGCTCTCGTCGCCCAGCGCGCCGAAGGCAATCCGTTCTTCATCGAGGAACTGGCGCGCTACGTGCGCGAGCACGGCACCGAAACGCGCAACCTGCCCGGAACGGTGCAGGACCTGCTCACCGCGCGCCTCGACCGGCTGCCGGAAGGGCTCAAGCGCACGCTGCAGACCGCCGCCGTGCTGGGGCGGCAATTCCCGCTCGCCCTGCTCGAAGCGCTGGCGCCAGCCGGCACGGACCTGCGCGCCGACCTGCGCGAGCTGGTGCGCCATGAGCTCCTGCAGGAGACAGACCTCTACCCCGCGCTCAAGTACCGCTTCACGCATCAGCTGATCCAGGAGGCGGCCTACCAGGAGCTGCTGCTGCGCGCGCGCGCCGAGCTGCACGCGCGCGCGGGCGAGGCGCTCGAGCGCCTTTACGCGGGCCGGCTCGAGGAGGTGCTTCCGGCCCTCGCCGAGCACTTCGGCAAGAGCGACGATCGCGCCAAGGCCCTGCACTACCTGGTCCGCGCCGGCGAGCGGGCGCACAGCCTTTTCGCCTACGAGGAAGCGCAGGGCTACTACCGGCGCGCGCTCGATCGGCTCGAGCCGGGCACCGACGGCGGCGCGCAGCGCTCGGCGGTGCTCGAGAAGCTCGGCGACGCGGCGATGGCGCATGGTGCGCTGCGGGAGGCGCGCGCCTACTGGCAGGAGGCACGCGTCCTTGTCGGCACCGACCGTACCCGCGCGGCCGACCTGCACCGCAAGAGCGGTGGCGCGGCTTGGGCGGCGGGCGAGAAGGATGCGGCGCTCGAGCATCTGGCGATGGGTCTGGCGGTGCTTGGCGACGCCCTACGGCAATTGCCGGCCGCCCACCTGTATCAGGAATTCGGCCGCATCCATTTCCGCCTGGGCGAGCACGACGCCGCGATCGAATGGGCCAAGCGCGCGCTCGAGCTCGGCCTGGCGCTCCACGCGCAAGACGTCGTGGCCGAAGCCTACAACACCCTCGGCGTGGCGATGGCGCGCGCCGGCGACATCGAGCGCGGCGCGGCGTACGTCAAGCAGTGCCTCGAGACCGCGCTCGCGCAACGGCACGGGGCGGTCGCTACGCGTGCCTACACCAACCTCGCGGTGATGTACGCGTCGCTCGACCACGAGCTTTCGGCCCGGTACTGCCGGGAGGGCCTGACCCTGGCGCAGAGGATCGGCGACCGGCTGCAGCAGTCGTGGCTGTACTGCACGCTGGCGAGCGGCCACTGTACGCTGGTGGGCGACTACGACGAGGGCGTCAAGGCCGCCGAGGCCGCAGTGGAGGTGGACGAGCGGCTTGGGCAGCGCAGCCATTTGCCGATCCCGCTCATCATCCTGGCGCAGATTTACCAGTGCCGCGGCGACGAGACCCGAAGCGCGCAGCGCTACCGTGAGGCACTCGCGGTGGCCGAACAGGTGGGCGAGCCGCAGCTCCTGTTTCCGTGCTACGAGGGCCTCGCCACGCTCGCCATCGAGCAGGGCGACGAGGCCGAGGCCGACCGCTGGCTGGCGCGCAGCCGCGAAGTGCAGCAAGCTACGGGGTGGAGCGCCGACACCTTTCTCGTGCTCCCTTTTCTGTGCTGAGGAGGCCACCATGACCCCCATCTCCGTCGGACAGACGGCACCGTCGTTCCGCCTGCCGGCCGCCGCCGGCGGCGAGCTCGGCCCCCAGGACTACCGAGGCAAGGCGAACCTGATCGTGTGGTTCACCAAGGGCATGAGCTGCCCGTTCTGCCGCCAGCAGATGTCGCAGCTCGCGCGCGCCTACCAGCGCTTCAGGCAGAAGAGCGCCGAGGTGCTCGAGGTGACCGTCAGCAAGCCTGAGCGCGCACGCTTCTACGCCGAAAAATTCCGCCTGCCGTTCCCCTACCTGTGCGACCCGGACTACGCCGCGCGCAGGTCCTGGGGGCTCGACTTCCGCGCGCATTCGCCGTTCTGGTACGCGTCCGCCATGATTGCGGGCGCGCGCGCGACCTTTCCGGAGAGCGACTTCGGCAAGTTTGCGCCTGCGCTGAGCGAGCTGCCCAGCACCCTGGCCGATGACGACATGGGCTTCTTCGTGCTCGACCGCGCAGGCATCGTGCGCCACGCGGTAAGCGGCAGCTACACGACGGCGAGCGGCGTTCGCCACCTGCCTGGCAACGACGAGATCGAGCGCCTGCTCGACGAATGCGAGCGAAGCGCGGCGAGCGTTCCCGGGTAGTCAGTCCAGCGACTGCCGCGCGATCCGCGTGCGCGTGGCACGCATGTCGTCGCCGCGCAACTCCTTCAGCGCATAGCCGACGAAGGCGCCGACGACTTCCTTCCTCCAGTACAGGTCGAGGTCGGCGTTGTCCATGGGCTTCGCCCGCGAGGCGACGCTCGCGGCGGCCTCGGCGATTACGTCGTCGGTGAGCTTCTTGCCGACGAGCGCCGAGCCGGCCTTGTCGACGAGGAATGGGCGCGAGGCGACCGCACCGAGCGCGATGCGCGCTTCTTCGATCGTTTGCTCCTTTCCGAGACGTACCGCGGCGGCGACGCCCAGCACCGGGAAATCGAACGAACCGCGGCGCCGCAGCTTCCAGTAGGTGCTCTTCCAGCCTTCGGTATCGGGCAGCATCACTTCGGTCAGGATCTCATCCGAGCGCCTGCTCAGGTAATCGATACCGTCGTTCTTGTACAGGTCGGCGAGCGCGACTTCGCGCTCGCCCGACGAGGAAACGAGTTTCACCTTCGCTCCGAGCGCGATCAGAGCGGGCGCGCTGTCGGTCGACGACACGGCGACGCAGCGCTTGCTCGCGGTCGCGACCCAGCAGGTCTCGCCGTCCTTCTTCAGACAGTAGTCGATCGCCTTGCGCCACTCGTGGCTCTGGTTGTAGTAGGTGCAGCGGGTGTCCAGGCACAGGTTGCCGCCGAGCGTGCCCATGTTCCTGAGGTGCGGGGTGGCGATCTGCGCCGCCGCCTGCCAGAGGGCACGGTAGCGTTCCCGAATCCGGACCGACTCGACGATCTCGGTGAGCGTCAGGCAGGCCCCGAGCGAGCCGTTCGACTTGTGCAGCTCGTCGACCCTGCGCAGCGACACCAGCGTCGCGGGCGTCTGGTGACGGCGCTTCATGTTGGGCACCAGGTCGGTGCCGCCCGCGATCAGCATCGCCTGCGGACCCTCTGCGGCCAGGATCTTCGCGGCTTCCGCGACGGAGCGCGGCGCGCGAAACTCAAACCACGGCAGTCTTATCATTTCGCTTGGTCTCGTTGCCGTCCCCGCCCTCCCACGGCGGCAGGACGAACGTCGGCGCGGGGTACGGCACCGCGGGGAAGCTATCGGGCCCGATGCGCGGCGTCTCACCCTTCGCCTTCTTCTCCAGCGCGCGCAATACCTTGTCGGGCGTGATCGGCACTTCGTCGATGCGCACGCCGACCGCGTCGTAGATCGCGTTGGCGAGCGCCGGCATCACCGGCAGGAGCGGCCCCTGCCCGACTTCCTTGGCACCGTACGGGCAGTTCGGATCGGGGTCTTCGATCAGCGCGACCTCGACTTCCGGCATGTCGAGCGACGTAAGGCTCTTGTAGTCGAGCATGGAGGGGTTGCGGTGCACCAGCGCGCTCGAGAGCTTGGGCGGCAGGCGGCGGAACGCCTGCTCCTCCATCAGCGCTTCGCCCAGCCCCATGTAGACGCCGCCGATCACCTGCCCGCGCGCCAATACCGGATTCAGAGCCCGCCCGATGTCGTGCGCGATCCAGATCTTGGGCACCGTGACCCATCCGGTGTGCGGGTCCACCTCGGTCTCCACCACGCAGGCGGAGAAACTGTAGGCTGGCGACGGGCCTACGCCTGCACCCTTGTACTTGCCCGGAGGCTTCGGCGGAGCATAGGAGCCCACGGCGGCGATCGTGCCGAACTTCGTCTCGGCAAGCGCCACCGCCTCGATGAAGCTCATCGTCTTGCCCGGGTCCTCGGCGGCGAACACGCGATCCTGGGAAAACACGACGCGGTCGGGCAGCGTGTTCAACTGCTCGGCCGCGGCCGCCGCGAGCAGCTCGCGCACGCGCCCTGCCGCCTGCAGCGCGGCATTGCCCATCATGATGGTGACGCGGCTCGAGTACGAGCCGAGATCGATCGGCGTGATGCCGGTGTCGCCGGTGACGCAGCGCACGAATCCGGGATCGATGCCGAGCGATTCGGCGATGATCGACGCCAGCACGTCGTCCGAGCCTTGCCCGAGCTCGGTCGCGCCGCAGTACACGGTCACCTGCCCGCTGCGATCGAGCAGTAGCTGTACCGCGGAATGCGGCATCTTGTTCCAGTAGATCGACACGCCCGCGCCGCACATGTAGCTCGAGCAGGCGATGCCAAGCCCGCGCCCGGGCCCGAGCTTGCGGCGCCTTTCCTTCCAGCCCGACATCTCGACCACCTTGCGGATGCAGTCGGCAAGCCCGGTCGAGCCGACGCGCAGCCAGCTCGCGGTGAGAGAGTCGGGTTTGGTGACCATGCTGAGGCGCAGCTCCGCGGGATCGAGACGGAGTTTCTCCGCGATCTTGTCCAGCTGCACTTCCTGGCCGAAGCGCGGCTGCGGCGTGCCGTGCCCGCGCTTGGGCCCGCAGGCGGGCTTGTTCGTAAACACCCGGCAAGCCTCGAACTTGAAGCGCGGCAGCTCGTAGGTCACCGGGGTCAGCACGCCCGTGTAGAAGGTGCTGGCCGGGCCGTGCGAGCCGTAGGCACCACCGTCGAGCAGCGTCTGCAGGTGCATCGCGGTGAGCCTGCCGTCCTTGGTGACGCCGGTGCGGAACTTCATCAGCACCGGGTGCCGGCCGCGGTGCTGATAAAACACTTCCTCGCGCGTCAGGCAGATCTTCACGGGCCGGCCAAGCATCAGCGCCGCCTTGGACACGACGAATTCGTGGTTGCCGGGATCGCACTTGCCGCCGAAGCCTCCGCCATTCGGCGTGGCGATGACGCGGATGTGCGCCGCGGGAATCTGCAGCACGCGCGCGAGCTGGCGATGCAGATAGTGGGGATTCTGCGTGCTCGAGGAGAGCAGCAGCTTGCCGTCGCCCTCGACGGAGGCGAGCGAGGCCTGCTGCTCCATCGGCAGGTGGGTGTTGCCTTCGTAGAAGAACAGGTCCTCGAAGACGTGATCCGACTTCGCCAGCGCTTCCTCGACGTCGCCGAATTCGTAGGACTGGTTGCGGTGGATGTTGCCCTGCTCGCCGTAGTCGTGGATGCGCGGCTCGGGGTTGGCGAGCCCCTCTTCGGGAGAGGCGACGGTCGGCAACTGCCGGTACTTCACCTCGATCAGCTCGAGCGCCTCGGTCGCGGTCTGCTCGTCCACGGCAACCACCGCGGCGACGGGGTCGCCGACGAAGCGCACCCGCTCGCGCGCGAGCGGGTGCTCGTCCTGCGACACCGGCATGATGCCGTAGGGAATCGGGAACTCCGCGCCGGTGAGCACCAGGTGCACGCCCCGGTGCGCCTGCGCGCGCGCGACGTCGATCGATTCGATGACCGCGTGTGGGTGCGGCGAGCGCAGGAGCTTGCAATGCAGCATGCGCGGCAGGACGAGGTCGTCGGCGAAGCGCGTCTGACCGATCGCCTTGGCGCGGCCGTCGACGCGACGGCGCGGCTTGCCGATGGTATCGAAGCGTTTCTTCTGCAGCGGCTTCTCGGGCGCGTTCATCGCTTGCCCTCCCGCAGGACGCGCGCCGCCTCCTCGACCGATTCCCAGATCTGCTGGTAGCCGGTACAGCGGCACAGGTTTCCGGAGAGCGCTTCCTTGATGCGCTTGCGGCTCGGGGCAGGCTCGCTGTCCAGCAGCGCCTTGGCGGTCATCACCATGCCCGAGGTGCAGTAGCCGCACTGCGAGCCGCCGACGTCGGCGAAGGCGGCCTGCAGCGGGTGCAGCTCGGTCCCCTTGGCCAAGCCTTCGATCGTCTCGATCTCGCGGCCTTCGCATTGCACCGCGAGCTCGAGGCAGGACAGGAGCGGCTCGCCGTCGACCAGCACGGCGCAGGCGCCGCATTCGCCCAACTCGCAGCCGTGCTTGGTGCCGGTCAGGTTGAGGTCCTCGCGCAGCACCTCGAGCAGCGTCTTGTAGGGCGCGAACGACACCGGCAGGTCTTCGCCGTTGACGCGCAGCGTCATGTGCACACGATCCGGAACGGCGCTCATTTCAGCAATCCTTTTACGAGATAGTCCGAGAGCGACTGCGCCACTGCGGCCGAGGTCTGCGG
>JBAUTZ010000290.1:0-29427 GCA_049582445.1 Burkholderiales bacterium
ACGCTAGGCGAGGCGCTGCGCTCGGAGCCGTTCTGGCTGCTGTACGTCGCGAGCATGCTGGTATGCGTCGGCCTGTTCGTGCCGATGGTGCACCTCGCAAGCTACGCGCAAGACTCGGGCTACTCGGAGGCGCGGGGTGTCGCGCTGGTGAGCCTGATCGGGTTGGGGAGCCTGCTTGGCCGGTTCACCATCGGCGGGGTCGCCGATCGCCTCGGGCGGGTGCCTTCGTTCGCCGCGATGTACTTGGGGCTGGGGGCCATGCTGATCATGTGGTGGCTCGCGAGCGGCTACTGGATGCTGGTGCTCTTCGCGCTGCTGTTCGGTGCGTTCTACGGCGGGTTCGTCGCGCTGTCGCCCACGATCATCATGGATCTCTATGGCCCGCGCGCGGTGTCCGGGATCATAGGGCTGCTCTACACGGCCCCCGGGATCGGCACATTGCTGGGGCCGCCGCTCGCCGGGGCGGCGTACGACGCCTGGGGCAGCTACGCCGCGCCGATCCTCGCCGCGGCCGCGCTATCGTTCGCCGGAGCCGGCCTGGTGCTGGTGATGATGCGGCGCGCGCGAGCGGTGCGGGCATGAAGCGCACCCCTGCAGTGGCGGTGAGCGAGCGGCGCGGGCTGCGCCAACTGCACATCGGCGGAGACGCCATCCAGAGCGCGATGCGGCTCGACGACCCCGACGCGCTGGCGCTCGATTACACGCGCTGCATGATGGCATTCCTGCTGTTTCACCCCCGGCCGCGCCAAGCGCTGATGATCGGCCTCGGCGGAGGATCGCTTCCCAAGTACTTCCACCGCTTTCTGCGGGCGACGCGCGTACGGGTGATCGAAAGGGATTCGCGCGTGCTCGCCGCGGCACGCTCGCATTTCGCGCTGCCGCCCGACGATGCGCGCCTCGAGGTGGAGATCGGCGACGGTGCCGAGGCGCTCTCCCCCGAGTGCTGCGACCTGATGCTGGTGGACGGCTTCGACGACGGCGAGCAGGTGCCGCGGCTCGCCTCGAGCGAGTTCTACGACGCGTGCTATCTGGCGCTCGGCACGCAAGGAGTGATGGTGGTCAACTACATGAGCGACGACCCCCGTCTCGACAGCTACCTGCAGCGGCTCGAGCGCGCCTTTGGCGGCGCGGTGCTGTGCATGCCCGCACTGTCCGACCCCAACCTGATCGCGTTCGCGCTGAAGGGGGCGCCCGCGCGCGTCGCGTGGCGCGAGCTGCGCGGGCGGGCTGAAGGGCTCGAAGTCCGCTATACGCTGCCTTTTGGCCGCTACGTCGCCGCCCTGGGGCGCATGAACCGGCGCTCCGGCGGCGACCTTATAATCGCTCCCGTCACGAACGGAGGACGGCCATGAAGCTGACAAGCGAGAGTTTTTCCGACATGGGCAAGATTCCGGGGCGCTGCGCATTTGCGGTGCCCGATGCGAAGACCCACATCAGGCTGTCCGACAACCGCAATCCGCATCTCGCGTGGAGCGGCCTGCCCCCGGGCACGCGCTCGGTCGTGCTGCTCTGTCACGATCGCGACGTGCCGTCCCGGCCCGACGACGTCAACAAGGAAGACAGACAGGTCCCGGCGAGCTTGCCGCGGGTGGACTTCTACCATTGGGTGCTCGTCGACCTGAAACCCTTCGACGGAGCGATTGCGGAGGGAGAGTTCTCGAACGGGGTGACGCCCAGGGGAAAGACCGGTCCCGAAGCGATCCGCGGCGCGCGCCAGGGGCTCAACGACTACACCGGGTGGTTCTCCGGCGACAAGGACATGGCTGGCAACTATTTCGGCTACGACGGGCCCTGCCCGCCGTGGAACGACCCGCTCGTGCACCACTATGTGTTCACGCTGTACGCACTCGACGCAGCGAGATGCGCGGTGTCTGGCGTGTTCAAGGCTAGCGACGTGCTCGCCGCCATCACGGGACGCGTGCTTGGCAGCGCGGCCCTCACCGGAAGGTACTCGCTCAACCTGTCGGTCAAGTTCTAGGCCCGGGCGCCGGCGGTGCCGGAAGGCTATGCGGCCGTCCTGGCCCTCGCGCCGATTGCGCTCGCCAGCTCGCTGATCTACGGCATCACGGGCTTCGGTGCGGCGCTGGTCGCGATCCCGATCGCGACGCATTTCCTGCCGCTGCCGTTCGCGCTCGCGGTATTCGTGCTGGTCGATCTTGCCAACTCGCTGCGCCTCGGGCTGGAGGCGCCGAGGCACGTGGTACGCGCCGAGCTCGTGCGGCTGGTGCCGATGATCCTTGCGGGCACTGTGCTGGGGATCACCGTGCTGGTAAATATGCCGCGCCGGGGCGGCATGCTTGCGCTCGGCTGCTTCGTCGTGGCATTTGCGCTCTATTCCCTGTTCGCGCGCGGGCCGCGCCGGACGGTCGGACGCGGCTGGGCCTACCTCGCGGGCCTCGTAGGCGGGGTCACGAGCGCGCTGTTCGGCGCCGGCGGACCGCCCTACGCGATCTACCTCGCGCAGCGCAACCTGCCGAAAGAGTCGTTCCGTGCCACGCTTGCGCTCACCTCGGTGGCGAGCATCTCTCTGCGCCTGGCCGCCTTCGCGCTAACCGGACTGATGAGCGATCGCAAGGTCTGGATCGCCGCCGCCGTGGCGCTGCCGGCGGCGTGGCTCGGTATCTCTGCGGCGGCCCGGCTCTTCAAGCGCATCCGGCGCGAAACGCTGATGCGCGTGGTGGCGTTGATGCTCCTCGCGAGCGGAGGATCGCTCGTCGCGCGCGCGCTCGGCTAGCGCGACGCGACCGCGATCAGACGGCGTAGCTCGCGGTAGCGTTCCTCGGACTGGTCTCCGAACAGCGGGTCGCGTCCTGCGGGGGCCGCGGCGCCGACGGCCGCCCAGTCTTCCGGGGTCAGCAGCTCGGCCGCGCGCGGCATGACGTCTCGCTCTTCGGTCGCGATGTGATGGCGGTAATAAACGAGGTAAGTTGCGGCCGCGGCCTCGACCTCGGCGCGCGCGACGATCGCCTCGTCGGCGACCTCGTTAAGCAGCTTGAGCAGATCGTCGCCCGCCCGGGCGATGACGCGATGCTCCTGCAGCAGGCGATTGATCTTGACCTGCATCGAAGGATCGTGGCCGACCAGGCGCGAAAACGCCACGTCCTCGCGCGCGTGGTGAAAGCGGTCCGGGTAGTGCCTCAGGTAGCTGACGATGTCGAGCATCAGCTCGTAGTTCGGGCGTTCGCCGGCCTGGAACAGTACGAGCTGATTTTCCAGCACGTTGAGCAGTTGCGAGAAGTTCGCATGCTCCGCGTGCCAGTGAGCGACCGGTCCGCTCATTCGTACATCCAGGCGCGCGTCCAGGGAAGATGGTTCGACTTGGCGTCGGTGCCCTTGACGGCGAGCACCTGGTGGATCGACACCCAGCGGTGCTCGAAGGCATGGGCGCAACCAGCCAGGTAGGCGCGCCAGATGCGCAGACGCTTGTCCCCGGCGTGCTCCCGCGCCACGTCCAGGTTGCTCTCCAGCCGCCCGCTCCAGTGCCATAGCGTCTTCGCGTAATGCAGTCGCAGGGTCTCCACGTCCATTACTTCGAGCTCGGCGCGCGACATCTCCTTCAGCACCAGGGACACGTGCGGCAACTCGCCGTGCGGAAAGACATACTTGTCGATGAACTTGCCCGCCCCCAGGCCGACCGAGCGGCTCTCCGGATCGACCGATGTGATGCCGTGGTTCAGCACCACGCCGCCGTCTTTGAGCAGAGTGTGGATCTTGCCGAAATACAGCGGCAGGTTCTTGAGTCCGACGTGCTCGAACATTCCCACAGAGGCGATCTTGTCGTACACGCCTTCATCCCGCAGGTCGCGATAGTCCTGCAGCAGCACCCGGCAGCGCGCGCCGAGGCCCTCGGCCGCGATTCGCTCGTTGGCGAGCGCGTGCTGGTTGTGCGAAAGCGTGATGCCGGTCGCATCTGCACCGTAGTGTGTTGCCGCCCAGCGCACCAGCGCGCCCCAGCCGCAGCCGATATCGAGGAACTTGTCGCCCGGCTTGAGGCGCAGCTTCTTGCAGATATGATCGAGCTTCTGCTCCTGTGCCGTATCGATGGACTCGTCGCCGGTCTTGAAGTAGGCGCACGAATAGACCATGTTGCGGTCGAGCCAAAGGGCGTAGAAGTCGTTCGACACGTCGTAGTGGTACCGAATCGAGGCTGCGTCGACCTTCTTGGTGTGAAGGTTGAGCAGCAGCGGCAGGCGGCCTTTCTTGGCTTCGCCCAGCTGGCGCGACAGCCCCTCCGCGGCACGCAGCGCGTCGCCGATTGGTCCCTCGACTTCGACATGGCCTTCCACGTAGGCTTCGCCCAGCGTCGCGAGGTCCGGATTGGCGAAGTAGCGCAGTGCCGACGCCGATGGGATGCGCAGCGTCACGGTAGGGGAGGGCGAGAGGTCGTAGCGCTGCCCGTTCCACAGCTCGATTGCCACCGGCAGGCTCGCCTTGGCGCGCAACTCGCCGATCACTTTCTTGATGCGGGACTCGAGCAGCATTGGAGGATTCGGGTCGCTTACCCACCGCTTTTTACCGGGCTTTTCCCGCCAGATCAAGAATTCGCCGTTTCGCGCATGGTGACGAACTCCTCGGCCGCGGTGGGGTGAATGCCCAGCGTGGCGTCGAACTGCGCCTTGGTGGCGCCCATCTTCACCGCGATCGCGAGGCCCTGGATGATCTCGCCCGCATCCGGCCCGATCATGTGCGCGCCCACCACGCGCTGGCTGGCAGCGTCGACGACCAGTTTCATGAAGATCTTCTCCTCGCTCGACGCGAGCGTGTGCTTGAGCGAGCGGAACGACGCCCTGTAGATCTCGATTCTGGCGAAGCGCTCGCGCGCCTGTTCCTCAGAGAGCCCGACCGCGGCGAGGTTGGGGTTGGCGAACACCGCGGTCGGCACGTTTTCGTAGTCTAGGGCGGTCGGTTGGCCGCGGAACAGCGTCTTCGCGAGCGCCATGCCCTCCGCGGTCGCCACCGGCGTGAGGTTGATGCGATTGGTGACGTCGCCGATGGCATGGATTGATGGCACCGAGGTCTTCGAATACGCATCCACCAGAACCTCACCGATCGGTCCGACCTTCACCCCCGCGGCCTCAAGCCCCAGTCCACTGCTGTTGGGAACGCGGCCGGTGGCGAACAGCACCAGTTCGGCGCGCGCGTGCTGGCCGTCGCCGTAGGTGACTTCCAGAACGCCGTCGGAGTGGCGGGCGATTGCCGCCGGCTCGGCGCCGAAGTGAAGCATGACGCCCTTTTTCTGGATTTCTTCGCCGAGACGAGTGCCGAGTTCGGCGTCGAACTCGCGCAACAGCCGGTGACGGCGGTAGGCGAGCGTCGTGCTCACGCCCAGTCCATTGAAGATCGACGCGAATTCGACCGCGATGTACCCGCCGCCGACGACGATCGCGCGCGGCGGCAGCCGCTCCAGCTGGAATACCTCGTTTGAGGTGACGCCGAGCGATTTGCCCGGCATGTCAGGCACCTGCGGCCGCGAGCCGGTGGCGACGAGGATGTGCTGCGCGCTCCAACGACGCCCCCCGACCTCCACCGTATGCGCATCGAGCAGGACGGCGCGAGCGTGCAGGATCTCGACACCCGCGGTGGCGAGCAGACGTTCGTAGACGGCGTTCAGGCGCGCGATTTCCCTGTCCTTGTTGGCGATGAGTCTCGACCAGTCAAAGCCCGGCTGGGCAAGGCTCCAGCCGTATGCAGTGGCGTCGTCGAAGTCATCGCGAAAATGCGCCGCATAGGACAGGAGCTTCTTCGGGATGCAGCCGACGTTGACGCAGGTGCCGCCGAAACGGTCTGACTCGGCGATCGCGACGCGCGCGCCGTACGTCGCGGCGACACGGCTGGCGCGCACGCCTCCGGAGCCGCCGCCTATCGTGAACAGATCGAAGTCGTACTGCGGCACGATTCTGGGCGCTGTGCCCGTCCGCTATTTCAGGTTCGGCAGGTTGTACTCGACCAGCTCGAGCTGGGCGGTGAGCGTCCTGTGCTCGGGTTTGCCGACCAGCAATTTGAGGGCGCCCCTCACGCGCTTTTCCAGGTCGACGCGTGGCAGGCCCTCGGTGCCCGCGAGCAGCGCCGCGACGTCGGCGAGCTTCAGCGCCTGCGCGCTTCTGCGCAGCTCCCCCAGTTTCGCTTCGACCGCGGACCTGTTGAGGTTGGTGACCAGCTTGAGCGTCTTGTCGTTCATGGTCATGGAGTCGTCCCCGCGCCGGCAGATCCGTCTTGCCGCCCGGCATGGTACCACCCGTCGGAAGCACGGATGTTTCCTTCGGCGACGAGTTTCTCCAGGTGCGCAGTGAGCGAGCGCGCGGCAACTGTGTGAAGCCGCGCGGCGACGTCGTCGTAGACCACGGGAACCAGCTGCTCGAGCGTCGCGCGGCCGAGACGCTCCAGCGCCGCGGCGACTTTCGCCTCGCGCGCCAGGCGATGTGCGATCAGCCGCCGCAGTTCGCGGTGCGGCTGGCCGATCAGGTAGCCGTGACCCGGCGCGAAGATCGCGACGTCTTCCTCGAGCAGCGCCTCGAGGGCGAACAGGTAGGCGCGCATGTCACCGTCGGGCGGATTGATCACGACCGTGGACCCCTGCATCACGTGGTCGCCGGTAAACAGCATCTTCGTCTCTTCCAGTATGTAGCAAACGTGGTTCGATGCGTGACCGGGGGTGTGCAGTGCGCGCAGCGCGAGGCCGCCCAGCTGCAGGCGCTCGCCGTGTTGCGGTACGCGCTCGGGCGCGAAGCCGATGTCCTGGCTGCTTCCCTGTGGCGCGGGCCGCCCGATGACGGTCGCTCCGGTCGCCGCCTTGAGCGAGGCGGCTGCCGGGGAATGGTCGAGGTGCGTGTGCGTGCACAGAATCCAGCGTATTCGGCCCGCGCCCGCGGCGAGCAGGGCCTGCAGGTGCGAATCGATCGCGGGCCCGGGATCGATCACCGCGAGCTCGCCCTCGCCAACCAGGTAGCTGTTGGTGCCGGGGCCGGTCATCATCCCCGGATTCGGCGCGGTAAGGCGGGTCACCAGCCGGTCGAGCCGCTTCGGGACCCCGGGGACGATCTCGTAGCTCGACTCGCCGGTCTCGTCAGGGTCGCACCAGTGGATCTCGAAGTATTGAGGATCGGCGCGCCGGAAGAGCTTCGGGCCATCCTTGCCTTGCGCCCAGCAGGCGCGGTTCGTCTCCACCTCCGGCTTGCTGCGCGCGTGCTCGAGCGCGCGCCGCGGGTGCTCGAACTGCGCCAGCTCTGCGAGCGTGTGCTTGGTCGCGAACACCAGCTCGATCTCGCCGCGCGCGCTTCGCTCGAGCGCGTCTTGCGGGCGGATCCACGCATGCTGGATGATCTCGGAGGCGTCGTGCGACCCGCTCTGTCCCTGCGGGGCGAGCGCCAGGAAGAAGCGCGTATCGAAGCGCCGTGCGCGCCCTGGCGCGGTAATCCAGTGGCCGATATACGCGAGCTCGCCCGCCGGCAGGATCAGGCGCTCGCGCTCCAGGAATTCGGGGAACGCGAGCTCGCCCGCATTGAGCGGCGCGCGGAACTGCGCCAGCTGCTCGACCCGCTCGGCGCTCACGGGCTGGCCGCGCTCGTCGTGCGCGAGCAGGATGCCGGCTTCCTCGAAGCACTCGCGCATCGACGCAACCCAGTAGGCGAGCCCTCCCGAGGGGAGGCCGAGCAGCGTGCTGGCCTGGGCGTCGGACAGTCCCGTCACGCGCCGCAGCAGGCGCGTGTCGCCGTCGGCCGAGTCGAGCGCGCCGCCCGGGAACACATAGGCGCCGGCCAGGAACGCCGCTCCTTTGGTGCGCTGGAGCATCAGGACCTCGGGGCCTGATGCCGCCTCGCGCAGCAGGACGACGGTCGCAGCGGGGCGCGGCACGAGCTTCATGCGCTGCGCCCGGCGCGGTCCTTTTCGTTCTGCGACTTGATGAGCGCCCGCATGCGCTCCCAGTCGGCATCGGTCAGCCTGTCGAGCTCCGTGAACGAGGCACCGTTTGCGAGATAGCCGCCGCCGTCGATCGCGATGGTCTCGCCGGTGAGCCACTCGCAGCCCTCGGCCATCAGGAAGGTGGCGAGATGCTGCAGCTCGGGCATCTTGCCGACGCGGCGCATCGGAATCGATGCGGTCGCGTCCTCGAAGCTCCCGTCGGGCCGCAGCCGCTTGGAGGCGCCCTCGGTCGGGAAGGGTCCTGGGGCGATGGCGTTCAGGCGGATGCCGTAGCGGCCCCATTCGACGGCGAGCGACTTGGTCATGACGTGCAGGCCGGCCTTAGACATTGCCGAGGGCACGACGTAGGGCGAGCCGGTCCACACCCAGGTCACCAGGATCGAGACCACCGAGCCCTTATTGCCGCCCGCGATCCACCGTCTGCCGACCGCGTGCGTAACGTAGAAAGTGCCGTGAAATACGATGTTGGCGATCGCGTTGAAGCCGTTTGGCGTTAGGTCCTTCGTCGGGCTAATGAAGTTTCCGGCGGCGTTGTTGACCAGACCCGTGAGCGGCCCGGCCTCGTCCCAGATGCGCTGCACCATCGCGTCGACCGCCTGCGCGTCGCGGATGTCGATCGCGTGCGTGCGCACCGTGCCGCCGTACTTTCCGGTGAGCTCTCTCGCGGTTTCCTCGAGCACCCCGCCGCGGCGGCCGGCGATCCACAATTCCGCGCCGAGCTCCAGGTACTTGGCGGCGATCTCCTTCCCCAGGCCGGTGCCGCCGCCGGTGATCAGGATGCGTTTACCGGTTAACAGCCCGTCCTTGAACATGCGCGCTCCAGCGGGGAGGAGCGCACATTCTACTTCGCGGCCGTCGCCACGACGCCGACGAGCCCCCGTATCGCTCGATGTTCACGCGGTACACTCCGTGGCGGCGCGCTCGCGCCGTGGTGTGCGCCGAAGCCAGGTGCCGAAGCGGGTCAGATAACGATTCATCAGCTCCGCGCGCTCGCGCCGCGCGGCGGCCTGGATGCGCGCCACCACGTCCGGATCCGTGCGCCACCGGTCGATGTCGATGTGTAGCATGTCGATCTCCTTTCCTGGTTCAGGCAAACGATACGAGCGCTTCGCCGAGCGCCTGCACCAGCGCCACGCCGTGCCGCGACAGGCGGTGGCAGGCGCCGGCTTCGAGCAGCACGTCGCGCGGCTGGTTCTCCTCGGTCACCCAGAGCGTCCCTGCCCGGCAGCAAATCGTGCCGCCCGCGGCGTCGCGCAGCTTGAGAGTCTGGCCGCGGCCAAGCCGCAGGCTGTTGGCGTCGAGTTCGAGGCGCATCGTCGTCTCCTTGTCTTTGGCATGCGAAACGCGCATGCTTCGCGAAACGCATCGTGCGCCTACCAAGCCGGGCGCTCAAACGCTCAATTCTCAGGATATGCATGCGTAACGGGAATGCCAAAAATGCCTTGCAGCCGGCACCGCGCTTGCCCTCGCTCGACCTGCTGAAGGCCTTCGAGGCCGCGGCACGGCTGCTTTCGTTTACCCGCGCGGGCGAAGAGCTGTACCTCACCCAGTCGGCGGTCAGCCGGCAGATCAAGGAGCTGGAAGAGCAGCTCGGCGCGCCGCTGTTCGAGCGGCGCCACCGAGCGCTCATCTTGACCGAGGCGGGTCGGACGCTGTTTCCCGCCGCGGCGCAGGTGCTGCAGGCGATGCGCGCGGCGACCGATCGTCTGCGCGCGCTGTCGGCGCGCCGCTCGCTCGCCGTCACGACCACGCATTCGTTCGCCGCGCTGTGGCTGATCCCGCGGCTGACGGGGTTCACCCGTGCGCACCCGGAGGTCGACGTGCGCATAGCGGCGGATACGCGGGTCCAGGATCTCGAGCGCGACGGCCTGGACATCGCGATCCGGCACGGGCCGGCCTCGCTCGCCGGCACGAACGCGGTGCGCCTGTTCGGCGAGCGCGTGTTCCCCGTGTGCAGCCCGAAGCTGCTCGCCGATCCGAAGCGGCCCCTGCGTGAGCCCACCGACCTGCGCCATCACGTCCTGCTGCAATACGACGACCCAGAGGGGCGCCACCCGTGGCTCCATTGGAAGACCTGGCTCGAGGTGGAGAGGCTGACCGACCTGCGTCCGGCCGCAAGCCTGCTCTTCTCCGGATACGAGCAGATCATCCCTGCCGCCATCGCCGGCAACGGCGTGGCGCTCGGCAGGAGCCCGCTGGTGCGCGAAGCGCTTGCCTCGGGAGACCTGGTCGCGCCGTTCAAGCGCAGCGCGGACCCGGCGCGCGCCTATTTCGCGATCGTGTCGAAGAATGCCGCGGGCAAGCCCGAGGTGACGGACTTTCTCGTCTGGCTGCGGAGCGAGGCCGCGGCCGAGGAGCCGCGGCGCGCGAAGTCTATACGGTAAGCACCAGCTTGCCGATGTGCTGGGAGGATTCCATCAGGCGGTGCGCCTCGGCGGCCTCGGCGAGCGGGAAGGTCTTGAAGATCACTGGCCTGATCTTGCCCGCCTCGATCAGCGGCCAGACGTGCTCGCGCAGGCTGCGGGCGATCGCGCCCTTGAAATCGACTGGGCGCGGCCGCAGCGTGGAGCCCGTCAGGACGAGCCTGCGGCGCATCACCTCGTTGATGTCGAGCTCGGTCTTCGGGCCGCGCAGGAACGCGATGAACACGAGGCGCCCCTCGTCGGCGAGGCACTTGAGCTCGCGCGGTACGTAGTCCCCGCCGACCATGTCGAGCACCACGTTGACGCCCTTGCCGCCGGTGGCGGCCAGCACCTCGGCGACGAAATCCTGGGTGCGGTAGTTGATCGCCTTGTCGGCCCCCAGTTTGACGCAGGCGGCACACTTGTCGTCGCTGCCGGCGGTCGCGAGCACGCGGTTTCCCATCGCCCTCGCCATCTGGATCGCGGTGACGCCGATGCCCGAAGAGCCGCCCTGCACCAGCAACGTCTCGCCGGTCTTCAGCTTGGCGCGGTCGTAGACGTTCGACCATACGGTGAAGAAGGTCTCGGGAAGCGATGCGGCTTCGACCATCGACAGGCCGCGCGGCACTGGCAGTGCCTGGACTTCGGGCACCGCGCAGTACTCGGCATAGCCGCCTCCGTGCGCGAGCGCGCATACGCTTGCGCCCGGCTTCCAAATTCTCGCCTCGGAGCCGCAGGCGACTACTTCGCCGGCGATTTCCAGGCCCGGAAGATCGGACGCGTCCGGCGGGACGGCGTACAGGCCCATGCGCTGCAGGACGTCGGGCCGGTTGACGCCCGCGGCCGCAACCTTGATCAGGATTTCATTTGGCTTGGGGACTGGCAGCGGCCGCTCGGCCGGCCGCAGCATCTCAGGAGCCCCGGGCTTGGAGATCTCGACCGCGCGCATCTTGCTGGGTAGTGGCATGGCGTTTTGCTCTTTCAGCGAAAGGCACGCATCTTAGCGCAGCCGCTGCCGCGCGGCCCAGTCGAGGTCGACGTTGCCCCCCGACAGGATCACGCCAACTCGCAGGCCGCGCGCGTCGATCTTCCTTTCGAGTAGCGCGCATGCGGCGAGCGCCCCCGTCGGTTCGACGACGAGCTTCATGCGCTCCCACAGGAAGAACATGCTGCGCAGCAGCGCCTCGTCGGTCACGGTAAGCATGTCGTTCACGTAATGCAGGACCAGCGGAAAGGTCAGCTTGCCGAGCGAAGCAGTCCGCGCGCCGTCGGCGATGGTGTCCGGGTTGTGGACCGTGTGCAGCGTCTTCGTCCTGAACGAGCGCGTCGCGTCGTCCCCCGCCGCCGGCTCGACGCCGATCACGCGGCAATCGGGCAGCATGCGACGCGCCGCGATGGCGCAGCCCGAGAGCAATCCGCCGCCGCCACAGGGCACGAGCAGCATGTCGAGGGGGCCTGCGTCCTCGATCAGCTCCTTGGCGGCGGTGCCCTGGCCGGCGATGATGTGCGGGTGGTCGTAAGGCGGGATCACCGTCAGCCCGCGCTGCTCGCCGATCCGGCGCGCAAGCGTCTCGCGCGACTCGTGCCGTGCGTCGTAGGTGATCACCTCGGCGCCGTATCCGCGCGTCGCCTCGAGTTTCACCTTCGGCGCATCTTGCGGCATCACGATGGTTGCGTGGATGCCGAGCATTTTGCCGGCGAGCGCCACCGCCTGCGCGTGGTTGCCCGAGGAATAGGCGATGACGCCGCGTCGCCGCGCCTCGTCCGGGAGCTGCGCCAGCGCGTTGTAGGCGCCCCGGAACTTGAACGCCCCCATGCGCTGCAGGATCTCGCACTTGAAGAAGACGCGTGCGCCGACGAGCGAATCGACGGTGCTGGAGCCGAGCGACGGCGTGCGCCGCGCGTGGCCCGCGAGCCGCACGTGCGCGGCTTCGATATCTTCGAAGGAGACTTCCAGGCTCACGCTTGCGGCGGTCTATGGATACGGCAGGATGGAGTTTCTCGCCTGATTGTAGAATGATCGCATGGATTACTCCCAGTATCAGGACCTGACGATCCGCCGCCTCGAGCCGGGCATCATCGAGATCGTGATGGGCGAGGAAGGTGCCAAGCTGTCGACCGCGACGGCGCGCATGCACGCCGAGATGGCGCGGATCTGGCTCGACGTCGATCGCGATCCGGAAACGCGCGTGGCGATCCTGCGCGGCGCCGGCAAGGGCTTCTCGGCCGGAGGCGATCTCGGCATGGTCGAGGAAATTACGCGCGATTTTGCGGCGCGTGCCCGGGTCTGGCGGGAGGCGCGCGACCTCGTATACAACATCATCAACTGCTCCAAGCTGGTGGTCTCGGCGATGCACGGACCGGCGGTCGGCGCGGGACTTGTCGCGGGACTGCTCGCCGACGTGTCGATCGCAGCGAAGAATGCTCGCATCATCGATGGCCACACCCGGCTCGGCGTGACCGCGGGCGACCACGCCGCGATCGTCTGGCCGCTGCTGTGCGGCATGGCGAAGGCGAAGTACTACCTGCTTACCTGCGAGCAGGTGAGCGGCGAGGAGGCCGAAAGGATCGGTCTGGTGTCGCTATGCTGCGAGGAGGCCGAATTGCAGGCTAAGGCGCTCGAAGTGGCGCGCAAGCTGGCTGCAGGTGCGCAGACCGCGCTGCGCTGGACCAAGTACAGTCTGAACAACTGGCTGCGAATGGCCGGACCGAACTTCGACACCTCGCTCGCGCTGGAATTTCTTGGCTTCAGCGGACCGGAAGTGCTGGAAGGCGTTGCCTCGCATCGGGAGAAGCGGAAGCCTTCGTTCCCGCCTGAGCCGAAAGACTTCTAACTCGCGGGATTGCTGAAATCGAGCGATTCCCCGGCGTCGGCGCCGGGCTCATCGAGCGTGACCGAGGCCGTTGAACCTTCCTGCGTGGCCCCGCCGCCGGAGCCCATGATGAGCCGCTCGAGATCCCGCGCAAGGGCATCGATGTCCGGGCCGCTGCGGCCCATGTAGGTGAGGAGGATTCGCACCGGCAGATCCGTAAGCGTCGGCAGCGGGTGATCGCGCAGGTGAGCGGCGTTCTGAATCGCGGGTACGATGAAGTTGCTGCGCATTCCAGGGTTTGCCGTCTCGATGCCGTGGACCATGGCCGTCTGTGCGCGGGCGATTCCCGAGAGCAGTTCGGCGAGCTGTTGGGCGGAGATTTGCAGCATGGCGATCCTCCAGATCGAGCACCACAATGTGACCAAGTCAGCGGCGCGGCGATGTTAACATCCGCACGTTTGTCCAGGGGGAGGGGCCATGTTTGCCGGCCGGCGTCCAACTGATCTCGGCGTGCACGACGGGCGGCTGGCGGCGTGCAAGCGCTCGCCCAACTGCGTCTCCTCGCAGGCCGATGCGTCGGATGCCGTGCATTACATTGCCCCTATCGCGTACGCTGGCCCGCCGGCGGGAGCGATCGCCGCGGTGCGCAGGGCAGTGGAAAGCATGCCGCGCACCACGGTCGTGCGACACGGTCCAGACTACCTGTATGCGGAATTCCGCTCGCGGCTGATGGGATTTGTCGACGACGTGGAGTTCTATTACGACGAACGGGCGCGCGCCATCCAGGTTCGCTCCGCGTCGCGGCTCGGGCGTCGCGATTTCGGCGTCAACCGCGGGCGAATCGAGGCGATTCGCGCGCTGCTCGACGCCCACGTCAGGCCCTGAGACGGACCATCACCGGCTGGTGATCCGACGCCCGCGTCTCGGCGTCGATGCGCACCGAGCTGAGCCGCGAAGCCAGGTCCTCGGAGACGAAAATGTAGTCGCAGCAATAGGGGGTCTCGCCTGGCTCAGCGTCGTGCAGCCTGACGCTCGCCGGGTGCGGGCCGCCGCGGTGCAGTGAGCTCCACGCGTCCACCAGGCGCGGCGTTGCGCCGCCGAAGGGTGCCTGCAGGCGCGCGTGGAGTGGGTCCTCAGGCGGCAGGTTGAAGTCACCCGTCACGATTGCCGACGCCGGGCGCGGCAGATGGTGAAACGGACCGTCGGCGTAAGCATCGGAGGGCTGGGCGGCGGCATGTTCGCAGGCTTCCGCGTGCAGCTCACGCAGGCGCTCGATTTGCGCGGCACGCTGCGCGGGCGAATAGTATTCGAGATGCGTCGTGACCACGCGCAGCGAGCCGAAGGGCGCATGGACGACCGCCTCGAGCGCGACGCGAGGCATGCTCGGCATGCCTGCGGCCGCCGGCCAGGGAAGCGAGTGGCGCAGCACACGCCCAAGCGGCAGTCGCGAAAGGATCAGGTTCCCGAGGCGGCACCTCCCCGAGCGCCCCTGGTGATCCGGCACGTCGACGCCCCACGCGAACGCCTGATGGTGCTCCGGGAATTCGCGCGCCAGCGCAGCGACCTGGTCCTCTCCCGCGCTGCCGGGCAACGCCGCATAATTGTCCGCGACTTCCTGAAGGCAGATGATGTCCGCGTCTCCGAGACGCCGCGCTTCGCGCGCAATTCGCCCGGGATCCACGCGGCCGTCGATGCCACGGCACCAATGCACGTTCCAGCTGAGGAGCTCCATTGCGGTGTGGACCTGAGTTCTATGTAACAGCGGATAATACTGGCATGCGCGCGCGAGAAGGTGTCCGTGCGAACAGGGAAACTCGCGTTCAGCGGTTAGAATTCAGTCGTGCGCGGCCGCGATGTACACCGTGACGAATGGAACTGTACTCGCCGGCAACCGCGCTCTCGCACGGGTCCTGGCTGATGACTGAAGCTTCTTTCTTCGACCGTGACGCCGCGGTCGCCTACCTGAACGGCGCGCTGCAGCGCGATCGTTTCGTTCTGTACTGTCAGCCGATCGTGCAAGTCTCCTCGCCGCATCTGGAGGACCGCTTCTTCGAGGTCCTGGTCCGTTTCCGGGACGAGGAGGAAGGACTTCTTCCACCGGGCTCGTTCATCCCGGTATTGCAGGAAGCGGGGCTAATGCCGATGCTGGATCGCTGGGTCATTACGACGGCGCTCGCGAAGTTGAAGTCGATGCGAGGCGGCGAATCGGCCGGCACCGGCCCCTGCTTCAGCATCAATCTCGCGGCAGACACCCTGTCCGACCCCGATTTCACGGAGTTCCTGTCGCAGCAGCTTACCCGTGCACGGGTCGAGGCCGAGCGGCTGATGCTGGAGATCCCGCTGCATAGCGCCCGCGAGCAGCGGGAAGCATTCGAGGCGATCGTCGGGAAGCTGGTAGGCCTCGGTTGCGCCGTAGCGGTCTCGGGGGTCGCGCGCGACGAGGTCGCGATGAGCCGCTTGCGCGAGCTGGGCGTGCGCTATGCGAAGTTCAACGGGGGCTCCGTGTTGCGGGCCAATCCCGACGAGCAGGTCGCCGCGAGTCTCGGCCAACTCAGCGAGAGCTGTCGCAACCTGGGAATCAAGCTTATTGCCGAGGCGGTGGAGTGGGGAGGGGCGCTCGGCTTTCTCGAGTCGCTGCAAATCGATTTCGCCCAGGGCTTCGCGATCGCCCAGCCCAGACCGCTCTAGGAATCAGCGGGATCGAGCGGGTAGGGCTCGGCCGCCGGGCTGAGAGTATCGGGAGGGCTGCGACGCAGCATTTCCTTCGCGTCGCCTTCGGAGAGCTGCCTGGCGTAGAGAACGTTTTTCTGCATCTCCTCCAGGTAGAGGTTTTGCCCGCCGAAGTGATGGCCCGCGTACTCGTACGCGCGCGCCAGCTGCACGTCGAGCCGCTTCAACGCATTGCTATAGAAGTCCGGCGTCTTGCGCACCAGGTCGTCGGCCGACCAGAAGAGGACGTAGGTCGGCCGGCCCGGGAGCGAACGACGCGCTAGGCCGCCGGCTACGAATTCCGGAAACAGCCGGTCGCGACATTTTTCCAAATAACAGCGGTCTGCCATCTGCGCGATGATGTCTGCGGTACCGAGCATGTGACCGACCCGCCTAAGCAGCGTATCGCCTACCCGGATGGACTCCACCGGCCGCTCGTAACCCGTATAGTGCAGCAGCCGGGAGGCGATTTCCGCCAGTCTGCCTGTGCCAAGACGCTGCATGTAGCGCCGCAGGTAGTGGGCGCCGCGTCCGACGTGGGTGAGCGTATATTCGGCGCCGTGGCGATGCCGGCGGTCGCTGCGTCGCCTGAGGTAGCCAAAATCGTGGAACAGTGCCGAGAGCACACCGAGCACGAACAACTCGGGGGGCAGGGCGGGCGTGCCATTTCGCCGGCTGCGCTCGTAGCCGTTCATCAACCGCCCCATTGCGAGGGTCACCTCCAGCACGTGCTGGATGTCGTGATAGGCGGTGTCGCACGGGTAGTACTCGGGGTTCTCGCCGGAGTACAAGCGTTCGATGTCCTGGAATGCTCGAAGCAGGATCTTCCCCGGGGCGTTGTCATATAGGCCGTGGAACAGACGGATGATTTCGGCGTGCACCTCCGCGGGCGTCGTGGTCCGGATTTCGTTGGTGACGTCGTATTCGCTGCGGCGCATGGGCAAGTGGTCAGCCACGGGGCGCGGCTGCGCCGAGGGCTCCTGCGGTTCAAACTCGCCTGTGGATGTGGTCGCGTGCTGCACTCGGGGGCCTTTTCCCTGTAGACAACTGGCGTTAGGATGTGCGAAAGCTCGCGGTCAGACGATGACCTATTTCACGAAACCGACCCCCGCGCGAGTGTATAAATTTGTCATTAATTGCCGGGTCGGCGAACTTTTGCGTCGCTCGGGGAACTGAGCGTGGCCAATCTTCCGCTCACCGACGAGGAACGATCACTGCTCGCAGCGCGTATCGAGGCGCTAGAGGTCGAGCACCGGGACCTTGACGACGTGATCGACCTGCTCGTGCGCGACCCTGCGCAGGATCAGCTTCAGCTTCGGCGCCTGAAAAAGCGCAAGCTGCTGCTAAGGGACCAGATCGAGTTGCTAAAGAACCGGTTGATCCCGGACATCATCGCTTGATTGCACTGATCCAGCGCGTCGCCGAAGCGAACGTTTCGGTCGATGGCTGCGCAATCGCCCGCATTGGACCGGGAATCCTCGCGCTGGTGGCGGTCGAACGAGGGGATACCGAGCACGAGGCCGACCGGCTCGCAGAGCGCGTCGTCGGCTACCGCATATTCGCTGATGCGCAGGGCAAGATGAACCTGCCCCTTACGGACACCGGGGGCTCGCTGCTCGCCGTGTCCCAGTTCACGCTCGCCGCGGACACCGGTAAGGGGGCGCGGCCGAGCTTCTCTTCGGCTGCCCCGCCCGAGGAGGGTGAACGCCTGTTTCGCCGCTTCGTCGAGAGGACCCGCGCCCGCGTCGCCGAGGTGGCCATCGGCCAATTCGGCGCCGACATGCAGGTTAGCCTGGTCAACGACGGGCCGGTGACTTTCTGGCTGCAGGTTTCTCCGCGGGATAGGTCCTGAAGCGCGCCGGCGTTACGATCTCGAGCATTTCGACGTCGCGCGAGTGCTCGAGCTCGCGGTGGCGGATGCGCGGCGGCTGGTAGAAGCAGCTTCCAGCCTTCATCAGCACCTGTCCGATCCCCTCGTACTCGAAGAGTACCCAGCCCTTCAGCACGTACACGAACTGGGCGTCACAGGCATGCTGGTGCCACTCGCCGTGCGGCGCCTTGCCCGGGCGCGCGCGTATCACGTGCGCGATCACCTTGCCGCGCGTGGCGCGCCGGATTCCCAGGTCGCGGTATTCGAAGTAGCTGCGCAGGCCGCGTTTCTCGAATTTCGACTTCGAGAGATGGCTTACCGAGAATCGCCTTGCGCGCGCCCTGCTATCCGCGCTTAGCTTGGCCTTCGACATTTTTGCCTCCGCACCGAAGTGTGGCCCGTGTTTCGCCGGCAAATTGCCGCTGCTCGGCGATTCGGCGTAAGCTTGCCACGACAAGTCTCGCACGTTTCGATTCCCCCATGTACGAACAGTTCGTCGGCACCAAGCCGGTCGAAGAGCGGCACCGGTTCGACGTCGGGCGCCTGCACGAGTATATGCGCGCCAACGTGGCCGGCTATTCCGGGCCTCTCGCCGTCGAGCAGTTCAGGGGCGGGCAGTCGAACCCGACTTATCGGCTCAGCGCTTTTGGCAAACATTACGCGCTGCGGCGCAAACCTCCGGGAAAGCTGCTGCCTTCGGCGCACGCGGTGGAGCGGGAATTCCGCGTCATCAAGGCGCTTCACGGCGTCGGCTTCCCCGTCGCACGACCCTACGTGCTGTGCGAGGACGAATCGGTGATCGGGACGGCCTTCTACATCATGGACTGTGTCGAGGGCCGGGTGCTCTGGGACCAGGCGCTTCCCGGAATGACGCCAGCGGAACGTCAGGCGGTCTGGCAAGAGTTGAACCGCGTGATCGCGCTGCTGCACACGATCGACTACAAGGCGGTCGGGCTGGAGGGCTTCGGCAAGGTTGGCAGCTACGTCGAGCGCCAGATCGGACGCTGGACCAAGCAATACCGTGCCTCGGAAACCGAGAGGATCGAGGCCATGGACAGCCTGATCGAGTGGCTGCCGAAGAACATACCGCCGGGGGACGAAACCAGCGTCGTGCACGGCGACTACCGGCTCGACAACGCCATATTTCATTTGAGCGAGCCGAAAATCCTGGCGGTGCTCGACTGGGAGCTGTCGACGCTCGGCCACCCGCTGGCCGATTTTGCCTACCATTGCATGAGCTGGCGCATCCCCCCGGGCAAGTTTCGCGGCATCGGGGGTCTGCCTCTGGAGGAGCTCGGTATTCCGACCGAGCGCGAATACATCGACATGTACTGCAGGAGGACCGGTCGGGCCGGCATCGATGCGACGACCTGGGACTTCTACATGGCATACAACCTGTTTCGTATCGCCGCGATCACGCAGGGCATCAAGAAGAGGGTGGTGGACGGCACCGCGGCGAGCGCGCATGCGGTCGAAGCCGGCAGCAAGGCGCCGCTGCTTGCCGAGCTGGGTTGGCAACAAGTCGAGAAAATTCTGAAACGAGCCGCCTAGGAGAACAGCATGGACTTCGAGTATTCACTCAAGGTAAAGGAGCTGCAAAAGAGGCTCGTTGCCTTTATGAACGAGCATGTCTATCCGAACGAGAAGGCCTGGTATGACCACTGCCATGGACCCGATCGCTGGCAGCCCGTGCCGATCATCGAAGAGCTCAAGCCCAAGGCGCGCTCCGCCGGGTTGTGGAACCTGTTCCTGCCGCGTTCGCCGCGCGCTCCCGAGGGACTATCCAATCTCGAGTACGCGCCGCTTTGCGAGATCATGGGGCGCGTGAGCTGGGCGCCTGAAGTGTTCAATTGCTCCGCGCCCGACACGGGCAACATGGAGACGATCGAGCGCTATGGCACTGAGGCGCAGAAGGATGAATGGCTCGAGCCCTTGCTCCAGGGCAAGATCCGCTCGGCCTTCCTCATGACCGAGCCCGCGGTGGCGTCGTCGGACGCGACCAATATCCAGACCCACATCAAGCGCGAAGGCGACCACTACGTGATCAACGGCACGAAGTGGTGGTCCTCCGGCGCGGGCGACCCGCGCTGCAAGCTCTACATCCTGATGGGCAAGACCGCGCCGGATAACCCGTCGCGCCACAGCCAGCAGTCGATGATATTGGTGCCCGCCGCCACGCCGGGCATCCGGGTCGTGCGCCACCTGAAGGTGTTCGGCTACGACGACGCGCCGCACGGCCACATGGAGATCGAGCTCAAGAACGTGCGCGTGCCGGCAGCGAACGTTCTGCTCGGCGAGGGGCGCGGCTTCGAGATCGCGCAAGGCCGCCTCGGGCCGGGCCGGATCCATCATTGCATGCGCCTGATCGGCCAGGCAGAGCGCGCGCTCGAGAAGATGTGCAAGCGGGCGAGCAGCCGCGTGGCGTTCGGCCGCACCGTGGCCGAGCAGGGCGTGACGCGGGAGCGCATCGCGGAGGCGCGCATCATGATCGACTCGGCGCGCTTCATGGTGCTGAACGCTGCATGGAAAATGGATACCGTGGGCAACAAGGTGGCGCGCAAGGAGATCGCGATGATCAAGGTGTTGGCGCCGAACATGGCCTGCAAGGTGATCGATTGGGCGATGCAGGTGCACGGCGGTGGCGGCGTGGCCGAGGACTTCGGCCTGGCCGCGGCGTACGCGCATGCGAGGACGCTACGGTTCGCCGACGGGCCCGACGAAGTGCACCGCAATCAGATTGCCAAGCTCGAGATCGGCGAGCAGACCACCGTGGCAGAGGCCGTCGCGCCGAAGCGGCGCGCATAGGCGGACTGCCATGCGTGTAGGAGTGCCGCGCGAGATCAAGGTCCATGAGTACCGCGTCGGCCTGACACCGACTTCGGTGCGCGAGGTGGTGGCGCATGGGCACGAGGTGCTGGTCGAGCGCGGCGCCGGGGCGGGCATCGGTGTGGGGGACGCGGCATACGAAAAGGCGGGGGCGAAGGTTGTCCAGGACGCCTTCGCCGATGCCGAACTGATCGTCAAGGTGAAGGAGCCGCAGGCCGGGGAGCGCAAGCGGTTGCGCTCCCATCAAATCCTGTTTACCTATTTGCACCTGGCTCCGGACCCGGAGCAAGCGCGCGATCTCGTCGCGTCAGGCGCGGCGTGCATTGCGTACGAGACGGTCACGCGGCCCGGCGGCGGCTTGCCGCTACTGGCGCCGATGTCCGAGGTGGCGGGGCGGATGGCGATCCAGGTAGGCGCAGGCTGCCTGGAGAAGGAGCGCGGCGGCATGGGCACGCTGCTTGCGGGCGTGCCGGGCGTGCCCGCCGCGAAAATCGTCATCCTTGGCGCCGGTGTGGTCGGTGCCAATGCGGCGCGCATCGCGGTCGGCTCGGGCGCGCGCGTATTCGCGCTAGATCGCTCGGTCGACGCCCTGCGCAGGATCGAGAGCGAATTCGGGGCGCGGGTGGTCACGGTGTACTCGAGTCAAGACGCAATCGAGCAGCACGTCCCGTCGGCAGACCTGGTGGTGGGGGCGGTGCTGGTGCCGGGTGCGGCGGCGCCCAAGCTGGTGACGCGCGAGCTGGTCAAGCGCATGAAGCCGGGGGCCGCGCTGGTCGATGTGTCGATAGATCAAGGCGGCTGCTTCGAGACGTCGCGTCCGACGACGCATGCCGATCCCACCTACGTGGTCGACGGCGTAGTGCATTACTGCGTCACTAACATGCCGGGCGCAGTGCCGCGCACCTCGACTTACGCGCTCAACAACGCGACGCTGCCGTTCGTGCTTGCGCTGGCGGACAAGGGCTGGGCACGAGCCCTGGCGGACGACCCGAATTTCCGTGAGGGTCTGAACGTGGCGCGCGGCAAGGTGACCCACCGCGCCGTGGCGCAGGCCCTCGGTTTGGATCACACGCCGGCCGAAAGCCTGCTCTGATCGGCGATTTCACCTGCATCGAACCAAGGAGAACCCATGCTCAAGCTGTGCGGCTTCCACGTCAGCAACTATCACAACAAGGTGCGCATCGCCCTGCTCGAGAAGGGCGTGGCATTCGAGGAGGATGCGAGCTGCGCGCCGTCGCAGAAGGACGATTTCCTGACACGCTCGCCGCTCGGCAAGGTTCCGTTCCTAGAGGTCGACGGTTCGATCCTCACGGAATCGCAGGTGATCTGCGAGTACCTCGAGGACACCCATCGGCAAAAGCCTCTGTACCCAACGGACCCGCTCGCCAGGGCGAAGGTGCGCGAGTTGATCCAGTACATCGAGCTCCACATGGAGCTTCCGGTGCGGCGCCTGTATAGAGAGTACTTCTTCGGCGGCAAGGTGTCGGACGAGACCAAGAAGGAGGTTGAGCGCGACCTCGCGAAGGGCGTGCGCGCATTCGCGACCCGGGCCAGATTCGACCCCTATGTCGCCGGCAAGGAGCTGACGCTCGCAGACTGCGCGGCCTACGTCCACCTGCCGCTGGTATCGATGATCAGCAAGATGGCCTTCGGACGCGACTTCCTCGAGGACCTTCCGGTCAAGCCCTACATCAAGATGCTCGGCGAGCGGCCGGCATTCGCCAGGGTAAGCGCGGATCGCAAAGCCGCGCAGGAAGCGATGCTGGCACGAGCCAAGAAGTAGCGCCGGCCGGTGCACGAGCTTGCGCCGTTCGGGGAGTATCTGCGCTTCGCGGTCACCCTGACGGCGGTCCTCGACCCATTTCTCGCGCTGCCGATCTTCGTCGGCGTCACGGCGTCGCGCGCGCCGGCGGAACGCGTCGCGCTGGCGCGCGTGATTGCGCTTACGGTGTTCGGCGTGCTCGCGGGATCGGCGCTCTTCGGCGAGGGCCTGCTGCGCCTCATCGGCGCGAGCTTGCCAGCGTTCAGCGTGGGAGGCGGCCTGGTGCTGCTGTTGATGGCGCTTGCGATGCTGAACGCGCGCGCCGGGGGCTTGCGCCAGTCCGCGGCGGAGGCAGAGGAACTGGAGGCCGGAGAACTCTCGGGAGTAGTGCCGCTCGCGGTACCGCTACTCGCGGGCCCGGGAGCGATCGGCACAACCATCATCGCGGCGCAAGCGCACGGAGTCGCGCATTTGGCTGCGATGGTCCTGTGTATCGCGCTGGTGTGCGCTCTGCTCTGGGTCGTGCTCCGCTTCGCGCATGCGCTCGCGCCGCGCATGGGCACGACGGGGCTCAACATCGCGACGCGTCTGCTCGGATTGCTGCTCGCCGCGATCGCCATCCAGACGATGGCGGCGGGGCTGGTACAGCTTTTTCCCGGTCTGGGCGGCGGCTAGTCGCCGCTCGGGAACCTGCGCGCGACCCAGGCTTCGATCGCCGCGCGCATCGCTCGCGGCTGCTCGGTCGGAATCCAGTGGCGCGCATCGAGCTCGACGATCTCGCAGTCGGGCAGCGCGCGCAGCGCTTCGCGGGTACGCTCTGGGTCGGTGAAGGTGCCGCGCGCCGACAGCAGGGCGAGCACCGGCGCGGCCACGCCCGTCAGGTCTGGCAACTCCGCAGTGACTGCGACCAGAGCCTGGAAATAGGCGCCGCTCGGCGTGCTGCGCAGGTCCGCGAGCGGCGAGGCGTAGCGCGCGAGCACGGCTTCGCCCTGCGGGCCGGCCGCGAGCGCGGCGCGCGTTTCGCGATCGAGCTGCTCCAAGTCCATCCCGGCGAGTCGGCGACGGTGGAGTCCCAGCGCATTCAGCGCGCGCGTGAGCACGGTGGCCGCGACGAGAAGTGGCCGCAACCGCGCCACGCGCCGCATCGTGCCGGCGAGCGCCCCGGGCGGCATCGGCTCGATCAGCACCGCGCCCGCGACCCTGTCCGGGTAACGCGAGGCGAACTGGAGCGCGATGTTCGCGCCCAGGCAATGGCCGACGACGATCGCCCGCGAAAGGCCCTCGGCCCGCAGGATCGCCGCGAGATCGGCGCACCACTCGGTCATGCCGATGCGTCCGCGGTGCACGGAGCGTCCCTGGCCGCGCAGGTCGAGCCGCAGCAGCGCCCAGGACTCGCCAAGCGAGGTCTGCGCGACGAATTCCGACCAGCGGCTCATGTTGCTGGCGGCGCCATGCAGCAGCACCATCGCCCGCCGCGCGCCCTGCGCGCCGGATCGCGCGTAGGTGATGCGCGCGCCGTCCGGGACGGTCAGAACGTGCGCGCGGCGTGCCGCCGACACGTCGCCCGCCCGTCCAGAAGTCATTGCAGCGCGAGCCAGTCGGCCGCCTCGCGCCACAGCGTGTCTCGAAAGCGCTCGCGGAAATAGCCGAAATGCCCGATCCTCTCGGCCCCGGCGTCGCGCGGGGCGACCTGCCGTAGCTCGCGCCGCGCCGACGGATAGAGATCGAGCAGCGCCCGCGCGGCGCGCGGCGGCGCGAAGGCGTCGTCGGTTGCCGCGATGGCGCGAAGTGGCGCGTTAAAGCGCGCGAAGCGGTCCTGCGCGCCGAGCGCGCCAACCAGATAGCGGGGGTGGCGGCACCAGCTCGCCCATTCGATTGCCACGCCTGCCGGGAGGTCCTCGCCGAAGCCGAGGCGCGAGGACGGGAAGTAGCCGAGCAGCCGTGGCACGAGCGGAAGGACCGCGTGCGTGGCGAGCCACATCCCGCACCGCGCGAGGGGTGGCCAGTGGCGCCAGTAGCCGCTTTGCGAACCGACCATCAGCACGGCGGCAATCTCCGGCGCCTGCGGCAGCAGCGCGGTGCAGACACCGCCAAAGCTATGGCCGACGATCAGCTGCCGCGCCGCGGGCGCGACCCGGGAGAGAAGGTCGAGCCCTCCCGCCGCGTCGAGCAGCGCCCAGTCGCGCATGCGTGCGCTCAGGCCGCGCAGAGCACCCGCACGCGAGCGGCCGATGCCTCGGTAGTCGAAGGTCAGCACGGTGAAGCCGCGCGAGGCGAGGTAAGCGGCAAATTTCGCGTAGTACTCTTGCGGCACCCCGGCCGCGGCCTGGACCTGTACCACCCGCGCGGCGGGCGCGGAAGCGCGAAACAGCGTGCCGCCGATCTGCAGGCCATCGCGCGCTGCGAACTCGACCGGTTCCGCGGCCATCACTTCGGAATCGCGCGCGGCGCTCCCTGCGGGTCGATCGCGACATAGGTAAGCGTCGCTTCCGTCACCTTCACCACCTTGGGATCGGCGGGGCGCCGCTCGGCGTAGACCTCGACGTTGACAGTGATCGAAGTTGTGCCAACCCGGACCACGTCCGCGTAGAACGAAAGAACGTCACCGATCTGCACCGGTTGCTTGAAAACGAACGAATTGACCGCTACGGTGGCGACGCGGCCTCGCGCCAAGCGGCCCGCGACCGTGCCGCCGGCGACGTCGACCTGCGACATGATCCAGCCGCCGAAGATGTCGCCGTTGTGGTTGGCATCGGCCGGCATCGGCACCACGCGCAGCGCGGGAATTCTGCCCTTGGGCAGTTTCAGCCCCGGCGGTTGGTGCGAGGCCTTGCCCATCTAGCGTTTCTTCTCGGCAAGATAGTGCAGCGGCCCGCCCCTGAATGGCGCGAAGCCGGTGCCTAAGATCAGGCCAGCGTCGATCAGGTCGGCGTCGGCGACGATACCGTCGGCGAGCACTGCCTGGGCCTCGTCGAGATATGGGCCGATCAGCGAATCGATCAGCTCTTGCGGCGGCGACGACCGGGCAACTTCCTTGACGGGCTTTCCCTTCTCATAGCGGTACAGGCCCTGGCCGGTCTTCTTGCCGAGCTGCCCAAGCGCGACCTTGTCCAGCAGCACCTTCGGGGCTTGGGGCTCGCCGGCGCCTTTCCTCGCCAGTTCTTTGCCCGCGGCAAGGCAGATGTCGAGACCGACGGTATCGGCCAGCTCGATTGGTCCCATCGGCATGCCGAAGGCTTCCATCGCCGCATCGATGGCCTCCGGCCGCATGCCTTCGTCGAGCAGCTTGAATGCGTTCTGCATGTAAGGGCCGAGCACGCGGTTGACCAGAAATCCCGGAGCATCCTTGACCGGGAGCGGAAGCTTGTCAATCTGCCGTACGAACGCCGCCGCTGCGTCTGCGAGCCCCGGATCGGTCTTTGCTCCCGCCACCACTTCGACCAGCATCATCTGCGGCACCGGGTTGAAGAAGTGGATTCCGACCAACCGGGCGGGATTGTCCAGCGCCGTGGCGATGTCGGCGAGTTTCAAGCTGGAGGTGTTCGAGGCGAGGATTGCGTCCCGCTTGGCCACACGCTCGAGCCGCGCGAACAGCGCGCGCTTGGCGTCGAGGTCCTCGAAAATCGCCTCGATGATGACGTCTGCATGTGCGGCACCGCGGCCTTCGACGTCGGGCACCAGCCGGTCGAGCGCGTCGCGCACGCGCCGCTTGTCGCGCAGTCTCCGCTCGAAGAACTTCGCCGCCCGCTTGATCGCCGGCGCGATACGCTCGGGCGAAGTGTCCTGCAGCGTGACCGTCAGTCCGCGCATCGCGCACACGGCCGCAATGTCGCCGCCCATGACGCCGGCGCCGACGACGTGCAGGCGCCGGGCCGTGAAGCTGGAGGCTTTGCCCGCGGACTTGAGCCGTTCCTGGAGAAAGAACACGCGGATCAGGTTTCGCGTCGTGGGGTGCTCGGACAGCGCCTTGATCGAGCAGGTCGGGTCGTTTGGCTCGACGAACGGGTCGCCGTCGTACTTGAGCCATGCGTCGAGGATCGCGTGCGGCGCAGGGTAGTGCTCGCGACGCGCACGCTTGCGGACCTGCTTTCTCGCTTGGGCAACCACCAGCCTGCGTCCGGGGGCGGATAGCATGAAGCGTTGCAGGAGCGGCGGTTTGCGCGGAGGGCGCGCAGCGAGCGTCACCATACGCGCCGTGTTCTGCAGGATCCTGAGCGGCACCGCCTCGTCGACGAGGCCGACGCGCTTGGCGCGACGGACGTCGACCGTCCGCCCGGTGAGCAGCATGTCCATTGCCGCCGCCGGCCCGATGAGCTTGGGCAGCCATTGCAGTCCGTGCCAGAAGGGCCAGATGCCGAGCATAACCTCGGGGAACGCGAAGCGCGTCTTCGGATCGTCCAGCGCCACGCGATAGCGGCAGGCGAGGGCCAGCTCAAGGCCTCCGCCCATGCAGAATCCGTTGATCATCGCGGTCGTCGGGAACGGCAGCTTGCGCAGCATTTGCGTCATGTCCCAGCCCAGGCGCGTGAATTCGACAGCCTCTTGCGTGGTCTTGAAGTTGACGAACTCGTTTACATCCGCACCCGCGATGAAATTCTCCTTCGCCGAGCGAACGATCAGCCCCTTCGGACGCGCGGCCGCGATCTCCTCGAGCGCGGAGACGGCCTCCTCGAGCGCGCCGCGCGAGAAAGTGTTGGTCGATTCGCCCTGCTTGTCGAACACTAGCCACGCCAGTCCGGCGGGGTCCTGCTCGTGACGCCAGTGCTTCACAGAGCCTCCACGAGCATTGCGCCGCCCAGGCCGCCGCCAATGCAGATCGAGGCGATGCCGCGCTGCGCTCCCTTGCGCTTGAGCGTCTTGAGCAGGTGCAGAACGATTCTCGCGCCCGAGGCTCCCACCGGGTGGCCGAGCGCGATGGCGCCGCCGTCGACGTTGAGCTTCGTTTCGTCGAGCGTGCCCATGGCGCCTTCCAGCCCGAGTTCGTCGCGGCAGTAGCGGTCGTCCTTCCATGCCGCGAGGCAGGCCAGCACCTGCGCGGCGAACGCCTCGTTGATCTCCCAGTAATCGAGGTCGTCGAGGGCGAGCCCATGGCGCTTGAGGATCGGCGTCGCCGCCTGCACCGGTCCCAGCCCCATCTGTGCCGGGTCTAGTCCCGCCCACTCGGAATCGACGATGCGCCCGATCGGCTCGAGGGCGTGCCGCTGCAGCGCTTCCTCCGACGCGAGGATCAGCCACGCGGCGCCGTCCGTGATTTGCGAGCTGTTTCCCGGGGTCACGTTGCCGTACTTGCGATCGAAGAACGGCTTCAGCTTGGCGAGCTTCTCGCGCGATACGTCGCGTCGCACGCCGTCATCGAGCGTGTAGGCGGTGCCGTCGCGGTCGTAGAGCGCCTCGAGTTCGCCGCCGCCTGCGGCCAGGTGACCGGCGTCCTGCGCCGCCGCGGTCCTCTCGTGGCTGCGCAGCGAGAACTCGTCCATGTGCTCGCGCGTGATGCCGAAGCGGTAGGCGAGGTTCTCCGCGGTCTGACCCATCAAAAGGCCGACCATCGGGTCGGTGAGCCCCTTCATGATGCCGATGACCGGGGCGAGCAACGTCCTCAGCGGCAGCCTTGCGAACAGGGCCGCCTTCTGGCCGGCCGTCTTTGCCGTGGCCATGTCCGCGAACCACTGCACCATCGCGTCGGCATAAAGGAGCGGCGCGCGCGAGAGCGCGTCGACGCCACCGGCGAGCACCAGCTGCGTCCGCCCCGTCAGGATGTTGGCGATACCCGAGTCGAGCGCCTGCATGCCCGAGGCGCAATTCCGCATCACCGTCCAGCCCGGAACTTTCTGGCCGCAACCCATGCGCAGCGCTACCACGCGGCCGATGTTCACCTCGTCGACCGAGGGCGCCGCGCAGCCGAGAATGACCTCGTCGAGCTCTGCCGGCTCGAATTTCTGCCGCATGAGCAATGCGCGACCGGCTTGGGTCGCGAGGTCGCTCGCCGCGAACGGCCCGGGACGGTTCCTGGCTTTCAGGAACGGCGTGCGCGCGCCGTCGACGACGTAGATCGGCTTCGAGTACATGGTCAGGCGGCCTTCGCCTTGAGCGGTGCGCTCTGAGCTTGCTTCTGCAGGATCTCGGCGCGGCCGAAGTCCTGCGGGAAATCGTCCACCTTGATCACTTCCTTGCGTAGCGTCTCCTTCGGCTGCCACAGCGCGAGCTCGTCGGCGTTGATCACGCCAAGTTCGCGCGCCAGCACTGCGCTGTCCGTGCCCGCTTGCGGCTGCAGCCGGCCGCTGCGCACCGCTTCCCGGATCTTCTTCTCGATCGGCTCGCAGGCGATGGTGGCGCGAAACGCCGCTTCGAGTATCCCGGTCGCGTCGGACTGGTCTTTCGGGACGTACATTCCCTCGGTGAGGCGCTCGCGCGCTGCGCCAGGCTCCAGCACCAGCCTGGCGCACTCGTGGTTGTGAGCGTCTTTGGGCGGGCGGAACGGCGTGCCCAGGGGGAACACCGCCCAGCGAAGCAATCGGCGCAGCGGTTTGACCGGGAAATTGGCGTAGACGGCGTCGATCGCCTGCTGGGCCTGCCAGAGTGCATCGCGCACCGACCAGTGCAGCAGCGGCAAGTCCTCCTTCGTGCGGCCCTGGTCCTCGTAGCGCTTGAGCGTAGCCGACACCAGATACATCATCGACAGCACGTCACCGAGCCGCGCCGAGAGCTTTTCCTTGCGCTTGAGCGCGCCGCCCAGGGCCATCATCGACATATCCGCGAGAAATGCGAAGACGGCCGAGAGCTGCGACACGCGCTGGTAGTAGCGCGCGGTTTCCCGCGCTGCGCCGGCGGGGACCCGCGCCAGGCGCGCGCCCGTCAGGCCGTGCACGAAGGCGCGCACGCCGTTGGCCACGACGTGGCCGACGTGCGAGGTGAACGCGTCGTCGAACTCGCGAATAGCCTGCTCGCCGCTCATCTCCTTCGCCGCGCGCATCTCGCGCAGTACGTAGGGATGGCAGCGAATCGCGCCCTGGCCGAAGATAATCAGGCTGCGGGTGAGGATGTTTGCGCCTTCGACGGTGATACCCACCGGGACGACCTGATAGCCGCGCCCGACCCAGTTGTTCGGGCCGAGACAGATCCCCTTGC